>DASRJP010000412.1:0-13361 GCA_035649415.1 Pirellulaceae bacterium | reverse complement strand
GCTTCGCCCGACGTCATCGTTCTGGACGTTGCCATGCCCCGGATGGATGGCTGCCAATTGGCGGCGCAGATTCGCCGCCACGCGCAACTGAAGGAGTGCTTTTTAATTGCCGTGACGGGCTTTGGGGATGAAAAACACCGGCGGCAGTGTCATGAGGCGGGGATCGACCTGTTTCTCATCAAGCCGGTCGAGGCTTTGGTCTTAGAAACGCTGCTGATGCTGGAGCGCCGGCGATTGGGATTGTCCTGCGGGGCACCCATTCTCATCGACGCCGAGTCAAAAAAACATGGAGCAGCGCAGGAGGCGGTGCTGGTGTGATGGTCCGGAGCTCCGGAGGCGAAGTTTGTCGAAAAGGAGTCCAAGCATGTTGGTACTTTCGAGAAAGAGTCAGGAGTCCGTGGTAGTCGGCGGGAGCGAAAGTTTCGCGCGACTGTTCAAGGTGAAGGTGCTGGAGATCCGGGGAGGGAGGGTCAGGCTGGGATTTGAAGTCGATGCCGACATCCCGGTGAATCGCCTGGAGGTCTGGGAACGCTGTCAAGCCGACCCGGCGAATCACCCGCGGCGCAGTCCGCCGGCAATGAAAGAGGAGATCGGCCAATGGGCGGATGACGGCGGCGCGGAGGGTTAGAGAGTGCGTCGGCGGAAGGTTGTCAGTTTGCCTGGATAGTTCATGCCCAGAACACGGAGAAGTTTTCCCATGAACGATCACTTGCCTCCGGAGCGACGTGCCTGCGGATGTCGCCATGACGGTTGGCAGGCCGGACAGTCGGTCGCGCTCCACTCCGGGGCCTTGGCGGGGCTGAGCGGTGAGTTGGTGAGGTGCGCAGGTGGCGGCCGCTGGATGGTGCACTTGGCCCGGCTGCCCCCCGGCGTCCTGCTGGTGGTCAAGGTTGAGGCGCTGAGACGCCACACGGAGTCAGCAGCGGAGAGTTCGCCAGGAGCGGAGACGTTACTCCCCCCGCTCGATTACGGCGAATTGGATAGGACGTGGGAGTGAGACATTACATCACAACTTTTTTGGGAGATGGTTTATGGGAATTCTTTCCTGGATCGTGTTTGGATTGATTGCGGGGGTAATCGCGAAGGTCCTCCTACCGGGAAGGGATCCCGGGGGAATTATCGTCACCATCCTGATAGGGATTGTGGGCGCTGTCCTGGGAGGCTTCATCGGCACGGCACTGGGCTACGGAACCGTATCCGGCTTCGACGTCCGCAGTCTGGTCATCGCTGTCGGCGGGGCCTTGCTGCTCTTGTTTGGTTATCGATTCGTCGCGACCGCGCGGACGGCGTGAGGATTCGTGCGGAGGCGAGGCGCGATGGTCGTGCGCGTTGCAGGCGGGAGTGAAACTTACTCACACGTGTATGGGAGGCTGCCATGGGAATCCTGTTAGGAATCCTGTTTGGGCTGATGGCGGGGGGAGTAGCCAAGCTCGTCATGCCGGGCCCCGACCCGGCAGGGACCACCGGCACGGTCCTGCTGGGCATGGCTGGCGCGGCCATTGGCGGCCTGCTCGGAATGTACTGGGGCGGCGTGGCGTTCCCGATGTTCGATTTCCGCAGCTTCGCGATGGCCATCATCGGATCGCTGATTCTGCTCTTCAGTTATCGATGTATTGCCATCCGAGCAATGGCCTAAGGATCGTTGCAAGTACGTGCTGCGCGAGTTCCGTGCTACCTGATGTACAACACAAGTCAATTGTTCGGTTTCTTGATCCAAGGAGATCTGCCATGTCTATGCTCGGCCTGATTTTGCTAGTGGTCTTGATCCTGTTGCTGGTTGGGGCGCTCCCCACCTGGGGACACAGCCGCAACTGGGGCGCACTTCCCAGCGGCGGGCTGGGGTTGGTCCTGCTCATTGTGATCGTCCTGCTGCTCATGAGAGTCATTTAATTCCCACTCCTAAAAAGTGCCGGCCGGCCCGCGGCACCATCAGAGATACACATGGCAAACCGACATGCAAAATCCAACGGCGCAGTGCGCGTGTCGCGCGAAGACCTGGTGGCGCTGCTCAACGACGACCTGGCGCGTGAATACCAGGCCGTCATTTCCTATGTCATCTACTCGCAAGTGCTGAAGGGCCCCCAGTACATGAACATTGCCGCGGAACTCGAAAGGCACGCGGCGGAAGAGCTCTCGCACGCACTCATCCTTGCCGGACAGATTGACTATCTGGGCGGAATGCCCGCGGCGGCGCCCAAACCGGTGAAAACCTCGGCGCAGGCGGAAGACATGTTGCGCTTCGACCTGGAAGCCGAGACGGAGACGATCCATCACTACCGGCAGCGCGTGCTTCAGTGCGAAGCGCTCGGCGAATTTGCCATCGCCGAACACATCCGGGACATCCTGGTGCAGGAACAGGACCACCAGGTCGCCCTGGCCAGCGCCCTGGGAGTCGAAGTTCCCAACGCCACGCGGCCCCGGACTCCCATGGACGAGCACTCTCGAATCAACGCCGGAATCACGCGTGAGCTGTAACAGAAACTGAAAGGGTCAGGCCCATGACGATCAATGCGGGCGTATGGATCGATCACCACAAGGCTGTCGTGGTGCTGATCACCGACAAGCGGGAGGACATCCTGCACATCATGTCCGACCCGGACGAACTCGCTCGGTCCCCTGGTGGTGCGCAAGGGAAGAGATCCTACACCCCCAACGACTTCGTGGCGGAAGACAAACGCGAGCGCAAGACGACAATCCACCTCAACAAATACTACGACGACGTCATTGCCTGTCTGCGTGATGCGGATGTGATTGTGGTTCTGGGACCGGGCGAAGCCAAGGGGGAATTCACCAATCGCATGGAGGGCCAGAAGCTCAAGGGGCGCATCGCGCACGTGGGAACGGTTGACAAAATGACGGATGGTGAAATCGCGGCGCACGTGCGCCAGCTACTTGGCATTGGTCATCAGCGGGCAAGATCAACAGAGGCACAAAGAACGTGAGAGTAATCGGCTCGGTCAGCATGTTGCCAGTTTGCCCCTTTTGGGAGACAGCGATTCGCATCGCGCACGCTTTGCCGATCGCACGCTAGAAACTGCCGCGACGCCCTGACCGCAACGACCACTCTTGCTTGATGGTTTGGAAGGCGTGCCGCATACCTGGAAGCTGGGTCGAATCCGGGTTCCAGCGGCACGCCCTCGAACCGAACGACTCAGCGGTCCGAGACGGAGGTGAGAACGGGCGCATTTTTGCGCTCGCTATTGGTCTGAGCACGTCCGTAAGGAAATAAGGTAACTGCATGTCTTATCGCATGTTTCTATTGGCGGCGCTGGCAATTGGATTGTTTGTCAGTGCCACTGCGCTGGCTGGTGAGGAAGTCAAGGACAGCACTCACGACGGCAAGCTGGTCAGCATTACCGGTGACAAGCTCGTGATGACAGCAGGGAAAGAGGGAAAGGAGCATTCCCACACCCTGGCGCGCGATGTCAAGCTGACCCTGGATGGGAAGGCTTGCCAAGCCGCCGATCTGAAGGCGGGAACGAGAATCCGCGTGACCACGCGGGGTGCTGATAAGCAATTGGCGACTCGGATTGAAGGGCTCGACAAGAACCCGGATTTTGCCAGCAATCGTCACGATGGCAAATTGGTCAGCATCTTCGGCAATAAGCTGGTGATGGCGAACAAGGACGGCAAGGAACATTCCCATACGATGACTGCCGACGTCACGCTGACCCTGGACGGGAAGGCTTGCCAGGCCGCCGACCTGAAGCCGGGGACGAAAATCCGCGTGACCACCGAGAACGATCAGCCGCACGCCGCGACTCGGATCGAAGCGATCGACAAGAATCAGGATTTTGCGAGCCTATAAGGACACCAAGTCTGAAGGGCGACATTTACGCGAGCACTGGGCGCTGGCCCCTGGCCAGCGCCCGCTGCTTCGCCACCCATGTACTCAAAGGAAAACAAAAATGAAGGAATTCGTTTATTGCCTGGTCGCCGCCCTACTGGGCGCGGCTCTGGCCTGGGGACAACAGCGCGATGCACCACGGGGCCGGACAGAGGCCGAGGATGGGGTCGAGGTGCTCACTCGCGGGCCGGTGCACGAAGCATTTGCCGAAACGATCTCCTTTGATCCCCAGCCGGGCGTCGTGGTGGAGAAGCCCGCGCCCGAGGCGATCGAGGAGTTGCCCCCGGAACAGAAACCGGAAGGGGCCAACGTGGACTGGATTCCCGGCTACTTTGCCTGGGATGACGAACGAAGTGATTTCCTGTGGGTCAGCGGCATTTGGCGCTCGCTGCCGCCGGGTCGCCAATGGGTAAGCGGTTACTGGGGCAATTCGGGCCGCGGCTCCCAGTGGACTTCCGGCTACTGGGCGGACGCCAAGGCGAGCGAAGTGGAATACCTGCCCGAGCCGCCGGAGACGATTGAAGAAGGCCCCAACATTGCCGCCCCTTCCGCGGACCACATCTGGACCCCCGGCAGTTGGATCTGGAATCAATCGCGCTACGCATGGCGGCCTGGATACTGGGTGACGGCACAGCCGAATTGGGTCTGGACCCCCGCCCATTACGTGTGGTCGCCGCGCGGCTACGTCTTTGTGGATAGCTACTACGATTACTCGGTCGCCAGGCGCGGCGTGGTGTACGCCCCGGTCTATTTCAATTCGAACGTCTACTCGCGGCGCGGTTTCTCCTACTCACCCCTGACGGTGATCAATCCGGGCGTGTTCAGCAGCCATCTCTTCTTGCGGCCGAGCTACGGCCACTACTACTTCGGAGATTACTACGGCTCCAGCTACGCTTCCATCGGGTTCTCTCCGTGGTTTTCGTTCTATTCCAGTCGCTACGGCTACGATCCGTTTTATGCTCACCAGCGCTGGCATCATCGAAACGACCGCCAGTGGCATCGCCGCGTGGAAGCGGACTTCGCCAACCGGCGCGACCATGAAGAGGCGCGGCCGCCGCGCACCTGGACGGCCCAGCGGGACCGCAGCCGGCAGGGCGCGAAGGACGACGACCAGAGCCTGGTCGTGGCCGAGTCCATCGACGAACTGGCCAAGAGCAAGGAAACTCCCATTCGATTTCAGCCGGTGGCCAAGGAAGAGCGCCAGCAAATCTCGCAGCGGGGACAGGAATTCCGCAAGTCCCGCGCCGAGCGGCAGAAACTGGAGGCCGAAGCGGCCGATCCGTCAGCCGACGCGCCTATCCGGACCGCCAAGCCGGTGAAAGTAAAACTTCCCCGAACGCCGATTGTGGCCCAGCCGGTCGAACGGCTCGGCCAGGACGATGCACCTCCCAAGGCCATTGATGCTCCACAGCCAGATGCCAAAGTCGAGCCCAAGCCGAGAAAGGCCCGCGGCAAAGCCGAGTCGCCACTCGAGACCAAGACGCCCAAGGTAGATCCGCGCCCCGAGCGCGCCAAGGTCGAACCACGCCCGGAGCGCCCCAAGGCGGAACCAAGGCCCCAGCGGCCAAAGGCAGAGCCGAAGGCGCCCAAGGTCGAGCCACGCCCCGAGCGCCCCAAGGCCGAGCCAAAGGGAAATCCGAATCGCGAGCCGTCGGAGGCACCCAAAGGCGGATCCGACGATCGACCGCAAGGTGGAGCGAAGCGATCGCCCAAGGGCGAAGGCAAGAACGCGCCCAGGAATTAAAAGTGCGGATGGAAGGCAAAGACGACTTGGAGGAAGCGATGAAGATGAGGCTGACTCGCAACCACATGTCCGCAGAATCAGTTCTGGTTCCATGAAACGACAGCCGCGCAAATCGACTCCACCTGAGTCGAACAGCGGTGCTTGAACAAACGACCGCAGGAGATCGCTAATGGACTTCGTTCGACCCCTGTTTTTGTCAACCTATCCGCCAGAGGAGTGCGGCCTGGCGACATTCACCAAGGATTCCGCCAACGCCGTGGATCTGGCAGCGCGGGAGCCGGTGTCGTCGCTGGCGGTGATTCAAAAAACACACGCGCATTGCCACGCCGACCCGCGGGTCCTACACGTCATCGACAACAACCGCCCGGACGCATACCGCCGGGCGGCGGAAGTAGCCAACGACTCTCACTGCGATGTGGTCAGTTTGCAGCACGAGTTCGGCCTCTACCCCGGCGAATGGGGAAGCCGCGTGATGGAATTCGTCCGCGAGTGCCGCAGGCCGATCGTGACAACGTTCCACACACTGTTGACGCATCCGGACCCGGTGCCGCGGCGCTTGATCCAGAACCTGGCGTCCTACAGCCAGGGGATCGTGGTCATGACGAACATCGCCGCCGAGCTCTTGGACACCGTCTACGGCGTGTCAGGTCCGCAGGTGCACGTGATACCTCACGGTGTGCCGGAGGTACCCTGCCAGCGTGACGGCACTCACAAAGCGAAGTTGGGGCTCACCGGGCGGCGTGTGGTTTGCACGTTTGGGCTGATCAATCGAGGGAAGGGACTGGAGTACATGATCCAGGCGATGCCGCAGATCGTGGCCGCATGCGAGAACGTCGTGTACGTGATCGTGGGGGCCACGCACCCGCAGGTCAAGCGTCAGGAGGGGGAAGTTTACCGCGAGAGCCTCGTGGCGATGGCCGAGGCGCTGGGCGTCGCGTCGCACGTACATTTCGTGAACGAATATCTCAGCCTGGCCGACCTGCTGACCCACTTGCAGGCCTGCGACGTGTTCGTGACTCCGTATCCGGGCAAAGACCAGATCGCCAGCGGCACGATGGCCTATGCCATGGCTGCGGGAGGGGCGGTCGTGAGCACTCCTTATCTGTATGCCCAGGAAGTCCTGGCCGACGGGCGAGGTCTGCTCGTGCCGTTTGGCCAAAGCGCTGCGATGGCGGATGCCACGCTGCGGTTACTCTGCGACGACGCGCTTCGCCTGGAGACGCGGCGCCGGGCGTATGCCTACGCCCGATCCATGTTCTGGCCGAATGTAGGCCGGCAGTACCTGGAACTCTTTGCCCGGATCGTTTCCGCCAGCGCGGCCAGGCGACAACTCCTTCACAGCAGGGTTTTCGAGTCGCTCAGTGGCAAGCGCCAGCCCAGCAAGCTGGTGCATGGAGGAATGTAATGAGCGTTCGCAACCCTCCACCTCTCGATCACCTGGACCGCATGACCGACTCGACCGGCCTGATCCAGCACGCCATCTACAGCATTCCCCGCCGCGAAAGCGGCTACACCACCGACGACAACGCGCGGGCCCTGCGGTTGTGTGCACGGCTATGGGGCCGATCTCCCAATGAGCGACTGTTGACCCGAGTGACAGGGTATCTGAGCTTTCTCGAGCACGCCCGCTGCCCGGTGCGCGGGTTTCATAACTTTCTGAGCTATCAGCGGGACTGGCTCGATGCCGCCGGCACTGGCGATTGCCAGGGGCAGGCGGTGCTGGCCCTGGCGGAGGTGCTGGGCAGCCGCCTGCCGGCGGGATACTGCGTTCTGGCGCGGGAATTGATCGAGGCCGTTTTGCCCGCGCTGGCGGAGCTGCGGAGCCTGCGGGCGCAGGCCTACTTGATTCTGGCTTGGGGCCACTTGTGGTCAACGGGCGTGGAAGATATTGCCGCGATGGAAAACGTGGCCTTTCAGGCCGCGCAGCGACTCGTGGAATGCTACCGCCGTTCGTTGCGTCCCGACTGGCCGTGGTTTGAGTCGCGGCTGACCTACGCGAACGCGGTGTTGCCGCATGCGCTGTTCGTTGCCGCCCAGCACTGGCCAGAGAAGCCGTTCCTGGAAGTCGCCGAAACGTCATTCGGCTTCCTGGACCTCGTGACCACAGCCGACGGCGTTTTTTGGCCAGTCGGGAACCGGGATTGGTATCCCCACGGGGAAGTGAAAGCCCTGTACGATCAGCAACCCATTGAGGCGGCCACGATGGCCGACGCCGCGCTGGCCGCCTATGGCGTGCGCGGTGATGAAGCCTACCTGACGATCTTCCGTCGGGCGCAAGGCTGGTTCCACGGCCAAAACAGCGTAGGCCAACCGCTGGCCGACGTGCGTTATGGCGCCTGCTGCGACGGCCTGGAACAGAGGGGCATGAATCGCAACCAGGGAGCGGAATCGACGCTGGCCTACCTGTGGACCGAACTGCACAACGTGGAGATTCAGCATGCCTTTGGTGACGAGCGCAAGCCGGTCGCCGCCAGAGCGTAGTGCCGCCAAAACATCGCCGAGACTTGCACCCAGGAGACCCCATGCTACGCGACGCCAAACCCCCCAACTTGCACAAAGAGCTGTTCTATCGCCATGCCGCCAATCCGATCCTCACCATTCAGGACTGGCCCTACCCGGCCCATACGGTATTTAATGCCGGCGCCTGCCAGGTGGGGGATGAAACGATCCTGCTCGTGCGCGTCGAAGACCGCCGCGGCCATTCTCATCTCACGGTCGCCCGGAGCAACGACGGCGTTACCAATTGGCACATCGACTCCCAGCCGAGCTTTGCGTCCGATCCACAGAATTACCCCGAGGAATCCTGGGGCGTCGAAGACCCGCGCTTGACGTGGGTCGAGGATCGAGAGGAATGGATCATGGCCTACACCGCATACTCACCGAGCGGGCCATTGGTATCGCTGGCGGCGACTAAGGATTTTGCGACCTTCACCCGACTGGGACCCGTGATGCCCCCCGAAGACAAGGATGCCGCTGTCTTTCCGCGCCGCTTCGGCAATCGCTACGCGATGATCCACCGGCCAGTGTCAGGGGGAAGCTCGGGCGCGCATATATGGCTGTCATTCTCGCCCGATTTGACGCATTGGGGAGGCCACCACGTTCTGCTGCACGCGCGGCGCGGCGCCTGGTGGGACGCCAACAAGATCGGCCTCAGCCCACCGCCGCTGGAGACGTCGGAGGGATGGCTGCTGTTGTACCATGGCGTGCGGCTCACGCCTGGAGGGTGCCTGTATCGCCTGGGGCTGGCGCTCTTGGATCTGGAAGATCCTCGTCGGGTCTTGCGCCGCAGCGAAGAGTGGATTTTCGCGCCGGAAATGGCCTACGAGCGCCAGGGCGACGTCAACGGCGTCGTCTTCCCCTGCGGCTGGATTCTAGACAAGCAGAGCGGCGCGATTCGCCTCTACTACGGCGGCGCGGACACCTGCCTCGCCCTGGCCACCTCCCACGTTGGCGACCTGCTGAGTTATCTCAGCGCGTGTCCGGAGCCCGCGCGACGGAAACCTCTGGAGTTGCCCGCCTTGGCTGACATTCCGGACGTGACCCCTGCGGATAGGACGGCTGGAACGCCCGCGAACGATCTAACCATTCCTATTCCACCTTAAGTGAGTTTTGCGACCTCAACTCGAGGATCAACATTGTGCACAACGATGCTCGCCACGCCCTGAGCGGCACAAAGTAGAACCGAAGGGAAAACCAAATCGTGAACCGACGGACGCAACCCGAGGCGGATCCGACGATCGACCGAAAGGTGGATCGAAGCGATCGCCCAAAAGCGAAGGCAAGAACGCGCCCAGGAACTAAGGGTGTGGATGAAAGGCCATGACGACACGCAGGCGACGACGATGAGCTGCCGTCGCCTGCGGAACGATCGCTGATGTTTCATGAAAGGAAATGGACTGAAAGATGATCAACCAACAAACATTTCAGGGAAATTGGGACGAGGTCAAAGGCAAGCTGCGTAGCAGGTGGAGCTCGCTCACGGATGACGACCTTTTCAATGGCAATGTGGATCAGCTTGTGGGCGTGATCCAGCGAAGAACGGGCGAGGCGCGAGAAGACATCGAGCAGTTTTTCGAGCAGCTCTCTTCGGACGGCGCCGCCGCATTCAGCCGGGCTGGCGAGACGGCTCGGGCCGGTGCCCAGCAGGCGGCTGATGCCGTCCAGGAAACGTCCAATCAAGCCGCCGCAGCGGTGCGTGAAGGGTACGCCGAAGTCGAGCGCATGGTGCGGGAACGCCCCGCCGAATCGTTGGCGGTTTGTTTCGGTGCCGGTGTCATTACCGGAGTGATCGTGGGCCTGGTGTTGCGGTCGCGCTAAACAATCCCCGGCGATGGTGCCGGCCGAGGTATCGAGGGCCACGTACAGCAACACGGACGCTGTGCTTGACCCGGCCGATGCGGAAAGAAATGAAGCCTTCAGAAAAAAGGGTAATGAAATGATTGCTGGACAAGTGCAGATTTCGAATGAGCCAACCGTGGCACGGGCAGTAGCGAATGCCGAGGGGCTGGTAAGCCATTACCCGCTGTCGGCGGTTCTTGTCGTCTTTGGGGTCGGCCTGGCGGTCGGTGTCGCCCTGGGAAGCATCCTCGGCGGACCCCACACCCCGCGTCCATCGTTTGGACAGCGGACGGAGCTCGCAGCAGAAAAACTTGGTCGCCAAATGCTGGATTCGATCGCGGGCGTGCTGCCCGAGTCGCTAGCCAAGTACGTCTCTTGACGAGATCGAAGAAGGAACAAGCCGTGGAGAAGTCGATCAACGATTCGCCCAAAACGAACGCCATTCGGCAGCGCATGGACGAGGTGCGCTGTGACTTGGACGAAGACGTCCAGGAGATTGTCGAGGGTGCGCGCGACATGGGTAAGTGGCGCTATTACGTGCGGACCTATCCGTGGATCTGTCTGGGAGCCGCCTTGGCCGCAGGATACTTGATCGTTCCGCGTATCGGGGGGAAGCAACCGGATGCGCACATGATTGCGCCCGCACCACCCAGTGGGAATGCGCGCGGCATGCTGCTGAAGTTTCTGGGCAATCTGGCAATGCGAGGAGTTTCCGCGTATGCCCTGCAACAAGCCGGCAGACTCTTTGACACCCCCGTCGCCAAGTCACCACAGAACGATCAACCATGACCAATCGCATTACTGAGTACTCGAGGGTCTCGAGGCAAATCGGACAGCCGCCGCAACCTGCTTTGCAGGAGCTACGCAACGAGGCTCAGCAAGAGTTCACTCGTCGGATGCGTCAAATCGAATCGTTAGTCCAACGGCACCCGGTGATGGGAATTAGTGCGGCATTTTGCATAGGGATCCTTCTGGGATGGAAAATCAAACGAAGTTAAACGAGCAGAACGGCTTGCCGGAGACCGCCCCCAGGGCCATGGCACGAAACGTGGGCGAGTTCGCGCACGACGTATTAACCCTGGCGGAATTGCAGGTCCAGCTTTTTGTCGCCGACGCGCAGGAATGCGGCCGGCGTGTGCTGGTTCCAGGCCTGGTCTTGCTCGGCGGCGTGGTGCTGGGTTTGACCTGCCTTCCCATCGCGCTGGCCGCCTTGGCTCTGCTCGTCATCCAGGTCTTCGAAATATCGTACGCTGCGGGATTTCTGATAGCGGTGGTGGTGGGAGCGGTTGTGAGCGCGCTGTTGTGCGCCATCGGGTTGTTCCAAGTCCGCCAGAGCGTGACTGTCCTAGGGCGCTCGCAGCAGGAACTAGTCCGCAACCTGCGCTGGGTAAAGAAAGTGCTCGAGCGCAGCCGGATCACACGCAGAAATGGTATCGACAACTCTTGGAGGACCGTGAAATGAACGAAGGACAAACCTATCCAGCAACCCAGAATGTTGAGGATATTCACCAGCCGGACGAGCGGCTCAGGCCGTCCCGCGACCTGGTCGAATACTTTCGGCAATACGCCCGCGAAAGGCCGGAAGTCGTCGCGCTCTGCTGCTTGGGCATCGGCTTCGTGCTGGGGTGGAAACTGAAGATGTGGTAGTGCATTTTTTTGCTTTCAGAAAATCCTATGCCGCGCCTGGACAAAATCGGCGAAACCTCGTGGATGCTGACGCTGGCGTCGATCGCCGTCGTGGTAGCGGCTTTGTACCTGGCCAAGGGAGTGCTGGTTCCCTTGACGCTGGCGGTGCTGCTCAGCTTCTTGTTGAGTCCAGTCTGTGACTGGCTGGAGCGGCGGGGGCTGGGCCGGATCCCGGCGGTGCTCGTGACGGCCGTCTTGGGTTTCACGGCGCTGGGGATCGCGGCTTGGACGGCCGCCGATCAGATGGCCCGCTTGGCGCCCAAAATCCCCGAATACCAGCGCAACTTCGAGGAGAAGCTCAGCTCGGTAAACGAGTACGCAGCCGCCGCGCTGAGCAAGGTGGCCACCTCGTCCCAGGGAATGGGCCAGAATCTCACGCTTGCCGAGCAGGCCAATGGAACGATCGAGCTGCCCTTCTCGGTCCGGGTCCTTTCCTCGCCGGCCAGCCCGCTGCAAGTCTTCAGCGGCATGTTTGGCACGCTGCTCGAGGTGCTCGGAACCACCGGCATCGTGATCGTGCTCGTCGTGTACTTCCTGGTTCGGCGCGAGGACCTGCGCGACCGCTTCATCCACCTGGTGGGCAAAGGCCACGTGACGGTGACCACGCAAATGTTGGAAGACGCCGCCAAACGGGTCAGCCGTTACCTCTCCGTACTGCTCTTCATCAACGTCACGTTCGGCATTTCCGTCGGCATTGGGCTGTACTTGATCGGCGTGCCCAACGCCATCCTGTGGGGAATCCTGGCCGCGGCACTCCGGTTCATTCCCTACATCGGCCCCTGGATTGCCGCTGCGATGCCGATTGGCCTGTCGATGGCCATCTCGACCGGCTGGGCAGCGCCCATTCTGACGGTGGCGCTGTTCGTGGTGCTGGAGCTGGTCAGCAACAACGTCATGGAGCCCTGGCTGTATGGCAAGAATACCGGCGTGTCGGCGGTGGCGGTCCTGGTGGCGGCTGTCTTCTGGATGTGGTTGTGGGGGCCAATCGGGCTATTGCTGGCAACGCCGCTCACCGTGTGCCTATTGGTGGTTGGCAATCACGTTCCCCAACTGTCCTTTCTGGGCATTCTGCTGGGCACAGAGGCGGTTTTTGAGCCCAAAACACGGATCTATCAGCGCCTGCTGGCCGGCGATCAGGAAGAGGCCGGCGAATTGTTCGAGGACTTTGTTGCGCACCAGCCGCTCGAGGAGGTGTACGACACCGTACTCATCCCGGCACTGGCTTTGGCCGAGACGCATTGGCAGCTTGGCGAGCTGAACGAGGGCAAGCACAAGTTCATCATGCAAAGCCTGAAGGAGATGATTCAATACCGCGCCGAGCGCCAGCAGGAAACGCAGGCGGGAAAGGCCGCCGCGGACGCGCTACAGACACGCAGCGATGAAAGTCGAGCCAGTGGGATCAACTTGTCGGGCCCTAGCGTCCTCTGCCTGCCCGCCCGCACCGAGGCGGATGAAATCACCGCCCTGATGCTCGCGCAAGTATTGGAGACCAAGGGCTGCGTTGTGCAGGCCGTTTCCGTGACGTCGCTGGCCGACGAGATGGTTGATCTCGTCGATGAGTACACTGCCGAGGTGGTTTGCGTTTCCGCCACGCCTCCGGCGGCGGTGATGCACGCCCGCTACCTTTGCAAGCGGCTCCGCGAGCGCCTGCCAGAAGTAAAGCTGGTCGTGGGCTTGTGGGACGCACAAGGGGACCTGACCAAGGCGAAGGAGCGCATCGGTTGTGACGCCATCGTGGTGGCGACG
>DASRJP010000411.1:0-49122 GCA_035649415.1 Pirellulaceae bacterium | reverse complement strand
GTGCGCAAAAGCGAGCAGCTTTCCACCATCTACATCTGCCAGATCGGCGACTTCTCGCCCAAACAGGAGCAGATCCTCGACGTTGCCTGCGAGTACCTGAGCGTGGTGTATCAAGTGCCGGTAAAGCGGCACCGCAAGCTGGCGCTAGCGGATGTTCCGCCTCGTGCACGGCGGACGCATCCGCAGTGGGGCGACAAGCAGATTCTGACGACCTATGTGCTCGACGAAATTCTGGAGAGTAGCCGCCCGGACGACGCGCTGGCATACCTGGCGTTCACATCCAGCGATCTTTATCCGCAGGATGACTGGAACTTTGTCTTTGGCCAGGCGAAGCTCCGCGAGAGGGTCGGCGTCTGGTCGATCTACCGCTTTGGCGATCCAGCCGAAAGCGACGTAGCATTCGAGAGGTGCCTGCGGCGGACGCTCTCCACCGCCAGCCACGAGACGGGGCACATCCTCACGATCCAGCACTGCACGGCCTTTGCTTGCAACATGAACGGCTCCAACAGCCTCCCCGAAAGCGACCGCCAGCCGCTCCACTTCTGCCCCGTCTGCCTCCGCAAAGTCTGCTGGAACCTACGCGTCGATCCGGCGGAGTATCTGGCGAGCCTGGAAGCGTTTTGCCGGAAGCACAAGCTGGAGGAAGCGGCGGAGTGGTATACGCGGGCGCGGAAGGTGGTGGCGAGCAAATAATCGCCGGGTGGAGCTTGCACATCGACGAGGTGGCTCAAGCAATGCCCGCCAATTCGCCGACTCAATCGGGTCTTGGCGATGATACTTTTCGCAGCAAGTCAGCAAAGTCGGCCTTCACGAACTCGTCGTCGGTACCCACAAAGAACTCGGAATGCGGTGGAATGATCAATTCTCTGGACATACCGGACGAATGACCGCCACCACGCAATGCAATGACCGATTCTGAAACCTCACCGCCAATGGAAAGCGGCCTTCCGTCCGCGAAGCGAGCAGTCCATCGAGTCATTTCAAGAAACGCCGAATCGTCGTCCATCACGACGATTCGCGACTTAGGAACATTGATCGTGACTTTGCCATTTCGAAACGCGCCGGACTGGCCGCTCGTTCCCGTAATGATGATGAACGGACCGTGGAAGCCTGCGGGCACTACAAACTCGATCTCACGTGGTTCCAACCGACATCCCACAAGAGTCAGGATGACCAGCAGCGAACCGCGCAAAACGAGCTTTGCCAAACCAGCATCGTGGATCATGAAGCATAACGCCACAAATCGAGGGCAATTCGCGTCAATGCACCGCGTGTAAGCGCATTCCGTGGCGACGACCACCTTTACCGCATTCGGATTCCGTACTTAACCGAAAAAATCCGTCGATCCTGATCTAGACGTTGCGCCCCAAGGCATTCAGACGACGTTACTCGTCTTCCTGGGCATCATCGACGGTTGAATCGTCAACCGGAGTGGCCAACAGCCGGATGATCCGCCTAGCCAGATGCTCGTTAATCTCTCGATGGCGGGGAACAGGCTGGCAGACGCCGGTCGTCGGATTGCGATACCAATCGTGCTTGCCGCCGTGGCGGACCAATTCGCAGCCAAAACCCTCGATGGCCTTGAGGAGTTCGACCCGCTTCATGAGACCACGAGCTCCCCGACCTTGCGAATGCCGGGGATTTCGCCGCTCGTCAAATCGCGATGCAGGTCGCGCAGGTGCTCGATCAGGTCGTCGAGCGATTCCCCTTGGGTCCAGTAATCGGGGAATTCCTCGAAGTAACCGAGCCAGGCGTCTTTCTCTTGCCAGAAAACGTACTTGGCCGTGGTTTGCATCGCTGCCTCCCAGTGGTTGGCGACACTCTATTCTACACGACGATTTCAAGCGATGACCGGCGTCACCACCCTCCCCCCCACATCCGTCAGCCGGAAATCCCGGCCGTTGAGCCGGTACGTGAGTTTCAAATGATCCAGCCCCAGCAGGTGCAGGATCGTGGCGTGCAGGTCGTTGACGTGGACGCGGTTTTCGACGGCCTTGTGGCCTAACTCGTCGGTCGCGCCGTAGAGAGTGCCGCCCTTAACGCCGCCGCCGGCTAGCCAGAAGGTGAAGGCGTGCGGATTATGGTCGCGGCCAGTGCCGCCTGTCTGCACGATGGGTAGCCGGCCGAATTCGCCCCCCCAGATGATGAGCGTGCTATCGAGGAGGCCCCGCTGTTTGAGATCGGAGAGCAAACCGCCGATCGGCGTGTCGGTCTCGCCGGCAAACTGCGTGTGGTTCCCCTTGACGTCCGCATGGCCGTCCCAGCTCCGCTCGTTCTCCATGCCGCCGGAGTAGATCTGCACGAAGCGGACGCCGCGCTCCACCAGCCGCCGGGCCATCAGGCACTGCTTGGCGAAGTGGTCGCACCGTTTTTCGCCAATGCCGTACAGCTTGTGGATATGCTCCGGCTCCTGCTGGATGTCGATTGCCTCGGGCGCTGCAATCTGCATGCGGTACGCCAGCTCAAAACTCTCGATGCGGGCGGCCAGTTCCGTTTCTTGCGGCGATTTTTCCAACCGGCGGCGGTTGAGCTTTGCCAGGAGATCAAGCTGCGCCCGCTGTTGTGCATCGCTCATTTCCTTCGGGCGGTAAAGATTGTCAATCGGGTCGCCGTCGGGCTTGAGCCACGTCCCCTGATAGACGCTGGGGACAAATCCGGCCCCCCAATTCTGCGAGTATCCCTTGGGGAGACCGCGGCCGAGCGGATCGGTCATAGCCACGAATGCCGGCAGGTTTTGGCTTTCGCTACCCAATCCATAGGTGACCCACGAGCCCAGGCAGGGAAAGCCCATCCTCGGCGTCCCCGAGTTGATCATGAACAGGGCCGGGGCGTGGTTGTTGCTGCCCGTGTAGCACGAGTAGAGGAACGCCATGTCATCGACGTGCTCGGCCATCTTCGGAAAGATCTCGCTGACCCATGCGCCGCACTTGCCGTACTGGGCAAACTTGAACGGCGACTTCATCACTGGCCCGACCTGGGCGGTGAAGAACCCCGTATTCTTGTCGAAGCCTTCCAGGGGTTTGCCGTCTAGCTTCTCGAGGGTCGGCTTGTAGTCCCAAGTATCGACCTGGCTGGGCCCGCCGTTCATGAACAGCCAGATGACGTTCTTGGCCTTGGCCGGGAAGTGACTTTTCTTGGGCGCCAGCGGATTGAGCCGCGGATCGGCGGCGAGCATTCCCGCGGCATTGGTCTCCGCTGCGGCGGCGCTGGACAGCAGCCCTTCGTCGGCCAGGAGCGACGCAAGGGCCAAGAGGCCTGCTCCGCCGCCGGCCTGGGCGAGGAGTTGGCGGCGGGAGAGCAAATGTGTTTTAGCCAGTGAATTGTTCATTTTCACTACTCCACGTACACAAACTCATTGAGTCCAAACAGCACCTGGCACAAATCCGCCAGTGCCAGTTCGCGGGCGGCGGAAGTCTCATTTCCTCCCGCGGCATATGACGCGTCCTGCGACTTCAGGAACGCCACTGTGTCGGACAACTCCGTTGCATCCGGTCGGCGGCCAATGGCAGTCAGATACCCGACATTCACCGCATCTTCCGGGGATTTCTCGTACGCCGGCAGCAGACTAATGGCAAAGTTGTGAGCATAACTCCTTACCTGTGCATTGTTCATGAACATAAGTGCCTGCGGGGCGATCGTCGTGCTCGGCCGGCCGCCTACGCTCACCAGCGGCTCCGGCTGGTCGAAGAGTTGCATCATCGGCACCAGCTTGCTCCGCTTGACCATGAAGTAGATGCTGCGGCGCTTGTGCGACTCGTCGAGCGTGCCGGGGCCGAACATCGTCTCGTCGAGCGTGCCGCTGACGAAAAGCATGTTGTCGCGGACGATCTCCGCTTCCAGCCGCCGCGGCTGGAAGCGCCACAGATAGGCATCTTCCGGATCAATCTTCGCGTCCGCGTCGTCGTACGCAGACGACTGCATGTAGACGCTGCTAGTCATGATCAGCTTGTGCATCGGTTTCAGCTTCCAGCCGCCGCGGATCAATTCCTTAGCTAGCCAGTCGAGCAATTCGGGATGCGTCGGCCGCTGACCTTGCACGCCGAAATCGTTGGGCGTACTGACAATCCCCTGGCCCAGGTGGTGCTGCCACAGCCGGTTGACGATGACCCGCGCCAGCAGATGTCCCGCGCCGTGCTCGGTATCGGTGATCCAATTGGTCAGCGACCGCCGGCGAAAGCTGACCTTCGCCCCTTCCGGCGGTTTCTCCTGCCAGCGATTCTCTTTTTCGGGCGCGGTCATCAGGACCTGCAAAAAACCTTGCGAGGCGACCCCCATCTTCTGATCGCAATCGCCACGTTTCAAAAAGTACGACTCCTCAAAAAAATCCGCCCCCTGCGTGTGATGGCGGATAGGCGTCACCCCTTCGCTGCAAACTTGCACCAAAGTCGAGTTCGGCTTGGGGGCCTTGGCCAAATTGTCCTGCACGATGCCGTTGAGCCTTTGCCACTCGCCGTCAAACTGGCTGCCGTACCACTTGGTGAGAGTGCTTGCCTGCTCCGGCGTGCGCTGGTCGGCGGCCGCTTCAAGCGCGACCAGCACACGCTGCGGCACGCCTCCGCTCTCTAGTGCCAGCGGCTTTGGCGTGGTGGTGATGGCCAGCCGCGGCCGGCCCAGGTTGTGGTGCTTGTTGTTCTGATGGTCGAGCGTGAACGTGAGCTTCACTTCGCCGTCGGCATTCAGCGGCTCTGCCAGTTCGAACACGGCAACATGATCCTTGCCGAACTGCGGATCGACGGCCCAGCCCGATTTCTTGTCGTCGTCAATCGCGAAGCGAACGAATAGATCGGGCTGCTCGAAAGTGGCCTGTGGATTGGCAAGCTTGATCGGTTTTGCGTCGCCGCCGGCCGCCGGCTGATACGTGACCTTGAAATCGGTCAAGGCGATGTTGCCGTTGCCTGCGCGGCCCGGCCCCCCCTTCACAAGTGACGGATGCGACAGGGCCTCAAGTCGAATGCCGGTGATGGTCTTGGCAGCAGTAGTGGCGACGAACGTATACGTGTCGAAATCGGCGTTGGCGCCGCTGGCCACCACGGAGCCGTCCGCTTGTTTGGTGAACGTGGCATTTCCCGTGGACTTCATCTCGGCAAGATCGAGGATTACCCATTTCGATTCTCGCAGACTGGCCGCCGCCTCGGACTTCTCCCACTTGGCCAGCTTGCCCGTGAGCTGCTCGCGTTCATAGTTCTCCAGTGCCGCTGCCAAGGGCTGATGCTCGGCATCGAATGCCGCCTTGGCTTTTTTGTAGGCTGCCGGTTCGAGATTCACCTCCAAGTTGCTGCGGACCGTCGTCGTGAACGTCGAAAGGAACCGGTAGTAGTCAGCCTGCGGGATCGGATCAAACTTGTGGTCGTGGCAGCGGGCACAGCCAACGGAGAGTCCGAGCATCGCGCTGCCGGTCGTCGCCGCCATGTCATCGAGCGCATCGTACCGCGTTCGCTCCACTTCGTTGGCGGTGATCTGCGTGGGAAAAACGCCGCAGCCCAAGAAACCAGTCGCCATCAGAGCCAGCGGGTTTTCCGGCTCGAATTCGTCGCCCGCTAGCTGCCACTTTACGAACTGGTCGTACGGCATGTCCTGGTTGAGCGCCTTGATGACGAAGTCGCGGAAGTGGAAGGCGTACGGCCGGTCGTAATCCTGTTCGAAGCCGTGGCTCTCGGCAAACCGGGCCGCATCGAGCCAGTGCCGTCCCCACCGCTCGCCGTAATGCGGATTCTCCAATAGCTTGTCGAGCAGTTTTTCATAGGCCTGCGGATCGGAGTCGTTCACAAACACTTCCACTTCCTCGGGATTCGGCGGCAGGCCGATCAAATCGAAATACGCCCGGCGAATCAGCAGGCGTCTTTCCGCGGCCTCGTTCGGCGTAAGTCCTTTGGCCTCCCCTACCGCCAGCACGAACGCATCGATCGGAGTACGAACCCACGCGGAATTCTTCACGGCGGGCGGCTCGCGACGGACCAGTGGTTGAAAAGACCAAAACTCGCGGGCTTTGGAGTCCACGACCGTGCTAGTCCACGAGTCGGGATCGCGGGGATTGTCGACCAGCGGTTTGTCATACGGCGCACCCAGATCGATCCACTTGACGATCGCGGAAATTGCCTCGTCGGGCAGCTTGTCCATCTCGTGAGGCATGTGCGGTTGCTCGCGGTGCATGATGAACCGCACCACGTTGCTGTCCATCGCTTTGCCGACGACGACCGCCGGCCCCTTGGCCCCGCCGCGCACGAGTCCCTTGCGCGTCGCCAGGTCGAATTTCGATTCGACCGCGTCACCGCCGTGGCAATCAACACACGACTCGGCCAGTATTTGCCGCACTTTCGCTTTGAATAGTTCGATCCCCTCCTTCATTTTCTCCGCGTGCGCCGGGTCAAATTCCATCTTGGGATCGGGCGTGGGAGTTTCGGCGGTCGCCATTGCCGCGGCAATCATGGCGATGACAAGTGCGCCCGCCACCTGGCATCGCAGGAGCCGTTGAACAAAGCAATCCTTAAGAATTCGCAAAGGCATTTCGGCAGGACCTCGCTGGAGTGCAGCCGCGTAGCTGTCTGGGGGGAGGCAGCCCGCTGGCTGCCCAAAAACATGCCGCTGTCGTGCTTGCCGAACCAGGGCATGTGAAGGGTGGCAGGTATACGTCCTATGCTACCGCGACATCCCGCAGCACTGCAACTCGCGCAGAGGGATGCAACGGGCGATGTTCGAGTCCGGTGGGTAATTGAAGTTTTGATTTCCAGGCGGCCCAGTGGGTAAACACCGCTTTGGAGTCTCCTATCGGGCATCCCGCCGATTACAAACTCCCCGCCAACATATAGCACGCAGGGTGTTGCGCCGCTCGTTTGCAAAGCGCCACTGAAGAGCGAAAAAGAAGGCAACATCGGGAGCGACTCCGAGAATCTTTCCGAGCCAGTGGGTCATCATTCCGCCCGTTGCGAATCAGCAGATATCCGCTAGCAGCTTCACTCGCCCTTGCGGCAAATTCGCCGACTTTCCTATACTCCCGCCCCCGCGGGAATGCCCGATCGGGACTCTCTTCAAGATTGCAATAGACGCCCGTAGTCACGGAGCCGAGTACATGTCTGTGCATTTCGTGGCGAGTCGATTCGCTCGCGTCACGCCCGTTGCCCTTGGTTGCGTGATTGCCGCTTTGGCCACGCCTGCCGCCGGCCAACGCGGCAGTTCCGGCGCCGGGTCGCTTCCCCCCCGTCGGGCCGCCATCACGGCCGAGTCGACGGCCACCTTGGAGGACCAGCGACCAGCCGCATCGACGGCGCGCAGCAGCGGCAGCACGAGCGCTGGCAAGATTACGGTCGGCCCGTCAGAGAATTACTTTCAAAAGAAGCGTACCGCCGCGCCGCCGAGGAACTACGTCATCGATTCGCAGGGCAATCCACGCGCCTACCAGGAACGATCGGGCAATCTCGTTGTAACCAAAGGAACAGGCGTTTTGCCGAGCGAAGACGGCCAGGTATGGCGCGAATATGACATCTCACCCTACACGTTCCGCGTCAAGGGAAAGACCAGGCCGGAGCAGGCAATCATCGACTGGATCCTCCGCGAGACGGGAACCGACGTTTGGTTCAGCCCGCCGCTGGGCGTGCTGAGCGCCGATAGCCGCACCCTCCGTTGCTACCACACGCCGCAGATGCAAAAGACAGTGCAAAGCGTCGTCGAACGTTTCGTCAACGCTAGCGGTGAGGCGCACGTGCTGGCGATTCGCGTGATGACCCTGACCAGTCCGAGCTGGCGCGTCAAAGCGCTGCCGCTGGTCAAGCCGGTCGATGTCAAATCTGCAGGGGTAGAAGCGTGGCTGCTGTCCAGAGAGAATGCCGCCGTTCTCGTAGCCGACCTTAAGCGCCGCGGCGATTACCGCGAGCTGAATGCCCCCAACCTGCAAATCCAAAGTGGCCAGTCGGAGACCATCGCCAAGACCACGCCGCGACAATACGCCCGCAGCGTCCGTCCCACAAGCGTCTTTCCTGGCTACGAAGTGGTGCCGGGGCAGCTCGACGAGGGCTTTGCGCTGAACGTCAGCTCGCTCATGTCGCTGGACGGCAAGGCCTGCGACGTCGTCGTCAAATGCAACGTGGACCAGGTGGAGAAACTGGTGCCGATCAGCCTGGAGATTCCTGTCGGCGGCGTCACGCAGAAGGTACAAATCCAGGTGCCGCAGCTCGTGTCGTGGCGGTTGCACGAGCGGTTTCGATGGCCGTCGGACCAGGTGCTGCTGCTGTCTTGCGGTGTCGTGGCCAGCCCCACCGGCGAGGCAACGACACCCATCCCGCTTTTGGGGTCGCTTTCCGGCGGCAACAGCCGTGCCGACGCTCTGCTGATGATCGAACACAAGGGGGCGGGCTATCTGGGACCGGTTGAGTTTGTGCCTTCCCAGTTGTCGCCTGCGGCCGCCGGCGGCACGACCAGCAACTCTGCCAGTGGACCTGCCGCCACGACCGCGACGCCGAGCGTTCCGAGCTTCATCAACACGCGGGGGCGGTATTAATGGCACGGGTCAGGAGGCAGGAGGCAGGAGGCAAGGGAGAGGTTACAGGGTTCAGGGTTCAGGGTTCAGGGGACACATTCCTGACTCCTGAATCCTGGCTCCTGACTCGTTTTCTGTGCCTGCTCCTGGCCCTTGCTAGTTCCGGCTGCCGCGGATTCCACGCCGGCCAGCCGCCGGCGCAAATCGAGAATCCGTTGTTTGTGCCGGCGATGGACCGCGAACTGCTCTGGAACCAGACGGTGGACGCCGTAGACGACTATTTTCGCATCGAGCGCGAAGAGCGCGTACGATTGACCGGCGGCGTCCTCACGGAAGGGCGTATCGATACGTTTCCCACCACCGGCTCCACGCTGCTGGAGCCCTGGCGCGGTGATTCCACCAGGGGTTACGAAAAGTGGCACGCAACGCTACAGTCCATTCGACGCCGCGGCATTGTTCGTGTAATTCCGAGCGAAGGGGGCTACCTGATCGACGTCCAGATCCTCAAGGAATTGGAGGATCTTGACAAGCCTGAGCACGCCACCGCGGGCGGCGCGACGATGCGGCACGATGGCTCGCTGGTGCGCCAGGAAGGGGCATCCGGACGATTCTCTCATACACTGGGCTGGATCCCGCTCGGCAGGGATGTATCACTCGAGCAACAGATTCTTGCTGATCTGACATCGCGGCTTCACTTACCGACGAGTGGCTGGTCGCTACCGGCCGGTGAGATGTTCGAACCTACGAGACAACACCATCGCGCGGAGGAATTGCCGCCGCCGCTGGAAGAGTTGCGGCCGCTGCCCCAGCGGGAAGAATTGCCACCATCGGGCGGGGCACTGGAGCTGTTTCAGCCGTGACTTCCTTCGTGGCGGCACTGGTCCGATCCGCCGCGGGATCGCCGGTTCCGACAGAGCCAGCCACCGGCAGCTTGAGGATGAATTCGGTCCCTTTGCCCACCGAACTGTTGACGCGAATGCGGCCGCGGTGTGCCTCAATAATGCTCCGGCAAGCAGACAGCCCCAGACCCGTTCCACCTTTGCCGCTCTCATCCGGGCCTTGCTTAGTGGAGTAGAACGGCTCGAAGATCCGGGGCAGCTTGTCGGCGGGAATACCGCTACCGGTATCTCGCACGAACAAGTCCACCATGTTCGATTTCGCATCGTGCTCCAGTCTGATCGTCACGCGGCCACCGCTGGGCATCGCTTGGCGGGCATTGATGAGCAAGTTGAGTAGCACCTGCTGGATCTGGTTGCCAATGGCCAGCACCTCGGGCACGGCCGGCAAATGAGTCTCGACGGCGATCCGGTACTTGGTCATCTCGCGCTCGAGGAGCACGAGAGTCTCCTCGACGATCTTGGCAAGATTCGTCGGCTCGAACTGACTAGATCGATTGCGGGCGACTCCCAGCACGCTGTTGGTGATTTTCGCAGCGCGCTGGGCGGCATCGAGAATCTTAGTGAGGGCCTTGTCCCGGGTAGCGTCGTCTTTGTGCCGCAGCCCCATCTTGGCGTAGTTGAGGATCGTCATCAGCACATTATTGAACTCGTGCGTCGTGGTGCTGACCAGTTCGCCCAGAGCTGTCAACTTCTGCGCCTGAAGAAGCTGCTGCTTCAGCGCTGCGAGCTGTTCTTGTGGCGAAGGTTCGCTGCCGCTGCGATCCATATCGTTTCCTACCGTAGAATGGCGCGTCCCTGCTCGCCCCGTCTTTGCCCAGCTTGCCGCATCCTTCCCGGTCGAACCAGACTGCCGGGCTTGGCTGCACGAGCGCGGAGACAGCCTATCCTGTGGTATCGACGAAATGGCGTCGGCAGCATCACGACACACAGTTACAATCCGCGCTTGCGAGCGCAGGGCCACAGTCGAGGTAACCGGGAGAAGCTGGGATGCATCGCGTGGAAATGCTGGAACAATTGCTGGCGCAAGCGTCGGCCAGTGGCTATGTCGTGCGACAGGAGTGGCTGGGGGGCCGCGGCGGCGGAACTTGTGTCATCTCCGGCAAGAAGCACCTGTTTGTCGATCTGGCACTCAACGTCACGGAGCAGCTTGCCCAAGTCTCCGATGCGTTGCGCGGCGAGCAGGCTCAAACGGCGACCAGCACTCGAGCGGCACTTGGCAGCGCCTCCGGTCGCCAGGCCGCCTGAGCGAGGCGCAATTCGACCCTGGTGCAACGTTCCTCTGCCACTTGGCCAGGGTAGAATCAAGGGACAGGTTGCCCCTCGACTCACTTGCCGTACTTGTTCCTTATCACGTGACAAATTCTGGCGACCTTCGGCCTGGTCTCAAGCCGCCGCAGTTCTCGCTGCGGTCACTGCTGCTTGCCGTCACGCTGCTGGCGGTTGTTTTCGCCCTGTTCAACGTGCTGCCGCCGATGGTAATGGCGGGGCTGATTTTCCTGCTGATTTCGATCTTGGCCCACATGGCGGGGAATGCGATTGGCACACGCCTGCGCGACAGCAGCAGCCGTTCGACTACCGACGAGACTCAGGGGCGCGGCCATCTTGCCGCGGCGAGCTTGAGAGTAGCTCCAGCGCTCGCTGCACAAACGCAGCTCAGCCAGCGGCGATCTCTGGGGTGGCCGGTGTTAGCCGCAACGGGGACCGGGCTGTTGGCTGGAGGTGGCGGCGGGGGCGCCTGGACGTTCTATTCGAGCGGACCACAACTGGCCGCAATAAACATCGTCGTCGGGGCCGTGGCATTTGCCGTGCTCGGCGGACTGGCCGCCTTCTTGATATTCAGCTTCGCGCAAGTCGGCGTGGGGGCGCTGCGGCAAGCGCTTGCATCGCGACCTCAAGCAGATGATACCAGCGGATAAAGATGGCTGCCGACGCCAGGTGCGCTAGCGCGGGGTGACGTGCGACGCCGACATCGCCTGATACGCACGTCCCATGTAGACGTGCGGCGCGAGCTTGAAGCGGGCTAGCGACTCTTCGCTGGCAAAGAAGAAGGTCTTACCCCCCATGAGCAGGCCGATCGAATGGCTGCCGCTGATCAACTGGTTCGTCTCGGCAAAAATCACGGGGTCACAGCCAGACAGGACGGGTGCGTATCGATCAGGGTCAGCCAGGAATTGCCGTTGGGCTTCCGGCGAGATGAACAGATAGGTCCGGCCGCGATGGACAGCCCCCCAATTCACGCTACCTTTCTGCCATCTCGTTGATTCGAGCAGAGTGACCGGGCAGAATCCATCGATGGACAGCGGCGGCGCCTCGGTGGCCGAGACGGTCCGCGGAGCCGGGAATTGAGCGCTCGTGCGCTGTGCCGACGCCACTGGCGGGGCAGATGACGGTTGTGCCGACCGCTGTGGTGGCAACTGCGGCGCTGGTTGCGACGGCCGCTGCGAAAAGATCGGGTCGTACGCGTTTCGCGCCGGCGCAGGCGTTTGGGTTGTGCTCGGATGCTGTGGCCAGCGGTTTTGCGAGGGACCGGGTGGCGGACCCGCCGCTGGGGCAGAATCCTGCATGGCGCCAGCATAAATGCTTTCTTCAGTCGCTGGCGGAGTCGCGATGGGCGGTTGTCCGTGAGACAAGCCTGCCCAGCGATCGGCGATTGCCGGCTGGGCCGCAGCCTGGTACGTGTCGGCCCGCCCCTGCCGCAAGTCCTGCCCGCCGTAGCGGCCAGCCGCGCCGGACTGCGGAATGTTGGGAGCTGGCGCGCCACCGCCCACCGTATACTCGTTGTACGGCGGCGCCGAATAACCTTGCTGCGAGGTCTGCGCACCGGGACCAGCGGCCCCAGTCTGTCCCATGGGAATCGCAGCGCCTGTCAGCGCAACGTTAGCCGGCTGACCGCCGCGCACCGTAGATTGCGCAAGCGAATCGGCCGCCTGGCGACTGGCGCCGACCCCACTTTGAAATGCAACCTGATCGAGCATTAGCTGGTATTGTGCAGCCGACTGCGGGCTAATCGTGCGATACACCTCAAGCCCAGCCGAAGTGACAATCAGGTCGGTTGGCCAGGCTTGCACTTGGTAGCGCGCCGCCACCTCTGGCCACGAATTGACGTGCACTTTTACCGGCAGGTAATTGCGATTGATGGCCGCAGCGATGTGCGCCTGGGAAAAGACGCTTTTCTCGAGGGTCTTGCAGGGCGGGCAGTTGTCGGAATAGAAGTGGACCAGAACCAGTTTGCCCTGGCGAGCGGCGGCATTCTGCGCGGCCTGGAGATCCGTCATCCAGCTAATCGCGTCCTGCCCGCTGCCAACTCGCTCGGGCGATAGCAGCGCGAGTACGGCAAATGCCAATATGCACGATGACCTGGCCATGAACCGACCCTCCGTGGTGCTAGCGCGGCAGCCCGAGGCCTCGGGTTGCCGCGACGCCGCCAGCAGCACCCAATCTGCGCAGCATGGAACCAATACAATTCACCACCGTTGGCTATCGGAAGAAGGGTCGTAAGGGTTGCACGAAAAAATCGGATGGCACCGAAATTGCGGGCGGATTGGGTTGGAATTAAGGGGCCAGCGCTATCGCGCAATACAGAAGAGGATTACGGAATTTTCCCAGTTTCTCAGCATTCCATGAGGACGACAGCTTGACAAAGCCGATGTAATCGATAACATTCTCAAGTAGTATGACTTCTGTCTTGTAAGCGTTTCTAGCCCGCCAAAAGGCGGGTACGGCCAAGGTGGCGGGTAGAGTGCTGCCTGGCGAGTTCCAACGCTTCTCTCCTGTGTCACCGGTTGTTTTGGATCGTGAATATGGTGTGGGTGATGCCGGTGATGTGAATGGTCGGTTCGCACTGGCTCCCTGAGGCAAAGAGCAGCAACCGCAGGAGGCGGAGAAGCGCGAGGCACTTGGCCGGAAAGAGCTTGCAAACGGGCAATGTGAAGTTGCCGTCTTGGTACAGAAGCTGACGGTTGGAATTTGGGCGCTGAGCGCAGGATGTTTCCTGTTCCGCCAGCCCCGCTGTTCTCCCATTAGCGCCGCTCCCGAATGCGGGGCCGGACGCAGGGGTCTTTGTATGATCCCTGCGCGTGCCTTCCTGGGAACGGTCAACGGAGTTTTGCGTTTTTCTACAGCTTGATGCCTCTCAAGGCGCATCACGCAAGTTCTTAGTCTGGGTGAGGTATGGCCAAGAAGAAGTTTCGGCCTCGTTCTGGGGGCCACGGTGGGCAGGGACAGTATGGTGGCGGTTATTACGGAGGTGGTAACGGCTACGGCAACGGACGACCTCGCCGTCGTCGCCGGGGCTTGGGGCCGGGGCCAGGACCGGTGGACCGCGGCCTTGCCGAGGAGACGATCGAGGGGGGCGAGGCGCAGCCACGTGCTTTTGGCGAAATGCCAGACGGCGAGTCGCTCACCCAGCCGCCAGCGCCGGAAATGGAACTGACCGAGGGCTTCGGTCTCTTGGAGTTGCATCCAAACGGGTACGGTTTTCTCCGCAGCCCGGACAACAATTACTCCCGCGAGCGCAGCGACCCGTTCGTCCCCGGTACGATGATCGAAAAGTACCGGCTGCGACAAGGCGTCGTGATCCGCGGTACGGTGCAGCCGGCCCGCAAGCAGCAGGGGCCGCGGCTCCGCGAAATTCTCGACGTGGACGGAATGCCGCCGGATGAATATCCGAACGTCAAGACGTTCGACACGAAGACTCCGATTAACCCGGACAAGTGGTATCGCCTGGAAACAGGGCCGCAGCCGCTGACCACCCGAGTGATGGACCTGCTCACGCCGCTGGGGCGCGGGCAGCGGGCTTTGATCGTCGCTCCGCCGCGCACCGGCAAGACGATCCTGCTCCAGCACATCAGCCACGGCATTGCCACCAACTGGCCCGACGTCAAGCTGATCATGTTGCTGGTGGACGAGCGGCCGGAAGAAGTCACCGACATGAAGCGGAACGTAAAGGGCGATGTGATCGCCTCGAGCCTCGACCAGGACATCGAGAGCCACGTTCGCTTGTCGCAGCTTGTGGTCGAGCGCTGCAAGCGACTGGCGGAGATGGGCAAGGATGTGTTCCTGCTCATGGATTCGATCACCCGCTTGGCCCGCGCGTTCAACAAGTACGTCGATCAACGGGGCCCGGTGATGAGCGGCGGCGTGAATATCAAGGCGATGGACATTCCAAAGAAGTTGTTTGCCACCGCACGCGCCTTCGAGGAAGGAGGCTCGCTGACGATTGTCGGCACTGCCCTCATCGAGACCGGCAGTCGGATGGACGACCTGATTTTCCAGGAGTTCAAAGGCACCGGCAACATGGAGCTAGTGCTCGACCGCAAGCTGGCCGAACGCCGTGTCTGGCCGGCCATCGACGTCACGCAGTCCGGCACCCGCCGCGAAGAATTGCTGCTCGATGCGGACACGCTGCACGCGGTGACGATGCTGCGGCGCACGCTTTCGTCGATGCACCCGGTAGACGCAATGGAGCAGCTCACCAAGCAGCTCGGCCGGTTCAAGACCAACACCGAGTTCATCAAGCTGATTTCAAGCGCTCGGATGGACTAGGCAGAGCAATTGGGCCATTTATTGCACTCGCGAAGCGAGTGCCCGTCGACTTGGTGACGGCCCCCCCTTCCATGAATAGCCGTGCTACTGAGGCTTTGGCAGCCTGCCGAATGTTGTGGCGGCTACCCTCTCCACCAGCTCCGGGCTCACAAACGCCAGGTTGGCGATGATCATCGCCAGGCCGAAGGTCTTCATTCCCAGCGCCAGTGCGATTCCGCCGTGGACGGCGATCGCCATCGCCAAAAAGATCGGCCGCGTGAACCGGGGCCAGATCAGCACGGGATAGAACGTTTCCCAGAAGAGCGTCACGTGCGTCAGCAGGGCTATCAGCCAGGGCTGTTTCACCAGCCACGTCAGATTCAGCGACTGGTACTCCAAGTTGGCGATCGCATACCAGACGGCACTGCCGTCCCACCAGAACTCTCCTTTGGCCTTGTCGATGCCGCCGAACAGGTACATCACGCACAAGTGAAGCTGAAGCAGCCGAGTGGCGACCGTGGTACTGGTGCTGGCACGCACGGGACTGGCAATCCCGCGTCGCCCGGCAATCCAGCAATCCAGTGACCAAACGTTACCGCACGGCGCGAGCATGAGATACATCGCCAGGAACAAATTGATTTGATCGAGGCCGAACAGCGCTCCCGTGAGCCGGTGACAATAAGCAAGCGTAATCAGAAACGCGAGCATGCCTGTTACGCGCGTGAACAGGCCCGCGGTGAATAGTGCCAGGACGATGAGCGCCAACAGGTGCGCCGTCCACAGTGCCGCAGGCGAGTCGAAATAGTAGAGGTGGCTCCAGATCCAAGCGGTGCCGTCAGGGCTCTGGTTGAGCAGCAGCGCAGTGTTGCGATCGATCCAGGCGCTGGGGCCCAAAAATGTCAGCAAATCGAAGGAAATCGCCAAGTGCGTGTAAAACAGCATCGCGCCTGTCAGGATTCGAATTAGCGCCAGCGTGTGCGGCTGCGACGGCGTGAACCAGAAGCCGTCCCAGGCGTCGACCAGCGGCGCAAACCAATGACGGCGCGCGAACTCTGCGGCAGGCTGAAGCATGGACTTCACGGGCGGTTGACGGCGGGGGCCGGGCGGCCTTCGGGCAGGTCCCGGTAGGTGTGCGGAGCGGCAAGAGTTCCGAGCGTTTCAAATTCGTCCGGGGCGGTCGGGCGATGTTCGACACGTGTCAGCGTGACCTGACTGCCGCCATGGACGGCCAGCAAGTGACGCTCGAGCGACCTTCGCAGCGACACGTATTGTTCGCGGCGATGCCTCCATAGCCGAACCTGCATCTCGTGTCGCTGGCGATTGGCCGCCTCGATTTCGCGCCGCTGGCTCTCGGAAAGTTCGCGAAGCAGCTCCGGATCCAGCGGCATTTCCTGCGGTTCGTCCGGCGGCGTGTACAGGTTGTAAAGCGTCTCGGCGATCATAAAGTGCCGGTGATAGAGCAGCCGCGGTCGCTGCGTTTTCAGATCCGGAAAGACACCTTCAATCGGCAGCCGGCCATCCGTAAACTCGACGCGAAAGCGCACCAGGTGGCTCGGACCGGGATCGGGAGCAAAAAAAGCATAACCGTGGTTCAGGTACATCAAATCGACATACGGGCGGTACCAACTCATTAGCCCGTCGGCAAACGGCGACGATCCGGTGCGGGTCGTGCATGCGAACGCAAAAGGGGCGACAAATACTGCCGACAGGTGAAGCAGGATGAGCACCGTGGCAATACGACGGGCCGGCTTCGACCAGATGCAGGCGGCGGACGCTCGGGTCGGCATGGGTTCCGTCGGCGTTGCCGCACGGTGGCCAGTCGCGGAATTCGGTGACATGCCGCTTTCATCGGCGCGCTATGCATCGATTGGCAAACCATTCCGCTGGCGCAAGCCTAGCCGGCAAGAAACAGAAAACCCCTTGCCGCAGCATAAACCGCGACAAGGGGCTCAAGTCCAATTCAATCGTTACAGTCGAACCAGGGGGACAAGCAATTCGGTATCGCCGGTCCTAGTTCATTACCGTGCGTCGGCCACCTTGTCGGCGTCGAAATCGAATTCAAGTTCCTGGCTCTCGCCCGCTCGCAAGTCGATCCGCTTCTCCTTCCTAATGGTACGACCGCCACGCTCGATTTCCACCTTAATCAAGTAGTCGCTCCAGCGGTTGCCGTCCTTCAGCCCAGTCGTGCGATAGACGCGCGTTTCGCCTGTAGCGGAGGTTTCATTGCCGGCCAGGTACACCTTGGCGTCGGACGGAACGCGAACCGTCAGCTTGGTCTCGACCTTGTCGGCGGGTGCCAGTTCAAATGCCAGGCGTGCCGTCTGACCAGCCTTCAGATCCACCTTCTTTGTCTCGACAACGGACTGGCCGTCGCGGATAGCTTCCGCGCGAATTTCGTAGGTGTACGAGTAGCCCGGCTCCAGGTTCCGCGAGACGTACTCCCGCCGCTCGCCGGTGCTCCTGGTCGCCTGTCCATTGACGAAGACCTTCGCGTCTTCAGGGACGTCAACGGTCAAGAGTCCGTCGATCCGCCGCGAGGAGGTCTCTTTCTCGCCTCCCTCAGGGGCAGCTGGCGGCGCACTTCCCATCGGAACCGTTGAGGGATCGACGGGAGCCGACTTCATCGGAGCATATTCGCCGGGAGCGTAGTACGCACCGCCGCTCGAACCGCCACTGGAACCGCCGCTAGATCCCCAACCGTTGTAGGAACCCGACGAACCGCCGGAGGAACCCCAACCACCACCAGACGAGCCATTCCATCGGTGGTGCCAACTATGATGACCCCGATAGCCGCCCCAGCCGCCGCCGCTGCTTCCCCAGCCGCCGCTTGAACCCCAGTAACCTCCCGAGCTGCCCCCTCCACTTGAGCCCCCGCCATGGTGCCACCATCCCGCATGAGCGGGAGCGGCCATGACAGCGGTCACGGCAAACGCCAAAAGCGCCCCCGCCGCGCGCGATACGTGTGAACGAGTCATTTACTCTTCCCCTTGTGAGAATTGGACTTAAGGCGAGGATTGCTCGCCAATCTAACGTCAAAACATAGCAACCCTAGCATGTAAATCAAGCAGCTTAGTGAAACTCTTACGAACAAGTAAGCTGCGTTATTTCGGTAGGATTTAGCGGTTGGTGCCGATTCTGACGACAGTTAAACGTGAGGTTTTGCTAATTGCATGCCGCCCTCGATAAGCCGCAGTGTCAGGAACTGCAGTAGCGGCGACTGGTGATGCATTAACCGTTCCTCGCGGAGGATGCCACAGTTCTGCCAAACCCTCGGAAAAGCGCTTTTGCCGCACCAATCCGGCCAATTTGTCGCGGCTTGGACCCAAAGCTTTGCCCGCAGCGTCTCGTGCTGACACTACCGGTTTACGTACGGATTGCGGATCGGCTGGGGGCGTTCGGTGCGACCCCATAGCGACGACAACACGAGACCTGCGATACACAGGCCGACGACCAGCACGGCAATCATCACGACGGATCGCATGGCATATTTCTGACACCGCAAGGCTAGGTCGCCTCGAGGAGTTTGCAATAACGAGCGAACGCGGGTTGTGACGGATGCAACAGCCTTTAGGCCACTTTCTGGCACACGCGCCAGGCCTGCCGAGATCGTTCCGCGGCGAAGTCCAGCGGCACCGGATCGAAAGTGGAGTTGGTCCCTTTGCGCGACTGAATCCGCATTGCACTCTCACCAGTGCGCTGTTGTGAACCTCGTCAGGTGAGTGTCACTCTGTTTGTATGCCACCGCATGATTCGGCAAGATCCAACGGCCCGTTTGCGGGTACAGCGCCACGGCTTAGAATCCTGCAATGAGTCGCCGCCCACTCCGCGGCGACGGCAATTTCAGCAACGACAGTTGCCGCGTGAAGCCACAACGGAGTCACAACGTGCGTCGTGACGTAGCGGGGCCGTAGCTCAATCGGTCAGAGCAGCAGACTCATAATCTGTTGGTTCCGGGTTCGAGTCCCGGCGGCCCTACTTGGCCAACTCGCGGCTTGAGCCAGAGAATTGGCGGCTGCGACGGTCGAGATGGCGCAGCAATTAGTGACTCCCGTCGGCCGCTCGTCACCCAATCTTTTTCTTGAGTTCCGAGAGCAGCCGGATGGCGTGGCCGATTTCCGCTTTCTGACGCTCAGGTTCCTGCGGAATTTCCCGCTCGATCGTCAGCGGTCCGCTATATCCAATTTCCCTCAGCGTGCGGAGATATTTTTCCATGCCGACGTCTCCCTCCCCCAGCGGCACCTCCTGGCCCCACTCCTGACCAGGTTTTTCAGCCCACTTGCCGTCCTTACAATGCACGCTCCGAACGTATTTTCCGACTTTCTTGAGTGCCGCGATCGGCTCGCCGGTGCCATACAGGATCATGTTGGCAGGGTCGAAATTAATGAACAGATTCGGCCGCTTCACGTCCTGGATAAAAGCCAAGAGGTCGTCGGCCGTTTCCTGTCCCGTCTCCAAGTGCAAGGCTTGCCCGTTCTTGCTGATGTGATCGCACACATCCCGAGCGACATCGACAATCTGCGTATAGAGCGGCGCCTGGCGATCGTGCGGGACAAAGCCGATATGGAGTGCGACGACCTGGCAGCCGAGCACTTTGGCAAAATCGGCGATCTGCTTGAATTCGGCAGTACGGGCGGCACGAGTCTCCGGCGGCACGAGCCCCACGGTCTTGGATACCGTAGGAATGTCGGCATAACTTTCCCCGGTAAAGCCGCCGAATACCGCCGTCAGCGTAATGCCGTAGCTGCCAATCTTCTTGAGAAACGAGTCGGCATGGGCCTGAGTGCGCGATTGTTGATGCGGGGCGTGAAGTTGAATGGTGGGGACGCCCAGCTCGCGGGCCACCTCCAGCTTGACCCCCAAACCCGCATCGACACTGGCAAAAACTCCAATTGGCCATTTCTCCACGGCAACGTCTCCTGTTGGCTGGGAACTGTTTCGCCGAATGTTATTGCTGGGCATCAATGTAGGGCAAGCGGCCGATTGACGCCACAAGTGGAACCGCTCGCTGCTTAACCCATAGGCGGTTCCGGGGCGTCTCCATGGACGCCGATCCATTCGTGAGAGAGCTCATCATCAAAAAACTGAATCCAAGTCCGTTTGGGAATGCCGCCGCCCAGCAGCACACGTCGGACAATCTCCGTGCCTCGCGGAAGATCCGTTAGGGCCAGATCCACATAGGAATAGCGTAAGCCTGTCCCGCCGCCAAAGCAGCAGCCGGCCTCGTCCCGGATCAACGCGGAATTGATCGCTTCCTCGATTTCAGCACGATCGTGGAATTGCGAATGCTCCAGCCCCCCCGCTCCGTCAATCTTCAAATAGCAAAACGTCTCGCCGCAGCGGGAATGGCAAACCGAGGTAAAGATGCCGCCGCCGTGCGCCGCCTCAAACACGTCCAGCCGTCCGGAGATCGCCACAAACAGGTCGTCTCGGGCGCAGTAATCCGACTCGCCTTCATTGGGATGCAGTTCTACTCCCGACCAGCTCGCGTTTTCGATGTACTTCCACGTCGGGTCACAGGGGAGCTGCTCGACCAGGCTGCCGATAAGCGCGTCCACGGTGGGACCCACGCGATCCAGCGACAGCAGGCGACAATCGGGTTTGCTCTTGCGGGCTGCGGGTGGGCCGACGTCGATGCAGCCGATCCAATGGTCGAGGATTTCCTCTCCGACAAGCGATTCGGTGGCCACGAACGCGGCGCAGCGCGCCTCCTGGTCGTCCGCTCGGAGGTCTGCGGGAAAGTGGAAACAGACATCCACTTTGCGGCAGTCCCCGATGCGGGCTTCGACGACAGCGCCGGTGACATCCAGCCCGACGCGCCCCTCCACCGTCGCGATCGCCTGCTGGGCCTCTTCGGCCAGGCGGTACGAAAAGAACTCCCAGCTCCGTAGCTGGGGGGCGCGATCCAGGATCGTCCGTACGAGAGGACGCAGCCAGTGTTCGGATTCGGGCGTGATTACCAGGCGGTGTCCGCCGCCACTCGTGCCGGGACCAAACTCCCAGCAGAGTCGGTCGTCGATCACTTGAAGATGTTCTTGCATCCAGCGGGGAACATCAAACTCGGATTGCCGCTGACGGAAGGTTTGAGCGATCGCCCCATGATGCTCACGGAACGCTCTCCACCAGTTGTCCACCTGCTCGAGGACCTGCTGGCGGCGTCGGCATTCCTGCTGGTTTTTGGGGTCGCAAAACAGCCAGCGCATCCGGGGCTACCTCGGATATCCCTTGATGAAACTGACCCGCCACTACCCGGCACTGGCCGGATGCCCCGCGCTATGGCCACCAGGTCAACCCAGCGGCTTGATCTTGATATTTTTCCAGCGGCATTTGGCCCCTTTGGGCCAGTTTCCGCCGCCATGGACCTGTACGGCAATGCTTCCCACTGTACCGAGCTGGGCCACGACCTTTTCACGATCGTAGGTTTCCCGGCCGTCGCGCTCGACCTTCGCGTTTGCGCCGTCGAAGACGCAGATCGCCAGGTCGTTAATCCAAGTGGAAATCTTCGGATACTTTCCTTCGACCCGGACGCGGGCCGTGTTCCAGTCGTTAATTTTCCAGGCCTTGATCCACTTCTCCGCGGTACAGGAAGAAACGAGCCCCGCCGCCGCGGCAGTGATTTCCTTGTTGCCAACAAAGCCAACTAGCTTCTGATCGTCGCCGTACTTGCCGTCAATGTCAAAGGCGCGCATCGTGAAGCCGCCGAGGCCTTCACCATACAGATGTCCGACGTTGCCCGCGTCGTGGTAGTCCACCATCATCTGGAAGCACTGCCCCTGGTCGTTGCTGCGCAGGAACAACCCCGAGCAGATTCCCCAGTCAGGCTTGAGGTCGATGAGCAATTCGAAATCGCCGAACTTGCGGTCGGTAAGAAGTATGCCGCCGTTTCCCGATCCGGGCGGATCCTGCTCGCCCGTGATGGCGCCGTCCTCGACCTGCCAGTTTCCGCCAGTCCCGTGGCCGATCTTCTGGGGGTTCGTGTGCCAACCCTTGAGAGACTTGCCGTCGTACAGTTCAATCCAGTCCTCCTTTGGTGCGGCATATGCAAATCGCGTCACGAGGGGCGCTGTCGCCCAAGCGACGGAAGCCGTAACGAGGAAATTGCGGCGAGACCGACGGCGTGAGGTCATGAGAAAAACTCCGACACAATGGCATGCGGCGTCAATCGGTCGCGATTCAGCCAGCCATCTTATGCCTGCCCGCAAGCGCCAGCAAGTCGGTGGGCGACACGCGCTAGATAATCCTGCTATTTACGACGCAGCGGATGATTGCGTAGATTGTTAGGAGAATGGATTCCTCGGGAGTGGCCCCGCATGCTAACTACGACACGGCACGACATCTTTCCAACGGTCACGCCGGGGGGCGACCTCGCCGAACATCCGCCCAACGAGCTGGTCGAGCGCTATCAGACGATTCTGGCGGAGAAACGTCTCAATTGGACGAATCACCTGCGCCTGCACAAGCTGCTGGGCGAGGGAGGCCAGGGGGTTGTCTATTTGACGCAGCTCCGCGGCACAGATGAGTTCACGCTCCCCGCGGCGCTGAAAATTTTTTCGCCCGAACGGTTCGCCGACACGTGCAGCTACGACGAGGCTATGTTTCGCGCCGCGCGGGCCGCCGCGCGCGTCGCACAAATCCAGCACGACAATTTGCTGTATGTCTACAATTTTGTCGATCGCGACCGCATCCGCATGTTGGTCATGGAATGGATCGACGGATACGACCTGGGACGGTTACTCGTCCCCGGCATGCTCGATCGCATTTACCATCGCGTCAGCGCCCGCCGCTGGGAATACATCAATCGCGTCGTCGTCACTGCCGGGCCACAGCAGCCGCGCCTTAAGGCAGGAGTTGCCGTTGCTATCGTTCGTGACTGTCTGACAGGTCTGGCGGCGCTCCATCGTCACGGTATCATTCACGGCGACATCAAACCGTCGAACATCATGCTCAAACGCACCGGCATCACCAAGATCGTCGATATCGGCTCCGCGTTTGAGATCGCCAATCCCCCCAAGCAGCTTTCGTGCACGCTGGCATATGCTGCCCCCGAAGTGCTAGAGCATCGCGAATGCACGTCGCGAAGCGATCTCTGCTCACTGGGATACGTGCTGATCGAGCTGCTGTCTGGCCGCTCGCCGTTTGTCGGTATCACGGACATCAAGGAACTCCTTGAAGCCAAGCGGTTGTTGGCCCATCGGCTGCACGAGATCCTGCCGCCGGAAGTGGTGAGCTGTGAACTCCTTATCTCGTTCTGCCGCGGGATGATTTCAGCCGATCCAGTGCGTCGCTTTCCCAGTGCCGAGGCGGCCGAGCTACTCAAGGAAGGCGCCGCGGCATTCCATCGCCAGCTCGTCAAGGGAGACCTGGCGGCCGAGTACGACAGCGAGATCCGCAACTGGCTGGAAGACATGAAGGAAATGGACGAGCAGGACGACGCAGACACCCAGGCGGCATGAGGATTATTTCGTGAGCGTCGTCCTGATTTCCAGCGACATGATGGTCTCGTCGCGGGTGCGAAGCACCTCCCAGGCGGCGGGAGCGGCACTCCAGATTGTCGTTTCACCTGCGGACCTGGCGGTCAAATTGGGCGAAGAGACGCGACTTGTCATTGTCGACTTGTCGCAGCCCCAACTGAATCTCCCCGATGTGATTGCGGCAGTGAGAGAGAGTTCGCCTGCCGCCCGGATTGTGGCGTTCGGCCCCCACGTCGACGACAAACTGCTGGCCTTGGCTCGCAAGGCCGGCTGCGACGAAGTAATGACTAACGGGGAGTTTCATCGCGAGCAGTTGGCGCTAATAGGCAGGCTCGCGTGAATACGCCGTCAACTTGTTTTTTCATTCGCCAGCCCCCGGCTGGGGCTTTGCGGTAATCGTGTCGGAAGGCGGTTCGACGACCGTCGATGGTCCCGCAGGGACTGACGGAGTAGGAGGCCGCTGCGGCGGACCTGTCGCCGGCTCGTCGTCCGGCAGATAAATCTCGTCCATTTCTTTCTCGTCCGAGTCATACCGCAACAGCAGGTAAATGATTCCGACAGCGGACCAGAAGTAGGCGAAAACGTAGCCGTTGAGAAAAGTCTGCACGACGTTCCGCCAAAATGAAAGCAGCGCAACACCAGAGCCCAGGGGCTGCGACGCTTGGCCCGTTTCCATCAGCTCGCGAATCTGATCGACCCGCGCGCGTCCCGCCCCCCAAGAGACGGCCCACAAGCCAAAATCAAACAGAACCTGGACGAACATGAATGCCAAGGCAAAACCGAGCGCCCCGAGGAGGGCTGCAACGACAGCATAAAAAAGATAGTGCAGCGGCCGGCTGTAAATGTAGGAAAAGCTGCGACTGAACGCCTCGAAGGCATCCCCCTCGCGCTCCGCGCTCAGCGCCCCCCACATCAGCGGCCAGCCCAAAAGCGTGCCGATCAGGAGCCACGCCGCGGCCACGCCCACCAACAGCACGAAGATCCATGCGAAACCCGCCACGGCCACTCCGATATCGATCTGCATCAACCAGCCCAACGGCACATGCAACAGCAGCAGGATCAGAACCCCCAGAAGCGGATACAGCGGGGCCAGAAAATACCACAGCCAGCGGCGGAAGGCGAATTGTGCCGTTTCCACCAGCCCCGGCGTATCCTCGATCGCGGTTTGGACCACCGCACGGCGAGTGATAAAGCCGCCGACGAAGGCCCACACCGCCAAAGACCACAGGAAGCCGAACAAGTAATAGGCGGTCTCGTTGATCGTAATCTGGTACGAAAGCAGTTTACCGACCGGTTCCGAGAGTTCGAAGAATGGCTCGTCCAAACCACTCAATTCGGCCGGAAAATATTTGCCGATGGCCGGCGGAGTCTGCCCCGCCAGCGAAGGTGCAGGAGTCGTCGCGACGTCCGATCTGGCGGTGAAGGTCGAGGCTTGGACCAGTCTGGTCTGTTGCTCTTTGGTGAGAAAAAGATAGGGTGCGACCTGCCACCCCAGCGACGAAACGAACACACCCAGCGTGGCCACGAGCAGCACCGTGGGCGACACCGCCATCCGGAACGCTCGCAACAGCGCCAGCCAGGGAAAAACCTCACGCCACGCGACGCGCCGCACGAGACTGCGGTCATCGGACATGCCTGGACTCCTCAAAGATGCGGATCGGTGCATCAAGTTACAGGCACGGAAGGCATGCCTGTCAGTCGATGCGGCGATTATAGGCACTTTGCCGCCCGAATCACCAGAGCGACCAGCGGCCAGAACGGCCCGGGAAAACGATCATTCGTCGCCGTTTGGCGGTGCATCGGTCGGCGGCACCTCTTCCTCGTCCTCAGGCTTGCGCGTCACAGGGACGGAATACCCTTCTCTGAGCCAGCGCCCCAGGTCGATCTGGCGGCAGCGATCGGAGCAGAATGGCAAGGCTGCGGAAACCTGAGGTTCGAACTGCTTGCCGCAAATCGGGCAGCGGAGTGTGGACATGCCGTCACTCCTTTGTAGAGTTCATTTGGCCTTTGGCGCGGACTTGGGCTCCGTTTTGGCCTTGGTTTCCGTCGGCTTGGCGGTCGATTGGCCATTGGACTGCGAGCTGCCGCCCGCGTCGGCAGCGGCCGGCTTGTCGGCGGCGGCCGCCTGCTTGTAGGAGTCGCTGCGGTAGTCGGTGAGATAAAACCCAGATCCTTTGAAGATTAGCCCCGCCCCGGCGCCAAACAAGCGGCGCAGCTTTTTCTTGCCACACTTGGGGCATTTCTTGAGCGGATCGTCGCTGATCGTCTGGAAGGCGTCGAACCGGTGGTCGCAGGCGTCGCACTCGTAATCGTAGGTGGGCATAAAAGGTCACCTGGTTGCCAGCTGCATGTTGATTCGCGCTGTCGGTTCGGTCAAGTTTCGACGCTGCCGGGCGCGCCTGTTGAAACAAACACCTGGGACGGTCGAATCACGCGGTCGTATAGCTTGTAACCGGCCTGGGCGGCACGCGTCACTTTTCCGAGGGGGATTTGTTCGCTAGGTTCTTGCGCGATTGCCTGGTGCAGGTTGGGATCGAACGACTCTCCCACGTCAGCGATCCTTTGGCAGTGATGTTGGGCGAGCACTCCCTGAAGCTGCGTGGCCACCAGCTTCACGCCGTCGAGCAAGCCCTGGCTGCCGGGGGAAGCTTGCGCCGCGTCGATCGCCCGCTCCAGGTTATCCACCACGTGAAGCAGGTCCTTCACCAGCGGCACAATCGCGTACCGCCGTTCATCCTCCATCTCGCGGCGGACTCGCTTGCGGTAATTCTCCAATTCTGCCTGGACGCGCAGCACGCGCTGATTGGCATCGGCTAGCTCCTGCTCCAGCCGCGTGGTCGTAGCGTCCGGCGTCTCCTGCGGCGATTCGGCCCCCGCGCCATTCGCCTGCGCCTCAGCTGCCTCGGCTCTCTGTCGTTCCTGCACCATCTCTCCTACTCCTGGGCAAGCGAATCCGCTTGCTGGTTCTGAGTGAAATAGTCGCGCAGCTTCTCAAAAAAGCTCTTGCGATGCGGCGAGACCTGGGTCTGCTCCAAGTCGGCCAGTTCCCGCAGCAATTCCTGCTGCTGTTTGTTGAGCTTTTTGGGCACCTCGATATACGTCTGCACGAGCAGGTCTCCCGTCCGCCCGCTGCGCGGATCTGGCATTCCCTTTCCGCGGACGCGAAACACCTCTCCCGATTGCGTGCCCGGCGAAATGGTCAGCTCCTGCTTCCCTTGCAGCGTCGGAATCTCTAGCGACGCCCCGAGGGCCGCCTGCGAGTACGTGATCGGCATTCGCAAAATCAAATGGTCTCCGTCGCGTTCAAATAATTTGTGCTTGCGGACGCTGACCAGGCAGTAGCAGTCCCCCGGTGGGCCCCCGTCGGGACTGGGCTCCCCCTGACCGCCGTACCGCACTCGCATCCCATCGTCCACCCCGGCCGGAATGTTGATGGTCATCTTCACCCGCTCGGCAACGAGGCCGCTTCCGCGACATGACTCGCAGGGCTCGGTGATCACTGAGCCAGCCCCATGGCAGGAGGGACAGGTAGTCTGCACGCGGACGAAACCCATGGCCTGCACAATCTGGCCGCGGCCGCCGCACTGGCGACATGCGGCCCGCTGAGCGCCCGGACGGCTCCCCGACCCACGACAAGTTTCGCAAACCTTGTGCCGGCTGAACTCGACTGGCTTGCTGACCCCTTTGGCCGCTTCCTCCAGGTCGATCGTCACCTGCACCTGAATGTCGGCCCCGCGGCGCAGTCGACGGCCGCGACGACCGCCGCCGCCGAACAGATCGCCAAAAATGCCGCCGAACGCCTCGAAAATGTCCTCGACGTCCGTGAAGTGGGGTCCACCGGCAAACTCTGGCGCGTCGTGACCGAAGCGGTCGTAGCGGGCACGCTTGTCGGAATCGGAGAGGACTTCGTAGGCCTCTGCCGCCTCCTTAAACTTGACGACCGCGTCAGGATCGCCGGGGTTGCTGTCGGGATGGTACCGGATGGCCAGCTTGCGATACGAGAGAGCAATTTCCTTCTCGGAAGCCTCCCGCTTCACGCCCAGGACCTCGTAGTAATCGCGTTTGGCCACTGTCGCACTCATGGGCAACGGAACGGTGCAAAGTACAGCAAATCTAGGTCATCGGTATTGGAATTATCGCTGGTTCTGGCGGTCCGCCACCAACTTCATTACGCCAAAAAGGCCACCTCGCACGCGAAGTGGCCTAGGTGTTGCCTGCTTTTGGCCGGATGGCAACGCCCTCCGGAATGCCGCCGTCCACTCCGGAGGCTGTCATCCTCCGGCAACGGATAACTACCGCACGGCTCCTTCCACGCGTTTGCTCTTGTCCTCCTTCTCGAGGTTTGTAACAAGTGCTTCGGTGGTAAGAAGCAATGCTGCGATGCTGGCCGCGTTGCTAAGGGCAGTTCGCACGACCTTGACCGGGTCGATGATCCCCGCCTTGAACATGTCAACATATTCTCCGGAGTTGGCGTCGTAACCGGTGTTCTGTGGCTTCTGCAAAATCTCATCGGCCACGACGGAGCCGTCTTTGCCGCCGTTGTCCACGATAGTCTTAAGCGGCGAAGGGAGGGCGTCGAGCACGATCTGAGCGCCGACCTTCTCGTCCCCCTTGAGGGAATCGACGAGCTTCTCGACCACGTCGGTGCAGCGAAGCAGGGCCACGCCGCCGCCGGGAAGAATTCCTTCCTCGATCGCCGCGCGGGCCGCGTGCAGCGCGTCCTCGACGCGGGCCTTCTTCTGCTTCATGTCGGCCTCAGTCTCAGCGCCCACCGAAATCACCGCCACGCCGCCGGCCAGCTTCGCCAGCCGCTCCTGGAATTTCTCCTTGTCGTATTCGCTCTCCGTCTGGGCCATCTGGTTCTTGATCTGCTGAATTCGCTTGTCGATGTCGGCCCGTTTGCCTGCCCCTTCGACCATCGTGGTGTTGTTCTTGTCCACCGAGACTTTCTTTGCGCGGCCCAGGTGCTCCAGGCTCACGTTCTCGAGCTGAATCCCCAGGTCCTCGCTGATCAGCGTCCCGCCCGTCAGTACTGCGATGTCCCCCAGCATCGCCTTGCGGCGATCGCCAAAGCCCGGCGCCTTGACCGCACAGACGTTGAGCACTCCTCGCAGCTTGTTGACCACGAGCAGCGTCAGGGCCTCCGCATCGACGTCTTCGGCAATGATGAGCAGCGGCTTACCCGACTGAGCCACTTTCTCCAGCAGCGGCAGCACGTCGCGCAGATTGCTGATTTTCTTCTCGTAGATCAGGATCAGGGCGTCCTCCAGCAGGCAGTCCATCGTTGCCGGCCGGTTGATGAAATAGGGAGAGACAAAACCCTTGTCGAACTGCATGCCATCCACGTACTCGACCTTGGTTTCGGTCGTCTTCCCCTCTTCGACCGTGATCACGCCGTCCTTGCCCACGCGATGCAGCGCCTCGGCCAATAGATCGCCGATCGCCTTGTCATTGTTGGCGCTGATGCTGGCGACGCTGGCAACTTCCTCCTTGCTGGTCACCTTCTCCGACATGTCGACGAGTTTCTTAGTGACCGCGTCCACAGCCTTATCAATGCCGCGGCGAACGGCGGTCGGGTTGGAGCCGGCCACCACGTTCCGCAGCCCTTCCTTGAAGATGGCGCGGGCCAGGACTGTCGCGGTCGTGGTGCCGTCGCCCGCCAGGTCGGATGTCTTTTGCGCGACCTCGACGACGAGCTTTGAACCCATATTCTCGAAGCGGTCCTCGAGATCGACTTCCTTGGCGACGGTGACGCCATCCTTGGTCACGGTGGGACCGCCGAACGATTTATCGATGATCACGTTCCGGCCGGTGGGGCCCATCGTGATGGCGACGGCATTGGCCAGTTTGTCCACACCCTGGAGCAACTTGGCTCGGGCATGATCGTCAAACAGCAGTTGCTTGGGCACAGACGACTCCTTCGGAGTAATGACCTTGTATTTTGGGATTTTGAGTGAACTGTGGAATTCCGCCTAATCGAGGACCTTCGCCAGGATATCGCTCTCGCGAAGGATCTTGATTTCGTCGCCGTTCAGTTCGATGTCGGTGCCGCCATACTTTCCGTAAATCACTTCGTCGCCAACCTGGACGGAAAGCTCGCCCCGCTTTCCGCTGTCCAAAAGCTTGCCTGGACCGACGGCGACTACCTTGCCGCGCTGCGGCTTTTCCTTGGCGCTATCAGGCAGCACGATGCCGCCGGCGGTGCGCTGCTCGGACTCGACCGGTTCTACCACCACGCGATCGTCAAGTGGACGAATCTTGAACTTGGCCATCTGCGATTCCTTTTTTCGACGGGTATGCGATTTGTTTGTCAGCAGCAAATTGATTTCTGGCTTCTGCTCTCCGTGAGAGGCAGGCCAAGCGCCTGCAATACGGACTACATCATCCCTTCCATGCCACCCATGCCGCCCATGCCACCCATGCCGTGGTCATGGTGATCGTGGTGGTCGTCATCTTCCTTTTCCTTGGGCACCTCGGTAACGAGCGCCTCAGTGGTCAGCAGCAGCGAGGCGACGCTGGCCGCGTTCTGGAGGGCCACCTTCACCACTTTCGCCGGATCGATCACGCCGAATTTGACCATGTCGCCGTATTCGTCCCGGTCGGCGTTATAGCCGTCGAATTTCCCCTTCATTTGCCGCACGCGGTTGACGACGACGGCGCCGTCCACGCCCGCATTGTTGGCAATGGCCCGCAGCGGCTGATCCAGCACGTTGCGAATGATCTGCGCGCCCATTTTTTCGTCGCCGCTCAGCTTCAACTTATCGACCGCCTTTTCCGCACGAATCAATGCCACACCGCCGCCCGGGACAATGCCGCTTTCCAGCGCTGCCTTGACGGCATTCTTGCCGTCTTCGAACAGCCACTTGCGCTCCTTCATTTCGGTCTCGGTCGCCGCGCCGCAGTTGATCTGGGCCACGCCGCCAGCCAGCTTGGCCAGCCGCTCCTGGAGTTTTTCCCGGTCGTATTCGCTGTCGGTCTTGGCGAGTTCCTGGCGAATTTGTTCGGCGCGTCCTTCGATCTCTTCCTTCGTGCCCGCGCCGCCGATGATCGTCGTCTCTTCGCTGGTGACCTTGATTTTCTTGGCGCGGCCCAGATCGCTGAGCTTCACGCTTTCAAGCTCGATCCCCAGATCTTTGAAGATCGGCGTAGCCTTGGTCAGCACAGCAATGTCCCCCATGATTGCCTTGCGGCGGTCGCCGTAGCCGGGCGCCTTCACCGCACATACCTGGAGGATGCCGCGCATTTTGTTGACTACCAGCGTGGCCAGCGCCTCGCCTTCGACATCTTCGGCGACGATCAGCAGCGGCTTATTTGCCTTGCTGATCGCTTCGAGCAGCGGAATCAGCTTCTTGTTGCTGGAGATCTTCTCCTCATACAGCAGGATGTAAGCGTTCTCCAACTCGCAGGTGACTTCATCCTGATTGGTGACGAAGTGAGGTGACAAGAACCCGCGATCGAACTGCATCCCTTCGACCACTTCGACCGTGGTTTCGCTGCCGCGCCCTTCCTCGATTGTGATCACGCCGTTTTTGCCGACCTTCAGAAACGCGTCGGCGAGGACTGAGCCGATCGTCGGATCGTTGTTGCCGGCAATCGTGGCGATCTGCTGCAACTCCTTTTTGTCCTTCTCACTGATCGGCGTCGCCAGCTTTTCGACTTCCTCGCAGACCGCTTCGGTCGCCTTGGCAATTCCGCGGGAGAGAGCCATCGGGTCGTACCCCGAAGCGATGGTTTTGAGACCCTCGCGGAAAATGGCCTCGGCCAGAACGGTGGCGGTGGTAGTGCCGTCGCCAGCAACCTCGTTCGTCTTGCTGGCCGCCTCTTTGACGAGCTGCGCCCCGAGATTTTCGTAAGGGTCGTCCAACTCGATGTCCTCGGCGACCGTGACCCCGTCCTTGGTAACCTTGGGGGAGCCCCACCCCTTATCGAGGACCGCATTGCGGCCGCGAGGTCCCAGGGTACTGCGAACGGCCCGCGTCAGCTTAGTGACGCCGGCAAGCAGCGGCTGGCGGGCGTTATCGTCAAAGACCATTTGTTTCGCCACGTTTCGAGTCCTCCTGTTGCACTGACTGGGTCGAAAGCAGCGTAGGACGGGAGAGTCGCCTCGCGAATGAGAGGGCGACCGCCGCTTAAGCCGCGAGTATTTGGTAGGCTGTTTGGTTAATGGAGACCCCGGGCGGTCCGAACCGCGAGACAACCGGAAATGGCAGTTTGTCCGCAGTGAGCGGCCCAAAGTGCAAGCAATGTGCCAAGCGACAGAACTCCGACCATAAGCCTAATATTGACAATGGCTTGCGACCCAAGGCAAGTCTTATAACGGCACAAATCGAAAGATTGCAAAGCCCGGTTTGTCAATTTGACAGTGCCTCGACTGTTTTAGCCTCACCGACTTATCCCCGACCTTATGGCCAAGAAGAAGAAGCTATCCAAAAAGCCTCGGCGGACCGCCATGGCGAAGGCAAAGTCTAAGGCCCGGCGAAGGCCGGTTGTGACCGCTCGCCGTGCCGCCAAAACCAGGCGGTCGCAAAGGCCGCCCCTGCTTGCCGATGATATTCCCGATAAAGTCGCGGCGGACTATCGGCAGCTGTTGTCGCAACGATTGCCCGACAAGCAAGCGTCCGCGCAGGTCATTGCCAATTGGAAAAAGGTGCTGCGTAGTAAACCCCTTCGGGATGAATTCTGGCTGGCGCTGGCCGGAACACAGTGGCAACTGGGGCGCCTCGAGCCGGCTATCAAGCGGCAGGCGCTGACGATCATCGACCGCTCCGGCAAGCCGCCGCGCCGGCGCAATGCCGCGGAAAGCGACGTTGAAGCTCACCGCCGGAAAGCGTTATCCAAACTCCGCGGCATCTTGACATCGCCGCAGCCGGCCAAAAAAGAAATTCGTGTCAGCAAAGCCCCCAGTAGCGACGCCGATGCGTGGCCGGTCGGGGAGGTGTTTGCCTACAAGCTGCTATCGGGGCGCTATGTTTTGTTTCACGTCGTCGCTTGCCTGGGGGATAAGGGCACTGGCTATTGGCCTGTTTTCGCGGTGCTCGATTGGGTCGGCAGCGATTATCCCCGCCAGGAGGAAGTGCATCGGCTGTCTCTGAAGTTGGATCCCAATTCCCCCAGTGAGGTCGTCTGGATGATCAGTGTCCTCAAGCGTCATCCGAGCGATTTCTCGGCAGAGCGGATCGACTGGCTCAATGTGCGCCGCGAGCCCCATGCGCGGAACATCGACCGGGGATTTGCCATCACATACTGGAAAGACAAGCTCGACGAGAAGCTGCGATTTGACTTCGGATGGGAGTAATCGCTACCGGCGCTGTTCGTCGGGATAGTACGAGGGCGTGGCGTACGGATTGGCCGGGTCCATCGGACGAGAAACGAGCGGCGGCAAATAGGGCGTCGCGGCACTCTGAGGTTGATCCGCTTTCTCCGAATCGCCGGCCAGCGCGGCGACGATCATGCAGGCGATGCCGGACAGAGCGACACCGCCCAGGTCCACAGCAGCCAGCCAGGGAAGCGACTCTTCGTTTCCCGTCAGTCCCATCATAAAGCCGGCCACGAAGCCTATGGCCGCGATCAACGGGAGCGTGGCCGTGAGAATCACCCCGATCAGATACGCCGGCATTCCGCGGATCGTCCAGTTGTTCCCCAGCTTCAACTCACCACGAGCCAGAGTAGTGATTCCGGCAATCAACATTCCAATTTCAATTGCGCACAACATGATGGGATTCTCAAAGCGAGGAAAGACCACCGCCATCATGATGAGGCGGCGCACCCAGGCAGCAACAACAGCCATTCGTTCTCGCGGAACAACGAACTCCGCAAAAGCACGGCTGCCGCCTGTCAACGATAGCACGAGCGCAGAAACTCGCTTGACAACGAGCTAAGAATTACTGCCGCTCGAGAAGCACAAACCTCATATCCGCTATATTCGGCGATCGTGCAAGCGCTACGAATCCAGCGCGGTCAGCCGCCCCGAGCTGTCACCAAGGCTCGGCACGCCGGCATTTATCCGGTCGAGCATTGAGAGGAACAGGTTGTTGAGCGGTATTTCTCGCCCCAGCTCGAGATGGCGGCCCGATTGGATCGTGCCGCCGGCACGCCCGGCCAGAACGATCGGCAAGTCGTCGTGGCGATGGCGATTGCCGTCGGACAGGCCGCTGCCATAAAGGATCATGCAGTTGTCGAGCAGCGAGCCAGTGCCCTCCGGCGTGTCTTGCAACCCTTTGAGAAAGCGGGCCAGCTCATCCGCCAGAAAGCGGTCGATTTTCTCGATCTGCTCAATCTTGTTTGGCTCGTTACGATGGTGCGAAAGTTCATGATGTCCGTCGTTAACGCCGACATGCCGATAGCTGCGATTGCTTCCTTCGTTGGCCAGCATGAAGGTACAGATTCGCGTCGTATCGGTGCGAAAGGCGAGGGCCATAAGGTCATACATCAAGCGGATGTGCTCGACGAGATCGCCCGGAACACCGGCGGGGGTCGAAAATTCGGGCCGCTCCTGTCGCGAATTCTCTTCGGCCTTGGCAATCCGCAGTTCAATTTCGCGAACGCTGGTGAAGAACTCGTCCAGCTTTCGCCGATCGGTCTGTCCGAGCTGCTCCTTGAGCTGCGCGGCGTCTTCCGCCACCAGATCGAGCACGCTCTTTCGCGCGCGGTTCCTGCGCGCTTGCGACTGGGCGTCTTTCACTGATCCGAACATGCGCTCAAACACCAGCCGCGGATTAATCTCCTTGGCCATCGGCGTGGTATCGCTCTTCCAGGAGATCGTGTTGCTGTACGTGCAGGCATAGCCCGAATCGCAGCCTCCCGCGTCACGGCCGCGTTCGATCCCGATTTCCAGTGACGCCAGCCGCGTTTGGCCGCCGATTTTGGCAGCCGCAACCTGATCGATCGAGGCGCCGCACTTGATATTGGCCCCGGATGTCTTCACCGGGTGAGCACCCGTGAGGAAGGAGGAAGCCGAGCGGGCGTGATCGCCCGGTCCATCCCCCTTGGCATTGCCATTGTCCTGCGCCAGCCCCGTGATCATCGTCACGTGACTTTTTACGACATCCAGCGCCTCGAGCGTGGGACCAAACGAAAAATCGCTGCCGGTCCCCTGCGGACGCCAGGCGGGCATGATCGCCCCGTTGGGAAACGAGACAAACGCCATCCGCACCGGCGCCTTGCTGGGTTCCTGAGCAATCGTCCCCTCATGCAGCATGGCCTCGAGCAGCGGCAAACCCACCGCGCATGAAAGCCCCTTGAGCACCGTGCGCCGATCAATCGCTGTCGTCATGGCTTGTCTCCTTCCCCGCGCCGCTTGCGGAACGCGTCGCTCTTGGCGATTTCAACCACCAGAGCCGAAAACCGGTAGTTGCCTTGCTCCAACTTATCGACAATTCCGTCGATTGCACATTTATCATAAGGGGACAGTGGACGCCCCAGTGAGAAAACGAGCATCTTTTCGGCCAGACAGCGGCCAAATTCGCGCTTTCGCCGCTTGAGCACCTGGGCGAGGTCGGCGGCGCCATTGAATTTCGCTCCTCCAGGCAAGGTGCCTGACGCATCGACGTCGAATGGGCCGTCCTTGTCGCGCCAGCGGCCGATCGCGTCGTAATTCTCCAGTCCAAAGCCCAGCGCGTCCATCGTCTTGTGACACGACGCGCAGATGGCGTTTTGCCGGTGGATTTCGAGTTGCTGTCGCAGCGACGCATTGGGCGATGACTTTTGCGTTGCTTCAAGATCAGGCACCTCCGAGGGCGGATCAGGCGGCGGCGAGCCCAGGATGTTCTCCAGGATCCACTTTCCGCGCTTGACCGGCGAAGTGCGACCGGGATTGCTGGTGAGCGTCAGAATGCTGGCCTGAGTGAGCACTCCCAAGCGGTGAGTGCCGGCGAGCGACACGCGGCGAAACTCGCTGCCGCGGACGTCAGCTATGCCATAATGCGTGGCCAGTCGCTCGTTGACGAACGTGAAATCGCCGTCCAGGAAATCCAGGACGCTGCGGTCCTCCCGGATTATCGCCTGGCAGAACATCTCGGTCTCGCGGCGCATGTCGCGCTTCAGGTCGTCGCCGATGTCGCCAAACACCTTGGGATCCGGCGTGACCCCGTCGAGCAGCCGCAGGTTGAGCCACTGCATGGCGAAGTTGTGGACCAGTGAATCGGCTTTGGGATCCTTGAGCATGCGGCGGAGCTGCCCTTCGAGCTGCTGCACCTCGCGCAGCTTCCCCGCTGCTGCCACAGCAAACAACTCCTCGTCCGGCATGCTGCTCCATATAAAGTACGACAGCCGCGACGCCAGCTCGTAATCAGCCAGCTCGTGGACGGCGACCGGATCGTCTGGGCTGGGGTCGCGCTCCACGCGAAACAGAAAGTGAGGCGACACGAGCACGCCAGTCAGAGCCGTCTGCATCCCCTGTTCGAATGTGTCGCCGGCGGCGACGGCCTCTTCGACTAGCTTCGCAAATCGGTTTACTTCGTCCGCGGAGGACTTCCGGCGAAACGCCCGCTCGATCAGGGGCCCCAGACACGCTCGGGCGGCGTACTGGACCGAGACACCGCTGGCCGGGGCAGCCACCATCAACCGCCGATGCGGCTCGGGAAATTCCTCCGGGCGCACGTCCACCGGCCCCGTAATCTCCAGCGCGCGAACATAAAGATTTCGGTCGCGCCGGTTTTCATCGGCCGCACCCGGATCGTAAAAATCGTTTGCAAACCGCGCGACCAAAGCGTGCTTGCCGGTCGGAATGCGAATCTTGATCTCGTATGGCCGCGACTCAAAGCGGCGGGCAATGACAGCGAACACTTTCACCGGTTTATCATCAAGTTGCAATTCCATCTCCGCCAGCTCGTCCCCCGCCTGGGTCGCGCTAGCAATCGCCCGCACAACATATTCTCCTTCGCGCGGCAGCTCGAATTGCCCGCGCACCAGGCCATCAGAGTTGATCTCCCATGACCCACGGCCGCGCGTCGCCGACCCCTCGCCCGAAAGGTCGCCTCGCTCGCGCCGCTGCGTCGCGGCTTTGGCCAGTGGATCGGTGACAATCACGCGCTCGGCAATCGACTCGGCTGCCGTCAGATACTTTTCCATGAGCAGCGGCGGCAGTGACAATACGTCGCCAATATTGTCAAACCCGCTGCCAACATCATCCGAGGGAAAATCATCCGCTGGCTTGAAATCGATTCCCAGCAGATCGCGCACCGTGTTGTTGTATTCGGCCCGATTGAGACGCCGAATCGTCACGCGGCCCGGGTCGGGAGGACCATCGCAATCGACGGCATACAGGATGGATTCGATCGCTCTGACGATCTGCTGCCTCTCGGCCACCGACGGCTGCGGCTGATCCTCGGGCGGCATTGCCCCCGAGCGCAGCATCTGAATCACGGTTTGCCAAGTCTGCTGGTCCGCGATAACCTGTTCAGCGCGCGTTGATTTGTCCAACGCTACGTTCGCTTCCTGTACATCCGGTCCGTGACATTCGAAGCAGTGCTTTTTCAGCAATGGAGCAACGCGGCTCCTGAAGACTTCGTCCGGGCTTGCCTTCGCGGCCGCGGCCGTTTGCTTCCCTTCATCCTGGGCAATGGTCCAGCGGTTCGTCGTCAAACTCGAAACTGCAATTAGCGCGCACCCCAAGATCCTTCCCGCTCGCCGAGGGAGAACAAAACTCCGAACCATGTCTTTGGAGAGAAAGACCATCCTTTAACCGGAATGATTGAACGCTGCCCCAGCAGGCGGGTTTCGGACGTGGGGGCGTTTAGGCTTGTTTATTCGCAAAAACAATGCCGGCAGATGTTTAGATGCGCAAGGGTGCCCGTTTATTGAGCCTCGGCGGATGCTAAAACCCGCAGCATGTTGTCATGTAGGTGGGGGCTGGCTGAAGCCAGAAACTCGGGTTGGTCCAGGTCCAACGTACCCCCGCGTATTTCCGTCACAATGCCGCCTGCCTCACGAACGAGCAAAACACCAGCGGCTACGTCCCAGCTATGGACGCTAGTCGCCCAGTATGCATCAATTCGTCCGGCCGCCAGGTATGCCAGATTCAGTGCGGCGGACCCCAGCCGACGCACCGACTGGCAGGCGATGAGTGCTTCGATAAAGCGGTGAATCTCGACCGAATCGCGACGCACATGCGGGGGAAAGCTGACGGCAACCAGGGCGTCTCCCGGAATCTGGCATCCACTAGTGGCTAATCGCCGGCCGTTGAGAAATGCCCCTTTACCGGCTTGCCCGTGATAGAATTCCCGCACAATCGGATCGTATATTGCCCCCAGGATGATCTGTCCCTGAGCCTCCAGCGCGATGGAGACGGCAAACGATTGCAACCCATGGACATAGTTGGAAGTTCCATCGAGTGGATCGACGATCCAGCGGAATTTCCCGTTGTCCGGCGGCTTAGTTGAATCGCGCTTTTCGAGGGGCTCGACCTCTTCCCCGAGAAAATCATGATCTGGAAATGCCGTCAGCAGGATTTCACGAATTGCCGCCTGCGAAGCCAGATCCGCGTCGGTCACCAAATCTCGGGACGCCTTTTCACGTGTTGAGAATCGATCTCTCCAAGACAGGAGAACTTCGCCTCCAGCGAGGGCTGCGCGGCGACAAACCTCCAAAAAATCAGGCATTTTGTGGCTTCTGAGACTGCCGTGGGTGTAATGAATCAAGGGGAATTATAAACGCCCCTCTTGCTGGGCCGAAACCTGGCCGACGAGAACGGTCCCAGATGAATTCGTCCAATGGATCCAGATTAGAACTCACCACTCAATATTTTTCCGCCACAAACTATAGACACGAGTGTCGATGTTGTTATGATGTAGGCAGTTTGGTCCAGGAAGGGATCGGGGTGGTTGACAGCATTTATCCACTTTATTCCTAGGTTGGTTGGTAACCACGGCCTCTTCTCTGTTCCGGCCCCGCCGACTTGCTACCCAGCAGGCGGCGGGGTTTTTTATTGGCTTGTTCTCATGCCGCCTCACGATCCATGTGGCACCTTGCCGAGAACAGCGCCTCGTTTTCGCTAGGGCCGCTGGCCGCTCAGGTAAGTCTTGAACGGCCTGATCTGGGACTGCATTTGGTTCAGCTCGGCAATACGCCGTGGACGGGTACGTCGCTGCATTGCATTCACTTGCCGGCACCTGCAGCACCCGCCGATGTGAAATTGGCGGAAACCTACGTCCGCGGCTTCGACCTCGTCGCGACTTACCATCCGCTGCCCCCTTTCACGCTTCAGCCCCAAATCTACTGGCGCCTGCGTGAAGACCGGTCGCAATCGGCCTTTGGCGTCGAATTGATCGTCTCCGTGCAAACGAGCCAGCTCTATAGCGAGCCGCAAACGCCTGTCGGCTCGGAGTTGGCCGGCGCGTTGTCTCTCACGACCTGGTCGCGTGAGGGGCTGCCGCAATCGTCTGCAGCTGCGCGTCCGTTCACGCTGCGCGACAAAGAAGGGGCACAGGGAATTGTGGCGTTTGAACCAGCCGTCGGCGGTCACGTCTACGTCGAGATGATTCACCCCAGCGATTTCCACGCAGTCTCCATCAAACCGGCACCTGAAGGCAAGCTGACCATTGCCGTGCAAATCTTCCAGGAGCATCTGGAGAAGGGGGTCATTCGCCGCGCTCGCGTTTGCGGCTGGTTTTTGCCTCAAGCGGACTGGCGAAAACGCGCTTGGGAGCTGTACCAGGCATTCGCGGTCGAGCCGCCGCCGCTGACAGCGTAACGATCGCTCTGGACACAGGCGCCCGTGACGACGGACAATGGTCCGTGTCTCGAGTTCTCGAATTGATCTCCATGTCCAGCGACGATTTTGACGTTGCGAGCCTTGCAAGTTACCTGCACATCTCTCCCGCCCAGGCCCAGAAAATGGCGGAGCGCGGCACGCTTCCGGCTCGCAAGGTGGCGGGCCAGTGGCGATTTGCGGCGTCTGAAGTGCACCACTGGCTGGAAAATCGGATCGGCGTGGCGGACGACGAGGACCTGGACAACGTGGAAGGTGTGCTGCGAATGGCCGGGGGTACGGAGCCAATACGCATCTGCCGGTTGATCCCGACCGGTGCGATGGCCATTCCGCTGGCAGCTCGGACCAGCAGCTCGGTGATCGCCGCCGTGGTCGAACTGGCGGAAAGGACGGGCTTGCTGTGGGATCGGAACAAGATGATCGAGGCGGTAAAAGCCCGCGAGAATCTGCATCCCACGGCGCTGGAAAACGGCGTGGCGCTGTTGCACCCGCGACGGCCACTCGCTCAGACTCTGTCGGAGCCACTGCTGGCGCTAGGGATCACCAGCCAGGGAATCCCCTTCGGCGAAAGCCACGGGCAACTGACCGACATATTTTTCCTGATTTGCTCGATTGATGACGCTGGCCACCTACGCGTTCTGGCGCGACTCAGCCGGCTCATCAGCCGAGACGGCTTTTTGTCTGCGCTGCGAGCGTCGCGCAGCGAGGCGGAGGCCCGGGAGTGGATCGAGCAATTCGAGGCGGAGTTGGAGTAACGCATGGGTAGCGGAGCGTGGCTGATCGGCGACTTTGACGCCGCGGAGTTTTCGCCGGCCGTGGAGTGGCTGCGCGAGCGGGCTACTTGCACGTCATTTGGCGACCCACGCGACGCTATTGCGCGGTGCGCGCCGCGCGGAGCCAGCTTGGGCCTAAGCGCTCACGAGCCGGCCGCCGTCGTGTTTTGCGCCGCTCGACCCGGCTCAATTTCACACGCTCAAGTCGATGCCCTCAACCGCGCGTTCCCGCTCGCCCGGCTCATGGCGCTGGTGGGAAGCTGGTGCGCAGGCGAGGTGCGCTCCGGCCGCCCCTGGCCGGGAGTACCTCGCATCGACTGGCACCGGTGGCAGACGCGGCTGCCTGAGTTGATGGACGAAATCGACGGCGCAACCCCCGTGCGACCGCCGCGAACGATGACTGAAGTCGATGTGCTGCTGAGCTCGCAAGCGCAAGCGCGCCCTCCGAAGGTTGCAGCAAGGGTGGCCATCATCACCGATCGTAGAGTTGACTTTGAATCGCTCTGCAACGCGCTCAGTCTAACAACAAACCACTGCCAATGGCTGCTTCCCGACAATATCACCCCACCATCACCGGTTGATGTTCTATTGGTGGACGCAACCGCCAATCTGGGTGCGGCTGATGAAGATCTGAATCGAGTGCGGTCCTCGCTGGGGCCGCTGCCGGCGCTCGTCCTGGGTCACTTTCCGCGCCCCGACGAACATCGCGATTTGCTTGCCATGCCGCGGACCGCCTTCCTGGCCAAGCCGTACCTGCAACGCGATTTGCTGCTCTCCCTGGCAGCGCTATTGGGCACATTGGTCGAACAGGTTAGTTCCTCGGCCAGCGCTGCCGCTTGACCTCGAGCCGCGACATCCACGGTCAGCTCCCTTCCCCACAGTCGGTCGTTTGCGCTTGAGCGCTGGTATACTGAACGCATCCGCATCCGCCTCCTCCGCCATCTCATCTCATGCCATCGAGCGTGCCCCACGCCCCGCCGCTGGTCGACCGCCGGCAATTTCTTCAACACTCGGCCACCGGTTTGGGCTCGATGGCCTTGGCCTGGCTCCTGGCGGGCGACTCGCGGGCGGCCGATCGAGCCACAGGCGGTCTGCACCATTTGGCGAAGGCCAATCGCTGCATTCACATCTTCTCCCCCGGCGGCGTGAGCCACGTCGATACGTTCGATTACAAGCCAGAACTGGACAAGCTCGACGGCAAAGAGCTGATGGGGAAGGGAAAGATCGACACGTTTTTCGGCAAGCCCGGCGTACTGCGCAAGGCGCTCTGGCCCTTCAAACAGTATGGGCAAAGCGGGGCATGGGTCAGCGATCTGTTTCCCCACATCGCCACCTGCGTTGATGATTTGGCAATTATCCATTCGCTCGTCGCCAAGAGTTCGTCCCACACGCCGGCGTGCTTCCAGATGAACACCGGGTTCACCCTGAACGGATATCCCAGCCTCGGCGCTTGGCTGTCGTATGGCCTGGGAAGCGAAAACGAATCGCTGCCGACGTTCGTCGTGCTTCCTGATCCGCGCGGCATCGTCAACGGCGGCTCAAGCAACTGGGGAAATGGATTTCTGCCGGCGGAGCATCAAGGGACGGCGTTCGACACGACCACCAAGGAGCCAGTCGCAAACCTAAACACACCGGCCGCAATTGCCCCACTCACGCGGCGGGCAAGCATGGAATTCCTGGCCAAAATGAATCGACAGTTTGCCGGCGCTCATCCGCTCGATAGCACGCTAACGGCGCGGCTCAAGTCATACGAGTTGGCGGCACAGATGCAAACCAGCATCCCCGAGGCAATCGACTTTGCCGACGAAACGGCGGAGACGCAGAAGTTGTACGGCCTCGACAATCCGCTGCTGGCAGGCTTTGCCCGCAACTGTCTCTTGGCGCGGCGGCTGATTCAGCGCGGCGTGCGATTTGTGCAGCTTTACAACGGCGGGGCGCTCGGCTCGCCGCGAATCAACTGGGACGCCCACGAGGACGTCAAGGACAACCACGCCAAGCAAGGCGTTCTCTTGGATCAGCCGGTCGCCGCATTGCTCAAAGATCTCAAGCGGACCGGCATACTCGAGGACACGCTCGTCTTCTGGTCGAGCGAGTTCGGCCGCACGCCCTTCACCGAAGGGCTCGACGGGAAAGGGCGCGACCACCACAACCTCTGCTTCACCGTCTGGCTGGCGGGCGCCGGCGTAAAGAGCGGCATCCGCTACGGAGCGACCGACGAGGTCGGCTATCAACCGGTCGAAAATATCACGACGGTCTATGACCTGCACGCGACGATTCTGCACCTACTCGGGATCGACCACACGAAGTTGACTTTTTACCACAACGGCATTCAGCGGCGTCTGACGGACGTGCATGGGCACGTCGTTTACGATCTACTCGTTTGAGCACAAAAGAGTTCAAGGTTCCAAGTTCCGAGTTCAAAGTCGCCTGTCCTGGACAACCTTGAACTCGGAACTTGGAACCTTGAAGTTGTCTGCCGTCGTATATCGCAAATTCCCGCTACCGCCCCGCCCGCTGCGCCTCCAGGTCGGCCTGATACGCCTTCTGAGCGGCCGCTTCGCGAGAGAGTTTGAACTCGGGGCCGGGTGCGAAATACTGAATGTCGTCGGTCAGGTACCACGGGCTGGGGAGCGTCTGGCCTCCTTCGGTGATCTGGCAGCCGGTGGAGCTGATGGCAGCCAGCAAGGCCATACCGCACAGCGAGGTTCGCAGCCAGTACTTCGAGAGCGTCTTCATGGTCCACCAGTCTCCGCTGAGTCCCGCGTCGGGGCCGTCCCGCTGGAAAAAACGCTGCCACCGGCAAAACCGGTGCAATCGTCAGGCTATGTATCGGCCCGGGACGGACCCAACTTTGAGCAAAGCAGGAAAATCCTGGCGGGATTTGCGGGCTGCGAAGGCTTGTTGGGCGGACGACGCTAGCAGCCACCTTCAGTGGTCATGCCATGACTAACAATCGATAGCCCGCGATCCGTAGTGCCAGCAGATTGAGCAGCAGCCACCCGAACTGGATCGCGTTCATGCCGCTGATGATGATGAGCGCTTGCCAACGATCCGGACCGCCAACAAGCAGCGAAAACGCGCTCCATTCCACGAGCGTAATGGCTGCTGCCGCGCAGCAGCCTAGCGCCACGGCAAACAACCAATGTCGAGGCAATAGCGGCCCAGTAACGACGGTGAAGGCCACCAACGAATTGCAAAGAATGAACAATCCCACGACGGCCATCATTTCCACATAGGGACCTCCCCCGAGCGAGATTCGCTGTTCGCCTGCGCCCAAGCCAAAAATCATGAGACGCCCGAATCCCATCGCGGCTGCAGCAGCGGCCGTGACGATTAGTAGCTGGCGAATGCCGAATTGATGCTCGCCGACGATGGCGAATGGGTTGGATTCGCGCCAGGGCAAGAGGCGAAAGCGAAAGATGCCGCGAGCGATCCACAACGGCGTTTGCACGAAGATCCAGACGCCAACGAACGACCCTCCGAGGATGATCCCTTCGCCGCTGCCACGACTAGCCATCGCAATATTAACAGCCAGCAGTACGGCCGCCAGCAGCACCCAAGCTGCCGAACACGGCGCGCGAAGTTGAAAGGAAAGCGGCCCCAGCGCCATCCATGCCGCGGCGACGCTGGCCTCCGCAAACCCGCAGCCAAGGACAACGGCAATGGCATGGCTTCGCTGAAACCACCCGACTTCGGGAAACTTCATCGGATCCAGTAATCCGATAGGAAGCAACGCAACGACTTGCAGCAGGGCTATTGCAAGTAGAGCAGCGGTCCGATTCTCAAACATGTGAGAAAAATCTACGTTTTGGTAGCACTAAACACGGTCACTCGCTATCATATCGCCTGTCGGTCCGCCTGGGGTTTTCTGGTCGCTCCATCCGCAGCGGCCTTCGTGCGCAAAACTGCTCCGCCGTTTTGGCGGCCGGGCAAGTTGCGTCCGTCCTGAATTCCCCGCGGCAGAGAAGGCATGGGCGGCCGGCGTGTTCGACAGCGAACACCGGATGTGGCTTGGGGAACGTTCCGCGGCGTGGCTACCCGCGGAATGCTAATTGGGGTTCACGTCATGACCATGCCTGCGACCGCTCGTGGTCTGAAGTTTGCCGCTGCGATTTCCACACATCGTGACCCAGCAGCGGCAGTCGAAGAAGCTTGCGCCGCAGCGCGCGCCGACCTGGTAGAGACTCCGGATCTGGCCATCCTCTTTCTATCGCATCACTTCGCCGCGGCCGCCGACCGCCTGGCGAGCAAAGCCTGCGATCTTCTCGGGACGGAGCGGCTCTTAGGTTGCACGGCCGAATCGCTGGTCGGCACCGGGCGCGAGGTCGAAGATCAGCCGGCGGCGAGCCTGTGGCTGGCGCGCTGGCCCAAGGTCTCCATTCGCCCGTTCCACCTGGAATTCGAGCGGACTCGCGAAGGCGATGTCTTCGCCGGCTGGCCTGATGAGCTGGCGGGGGACTGGCCCGCCGATAGTTTTCTCGTCGTGCTCGCCGATCCCTATTCGTTCCCCGCCGACTTCCTGCTCGAGCGATTGAACGAAGACCGACCCGGCCTGCCCGCCATCGGAGGCATGTCCAGCGGTGGCCACAGCCCTGGCGAGAACCGGCTCCTCCTCGGACGGAATTCCTATGTCGAGGGCGCGGTCGGCGCGCTGGTGCACGGCCCGGTGCGGCTGCGGACTGTGGTCTCACAGGGGTGCCGGCCGATCGGGCAGCCGTTCGTGGTTACGAAGGCGGAGCGGAATATCATCCATCAGCTCGGAGGAAAGCCGGCGCTAATTCAGCTCAAACAGATTTTCGACGAGCTGCCGACGCGCGATCAGGTGCTCGTGCAGCGCGGCCTGCACGTGGGCCGGGCGATGACGGAATACAAAGACCGCTTCGAGCAGGGAGATTTCCTGGTGCAAAACGTCATTGGCATCGACCCGCAGATCGGGGCCATCGCCACCGGCGGTTACATCCGCGCCGGCCAGACGGTGCAGTTCCACGTGCGCGATCAGGAATCGGCCGATGCGGAGCTGAAACAAATGCTCGCGGCAGTGAAGAAAATACCGGATGCGGCCCCGGCCGGCGGTCTGCTCTTTACCTGCAACGGCCGCGGCACGCGGATGTTCAAGGAGGCCAGTCACGATGCAGGCCTGATCGCCAAGACGCTGGGCGAGATACCGCTTGCCGGCTTCTTTGCCCAAGGAGAAATCGGGCCCGTCGGCGGCCAGAACTTCATCCACGGGTTTACCGCCAGCATCGCGCTGTTTGAGGAACGTTGTGAGCAAGCGTGAGCCTGATCTTTCGTACTCCCGCTGAGCTATCATCTACGTTGGCGGTCCGTTACGCTCTTGGATGGAATCGCCTCCATTCTTTGCGCGCATATTCCATGGCACACCGTTTTGAAGTACGGAATCGGCAATCTTCCACCAGGTTGTGGTTGCTCTTGGTTGCTTCGAGTCTTCTTTGGCAATCGATGGGCGCATCCAACGGCGCTGAATCGCCGCAGACAGGCCCGCAGACGGAAAGGCGGTTTCCACCGCTGGTTGTGCCGGCGGGATTTCAAGCAACGCTCTTTGCCTGCGATCCGCTGATCGAATATCCGTCCGCGATCGCCGTCGGTCCCAAGGACAAGCCGAGCTCGGTTTTCGTGGCGATCGATTACATGACCGGCCTGGGGACCGAGATCATCCGCCGCGACGAAATTCGACTCGTCGAGGACACCGATGGCGACAGCTACGCGGACAAAGCGACCGTCTATGCCGATGGCTTCAACTCGATCATGGGACTGACGTATCACGACGGCTGGGTCTACGTCATGCACTCACCGCTTTTGACGTCGCTGCGGGATACCGACGGGGACGGCAAGGCGGATGAGCGGCGCGACCTCTTGACAGGACTCGGGCTGCGTCCGGAGGAGAACGACGTGCGGCTACATTGCGCCAACGGCGTGGTGATGGGGCACGACGGCTGGCTCTACCTGGCGCTCGGGGACCATGGCTGCGACGTGGCGCGGCCCGAAGGTGATCGGCTTGTCTACCATGGCGGCGGCATTCTCCGCTGCCGGCCGGACGGCCGCGACCTGCATCTCTTCGCCAGCGGGCTGAGGAATATCTATGACGTCGCGCTCGACGAGGATCTCAACGTCTTCGTCCGCGACAACGAGAACGACGGCGGCGACTACAAGATCCGGGTGTGCTACTCGTTCCACGGGGCGGACCATGGCTATCCGTATCTCTATTACGAGCGGCCCGATGAAGCGTTGCCGCCGCTGGCCGACCTGGGACTCGGCTCGTCCGCCGGAGGCGCCGCCTACCTCGAGCGTCAGTTTCCGGCCGAATACCACGGCAGCTTGTTCTTTTGCGAATGGGGGCGGGCGGTCGTCAACTATCGCCCGCAGCGGAAGGAGAGCGGTTTTGCGCCGTTGACCGAATCAGAGTTTGCGGCCGGCGCGGCCAGCGACCCCTACGGATTCAAGCCTACCGATCTGATCGTCGATCGCGACGGCTCGCTCGTCGTGGCCGACTGGTGCGATGGCCAGCGCCCCAAACGCGGCCGGGGACGGATTTATCGGATCACCTCTCGTAGGACAGGTTTCCAACCTGTCCCGAAACAACCGCCGCGGTCACTCGACGAAATCATTGCACGACTTGATTCGGACAGTTATTTCGAGCGTGTTGAAGCCCAGGACGCGATCTCGTCTCGCGGGCCGGAAGGTCTAATGGCCGTTCGAGAAGCTATCGACGCAAAAAATCGCCTCAACGTTCACGCTCGCACGCATGCCGTCTGGATTTTCGGCCGCGACGGCGGCGATGCGTCCCGTGAAAAGTTGTTCGAGTTGGCCGAGTACGACGGCGATCCACGCGTACAGGTGCAGGCGGTTCGCGCCTTGGCTGATCTTTACGATCCAGTTCTGGCCGGTGACCGGCTCCAGGCGCCCGCGGCCGACCCCGTGATTGCTGAGCGGCTGGCAAAGTTAGCCGTTGGCAAGGACCCGCGCGTCGTGCTGGAAGTCGTGATTGCCATTGGCCTTCTGCGATGGGCGGAATCTCCGGAATGGCTGCGCAAGACGCTTGATGGCCGACGCGACATGGAGCCAATCCTGGCCCATGCCGCCATGCAGACCCTCCGCCGTAGCGGGAATTGGCCGCTGGTGCTGCAGTTGCTCGATTTGCCCAGCAGCACGCCGATCCGGCCGATCGCCCTGCGGGCGATTGCCGGGCAGCATCACCCGGCGATTGCCGATGGCCTGATCGAGCGGCTGGAGGAAAAGGATTCCAAACGCCGCATCGAGTACGCCGACGCCCTGACCCGCATCTGCCGGCAGCCTGGCCCTTGGACGTACTGGGGTTATCGCCCGCCGCCTCGGCCGCCGCGCACGATCGAGTGGGAAAAGACCGCCGACATCGAGTCCGCACTGGACCGCTTGCTGGCCTCGACCGACCGCGGCGTCCGGCTGGCGGTGTTGTTGCAGATGCAGCGAGAGCAAGTCTCGCCCCGGCTGGGGACACTGGCAAACTGGGTCAAGGACACACCCTCGGTCGAGGAGGTGACTGCGATTCTTGCTTCGCTTGAAAAACAGCCCACAGATCAACGTCGTGACGTGTTGGGGCAGATTGTGGCCGGTCGCGATCATGCCGCCGTGAACCGCCGCCGCGCGCTGGTGCTCTACTTCGCTGACCTCAAGGAAACCGACGTCAAAGAGCTGTGGGTCCTGGCTCGATCCATCGAGGATGGCCCGGTGCTGGCCGAGTTGCTGACCGAGGCTCCCGATCACGTGGCAGGGCTGTCGCTGGCGGCGAACAAGCTCACGTCGTCCGATGCGCGGGTGCGGGCGGCGGCCGTCAGCGCCGTCGCTCGGATCGGCCACGGGAAATATGGCGAGAGGATCGTTGCGCTCCTTTCCGACCCCGATCCAGCCGTCCGACAAGCCGCGGCGAATGCCGCCGGTCGCCTCAAGCTCCCCTCATCCGCAGCGCCGCTCTTGCGCTTGGCCGTCGATGCGGATTCGCAGGTGCGTGCCGCGAGCTTGACGTCGCTCAAACAACTGGAGAACCGGCGCGCCGTTCCGCTGGCCGTGACGGCACTTGGCGACGGGGCCACGCAAATGGCGGCACTGGAGTGCCTCGCGGAGTTGGGCGGCCCGGACGAGGCCCCTGCGCTCATTGAACTGGCAAGACGAGATGCGTCCGAGCAAGTCGCGAGCCTGGCAGCGCCAGCTCTGGCAAGGTGGAGCGAGCACGCGGAACTTTCTTCCCAGCAGCGGCTGGCGATGCTGGAGTCAGTACGCCAGATGCATGGAAGCAGCGGTCTGCTCGCTTGCTGGCGGCTTAGTGGGTCGCTCGCGGAAGAGGACTTGGAGGCAGTTCGCCGGGAAGTGCTTTTGCCGCCAAGCGCTGACAGGGACCCTGCCAATCCCGCAGGTAGTTGGCGCAGCGCCTTTGCTCGCGGCGCACAGGCCCGAGTCGAATTGCCAGGGCCAAAGGTCAATGAAACGTGGCTGGCGTATGCCGACGTGCTCGTGCCGGAAGCGATGCCGGTGCAGTTTCTGGGGGGAGCCGGCGGCATGCTTCAGGTCTGGCTGAATGGCCGCGAAATCTACCATCGGGGGAAGTCGCGCGCCTTCGCTGAGGAGCCCGACCGGTTCGACGGCGCGCTCGTGGCAGGACTAAATCGAGTCGTCGTCCAAATCGTAGCAGCCGGCGACGATGCCGCGCTTCATCTCCGCTTCCGCCGCAAGAGCTCCACGGCGCAGCTCGAGCAGCTCACGCAGGCGGCACTGTCCCGCAGCGGCGACGCCGACCGCGGCCGGAAGCTATTCCTCGATGCCGCCAAGACGCAGTGCATCAGGTGCCACAGGATCGGAAGTGAAGGGGAACGAGTCGGCCCCGAGCTGACCGGCCTCGGCGACCGCTTCTCGCGGATTCACATCGTCGAGTCGATTCTGGAGCCCAGTCGCACGGTCACGCCAGGGTTTCAGACGCTGCTGGTGCGGCTTGCCGACGGCAGAACGATCAGTGGCATCAAGATTGCCGAAAGCGAGCGGACGCTGACGCTGGCCGATCAAAAAGGGGAGAAGCACACCCTGGAAAAATCCGACATCGAGGCCCAGCAGCCGCAAGCCAACAGCACCATGCCCGACAATCTGGCGCAGCAGTTCACGAACGATCAATTTGTCGATCTGGTCACGTTTCTGGTCAGTCAGAAGCAGGGGCGAGGGGGTGTTACTCCGGCCGCGCGGCCTTAATGGCGCTCAAGTACGCGGCGACTTCCCCTTCCGGCATCACGTCCGCCAGGTC
>DASRJP010000410.1:0-7052 GCA_035649415.1 Pirellulaceae bacterium | reverse complement strand
GCTGGCGGGCCATTCTGGGCCGCTGCATTTTGGGAAACTGCGGCCTTCACGAGCGCCTTCAGTGCGGCCGCGTCGACCTGCTCCCCTTCGTGGATGTCGATCGCCCTGCGGGTGTTGCCTTCCAGGCTGGAATTGAAGAGGCGCGATGGGTCCGGGAGGCTGGCCCCCCGGGCGAACGTGAGCTTCACGACCTTCGCGTACGTCTCCCCGGTGCAAACGATCCCGTGGTGCGACCAGACCGGGACCCCCGCCATCGCATTTGACGGCTTCCTCCATTTCTGCTCCTCGATCATCTCGGGGTCGGCCTCCAGGATCAGCGCCCGCATCCGGGCCAGGGTTTCCTCGCGCCAATCCCCCAGGTCGCGGATCTGCTGGCCGATGAGCCGGGAAGCGGGTTTCCCGGTCGCGCCTGCCTTCGGCGGGGCGAGTGCCTTCTTGCCTGCCTTCGGAAGGGACCTGGTGGCCGACTTGCGTGACTTACTCGCGCGCGACGTGCCTTTGGCCTTCTTCGCCTTGCTCTCAGTCATCATTCGTTCCTCGAGTAATTGACATCCTCAAGCTGGCCTTGGCCGCAACTCGGCCACGAGCTTCACAAGAGCGCCATGTTCTGCGGGTTTGACCATGTGGTGATCAAAGCCAGCCTCCCGACTGCGCCGCTTGTCCTCCTCCTGTCCCCAGCCAGTCAAAGCGACCAGCACGACGTTTTTGCCCCACGGCTGCTGGCGAATCCGACGGGCCACGTCGTAGCCGTTGATTTTCGGCATTCCGATATCCAGGAGCGCAATCTCAGGACGGAGCTTCTCGGCGGCGTTGAGTGCTTCCAAACCGTCATAAGCCAGGTGCGCCTCCTGGCCGATGGTCTTGAGCAACGTCGCAAGTGATTCGGCGCTGTCCCTGTTGTCGTCGGCAACAAGAATGCGCCTGGCGATCATCGGCGGAGTTGCGGCCGGCGCCTTGGCCTGTTCTTGTGCGTCTTGTTGAACGACGAGCGGCAGGCTTACAACGAATTCGCTGCCCAGTCCCGGTCCATCACTAAAGGCCTCAACTCTGCCCTGGTGCAGATCCACAAGCTGCTTCACCAAAGTCAGGCCGATGCCGAGCCCGCCGTGCGCGCGTTCCAGTGTCTGGTCTACCTGCGTAAACGTTTCAAAAATGTGAGGTAGCATGTCGGGTGGGATGCCGATGCCGGTATCCTTCACGGAAACCAGCACGTCACTTCCCTGGCGCTTGGCGTTGAGCCAGATGCGGCCTGGGGGTTCGGTGTACTTGCAAGCGTTATTGAGCAGGTTACTGAGGACCTGGGCCAGCCGCACGGGGTCTGCGTGCAGGTAAATTGGCTCTAGCGGCAAAGTGACGCTTACGTCGTGCTTCAGACTCTCAGCCAGCGGGCGACAGATCTCCGCGGCCTGGTGAACCACGGAGGCAAGTTCGATGCGCTCCTTGCGCAACTCAATCCTGCCGCGGCTAATGCGGGCTACATCCAGCAGGTCATCGACGAGCCGGACCATCTGGCCGACCTGGCGCTCCATCGTGCCCAGTGCCTGCTCGACCGCCGTGCGGTTGTCACTTGCCAGGCGCAGTATCTGGAGCGAGTTGCTGATGGGCGCCAGTGGATTTCGCAGCTCGTGCGCCAGGGTCGCCAAGAACTGGTTCTTGTGGCGGTCGGCAGCGCGTAGTGCTTGCTCGGCCCGTTTCCGATCGCTGATGTCGTTGTTTGTTTCAAGAATGGAGATGGGGCGGCCGTAGGCATCCCGCTCCAGCGCCCAGCGCGAGTTAACGGTGATGGGCGTGGCGTCGCGCCGTGTGTGAACAAGCTCGCCTGACCAGCGGCCGTCGCGGTGCAGCGCTTCGTTGATCTTTTCCAAAGGTTCAGGGAATTCCGTCTGTAACAGCTCGTGCGTGATGCGGCCCGTGGCTTCGCTGGCCGAGTAGCCGTAACTTTCTTGTGCGCCTTTGTTCCAGAACGTGATGCGGTCCTGCACGTCGCGCACGAAGATCGCGTCGTCGGCTAAGTCCAACAGCCGCGCTTGCTCAGCGAGTCGCTGCTCGCGCTGCCGTTGTTCGCTGAAGTTGCGAAACACAAGGACCACGCCGAGGATCTGTCCGCCTGGGTGGCGAATTGGCGCTCCGCTGTCATCAATGGCGATTTGGCGGCCATCTTTGGTGATGAGTATCGTGTGATTGGCCAGCCCGACAACCGTGCCGAGCCGAAGAACCTTGGCGACCGGGCTCTCGACGGCTTGGCGCGTGTTTTCATTGACGATCCGGAAAACTTCGGGAAGCGGGCGACCTGCCGCTTCTGCGTTTGACCATCCTGTCAACCGCTCAGCCTCGCCGTTGAGAAATGAGACCTGGCCTTGAGCGTCGGTTACGATGACGCCGTCGCCGATGCTGGCCAGAGTCGTCGCCAAAAGCTCCTTCTCCCGAACGAGGGCCTCGCGGGCCGCGACCATGTCAGTGATCTCGTGAATGATCTTGGAAGCTCCAACGACCTTGCCTTGGGAATCCTTAACGGGTGAAACGTTGACTGAAACGGAGACACGCCGGCCGCCCTTTGCTAAGCGGACAGTTTCGACTCGTTCAAAGGCTTGACCAGCGCGCACCCGCTCAAGGATTTCTTCCTCCTCCTCAATCCGATCCTCTGGAATCAACAATGTGACCGGCTTGCCGATGATCTCTTCCGGCTCATAGCCGAACAGGCGCTTCGCTCCTCCGTTCCAGGATTGAATCACTCCCTGAAGATTCTTTGAAATGATTGCATCGCCGGAAGACTCAACGATGGCTGCCAGGCGAGCCTTGGCATATTGAGCAGCCCGCTGTTCGGCGACGTTTCGAAACACAAGGACCACACCGAGCAGCGGGCCGCCCTGCTCCTGAATAGGCGCGGCGCTGTCATCGATCGGGATGCAGGTACCGTCTTTCGAGATTAAGACAGTGTGATTGGCAAGCCCAACGACAGCGCCTTGCCTAAGCACCTTCTCTACCGGATTCTCGACCGGCCGGCGAGTCTCCTCGTTGACGATCTGGAAAACGGCTTCTAATGGCTGCCCCGCGGCCTCTTTGCTACTCCATCCCGTCAACTGTTCGGCTTCGGCGTTGAGCGACCTTACACGACCTTGGGCATCGGTAACGATCACGCCGTCGCCGATACTGGCGAGGGTCACGCGGAACAGCTCTTTCTCCTGAAGCACGGATTCATCGGCCAGTTGTCGTTCCGTGGCCTCGCGTTCGGCACGCTCGCGCGCGAGGTGCATCGCTTCCCCGAAGAAGATGATGAACCCGGTTGAGAGCGCGTAGCCTGAGAGCTCAGTCAGGAAGATCGGGATAGAAAAAGCCGTGTGCGGTTCGACAAGGAGGTAATATGCGGCCAGGAAGCCAACGATCGCAGCGAGAGTGGCCGGCCGCCAGCGCGCAAACCAAACGGCGAAGGCCACCGCCCCAAAGAGCGTCAGATATGGCCGGCGGTCCTGAAGCAGGGGATAGAGCAGCAGGCGAATGCCGAGCGCGAGAGCCACCGCTGCCAGCGCGGTGCCGTAGCTGACGACGTATTGCTGTAGTTGTCTCTTCATGGCTACTACTCCGTTCGGCCACGTAACCTGCGCCGGAGAGCCGCAAGGTTTGTAATTGAGGTCCGCTGCCGACCGTTTCGGTCAGCACTGGATCTCCACGAGAATCTCGTCGAAGCAACTGGAACAGCAGGTGCGTGATCATTGAACAGCAGAGCCGAGTGTCCGTTATGAGGCCGGGTCATCGTGCAGCCTCCGGCCTGTGTAACCACCGATAGGCAGAAGTCGCTTTAGGTGTTTATCCCAGAACCGCTCATCGTACGCCATCCGGTCCCGTACGGGACTGCGCTGCGTGGAAAAACAGCCAGCGAATTCGAATCAAGATTGCCTGGCGTCTTAGGGTCCAGGCAAGTCTATTTCCTGATCAACCGCGGCTCGACCCATACGGCGTGTACGTAATGGCTGTGGACCTCGGCGACAACGCTCAATTGCAAAACTTCGACGCTTTCCAGATCCACCTCGAAGGTGGTGACAGTGCCGCGGCTCTTGATGGGCGGGGATTTCCAGAGCAGCTTGCCGTCGGCATGGATGGCGAATACAGCGGCTCCCCACGGAGACTCCGCCGTGTCATTGAGCGCGACTCCTCCCTTCAGCGTGGCCCGCTGCCCGTCGATCCGGTAGCTGGCCTTGGCCACAGCCGGCGGATTGGTGGGGTGCATGCCGAGCCCGTGGGGGCTTTCCTTCCCCTGAACCACGATGCGGTTGCCGTCGCCCAGGTTGCCATGCTTGCCGACGGGGCATGCCCCGGGCTGCACGTCGAACTCCGCCAGATCGGTGAGATAGGCCATTGGATTTTCGGCCAGCAGCTCTTTGAGCGTCGGTTCCTTGGCGGCGGCCGGCGCGGCCGTGGGATCCTGCTTCGCAGATTCGGCAGCCGTCGTCGCCCCGGCCGACGGCGTCGCGGGTGCGGTTGCCGCCGGCGCGGGTGCGCCTGCGACCGGGCTCCTTTGGAAGTACCGGCTCAGATCGGGAGTGAAGATCGGCGAGAGAATGAGCAGACCTCCGAGCACAAAGAGGCTGAACGGCGGCCCGAAGATCACCGGCTCCTGGATGACGTAGCCCGTGAGTTGGAGCATGATTGACAGGCCGCCGGTCAGGTACCAGGGTGCTTCATCCGGCATGTGTTCCCCAGTGAGCTTCTTGAACCGGAATCCAAACCAGAAGATTCCCCAAAAGAGCAGAACGATTCCCCACAGCATGAGCAGCCCCTTGGGGACTTCGAAGAACATGGCCAGCGGACAGAGGCACATCATGCCTGGCAGCGTCACCGCCAGCGCGGCCAAAAGGGGCCAGCAGAAAAAGGACGGCTGCGGCTGCTCCTGGGCCTGGCGGCGGGGCGGCGGGCTCGGCGGCCTGGGCGCTTCGCGAAACTCCGGCGGCGCAAGCTGGTATTCGGCCTCGTCCTGGTGACTGCTCGCCTTGGCCGCACAGGTTTCGCAGACCTGCGAGTCGCCGGGCAACACCCCGGCCGCGGTCATTTCCAAGCCGCATTTTGAGCAGCGCGAACCAGACATGTCGGCTCACCCACGGAGCAACTGACCAGACTCTGATTGTAGTGCGCGTTTCTCGAAAGCGGAAATCGTAGTGCCACCGGCGTTAAACGAACCGCAGCTCGCATCGCCCTCCCTTCGGCTTACGGAGTAAGAGGCTGCAAAAACCCCTGGTGCGCGAGCCAGTGGGCGCACGTTTCGGTCCACTTGTCGAACGGATGCCCGCGGTCGCTTTGGCGGACGCCAAAGTCGTGAGCGGTCGTCGCATAGATGTGCAATTCCGTTGGCACTCCGGCCTTTTTGAGTGCGAGATACATCTGCACGCTGTGCTCCGGCGGGCTGATGATGTCGTCCCCGCCGTGGACGAGAAACACCGGCGGCGTCTCCTTGGGGACCGACAGCCCAGGCGCCAACTCGTCCTTCTCCTTGTGCTTGAGATACCCCGAATACACGGGAATCGCAAAATCCGGACGGCAACTGACCTTGTCGATCTCGTCCCCGGCCGCGTAAGTCCGCTTTTCAAAGCTAGTCGCCGTGGCAATTGCCAGGTGGCCGCCCGCCGAAAATCCCATGATGCCAATCTTCTGCGGCTCGATCCCCCACTCCTGCGCCCGGCTTCTGACGAGACTCACCGCCCGCTGCGCGTCCATCAGCGGCCGCCGCGCCGGCTCCCCCTTGGGTTCATCCGGCCGCCGCGGCACTCGGTACTTGAGCAAAATGCCGGTCATGCCGAGCGAGTTTGCCCACCTGGCGACCTCTTCCCCTTCAAGCTGCCAGTAGAGATTCCAGTAGCCGCCGCCTGGGCAAATGATGACCGCACAGTGGGCGTCCTTCTCGGCAGTCGGTCGATAAATGGTGATCGATGGCCGGGTGACGTTGGTCACCAGCGTCGTCGATTCGAGAACTTCCACTTCCTTGCGGGTCAGCACTGGCGAAGGGCGGGTCGTTTCCGCGCCAATGCCCGCGGGCTCGTCGGGGACTTTTCCTGCTTGCCACAGTTCGACGACGACAGTTTCATCGGCGGCGGCCGGAGCCAACAGGCCGACTGCTAAGAGAATGGCCAGCAGTGTTTTCGACATTGGATTTCCCCTATCGTGATCGGCACGTCGGACGGCACACGGAGTGTGCCTACTACCTGTTACGAATGCCCCAGTACCGCGTGCGGCTGATACGGCTCGGCCAGCGACTTGAGTTCGTCAGCATCGAGTTTTAGCGACAGGGCGGCGAGTGCGTCTTCGAGGTGCTGGGGCTTGGAGGCGCCGATGATCGGGGCGGTGACTCCCGGTTGGTGCAGGACCCACGCCAGGGCGACTTGCGAGTGGCTGACGCCGCGCTTGCCGGCATTCTGGCCGACGCGCTCGACGACAGCGAAGTCGCTGTCGTGATAATACATCTTCTGGGCGTAATCGTCAGTCTTGGCGCGGCTCGTCTCGCCATAGTCGCCCTTGCGGCGATTGCCGGCCAGAAAGCCGCGGGCCAGCGGGCTCCAGGGAATCAGGCCAATCCCCTGATCGCGGCAGAGGGGAATCATCTCCCGCTCCTCCTCGCGGTAGATGAGGTTGTAGTGATTCTGCATGGTGATGAAGCGGGCCAGGCCCAGACGCTCGGACGTGTGCAGCATCTTGGCCATCTGCCAGGCAAACATCGATGATGCGCCGATGGCCAGCGCCTTGCCGGCCCGCACGACATCGTTGAGGGCGTCGAGCGTTTCTTCGATCGGCGTTGTGTAATCGAAGCGGTGGATCTGATAGAGATCGACGTAGTCCAGGCCGAGGCGCTTGAGACTGGCGTCAATCGAGTGACGGACGTGTTTTCTCGACAGGCCGCGCTCGTTGGCGCTCGGCCCCATGGCGTTGAAGACTTTGGTCGCGACGACGACCTGTTCGCGGGGCGCATTCAATTCGACAAGGGCCCGGCCGAGGACCGCCTCGCTCTCGCCTAGGGAGTACATGTCGGCCGTATCGAAGAAGTTGATCCCCGCTTCCCACGCGCGGCG
>DASRJP010000409.1:0-11326 GCA_035649415.1 Pirellulaceae bacterium | reverse complement strand
TGGATACGTTCTGCAAGACGCGAGGCCATTTGCTTTGTCATTTGCCTCTCGCCGCGCTGAGCGAACTGATGAAGCGCGCGGCGCGACGCGGGATGCGCGTGGTCCTGGCGGGTTCGCTGACGAAGCTGCTCGTTCGCGAAGTCCTGCTGCTGTCGCCGGCGCTGGTTGCAGTGCGCGGCGCAGCGTGCCGACCGAATCGGTGTGGCACGATCGACGCGGCGCTGGTCCGCGAGCTGGTGGCGATTCTCTCCGCGCGGTCCAAGGAAACCAAGTCGGCGTGAAACAAGGTCGGGGCGCTTGACTTGGCTCCGTCGCACTTCGATACTACGTCCGTCGTCGGCACCAAGGCGAACGGGAGGGACGGAGGCCGACGGACTTGTCTTGCGTAGGTCGGGCGAAATTCTCGCAGTCATTCGCACCAGGAGGTTCACCGTGCCGCGCTCCGTTCTTGATGCCATCAGGCAGGGGATCTGGAACTTTGAACCAGGGGACCAGGAAAAACCGGAAACGCCTCCGACGACGGCCTTGCCGGGTAGCCGCGAAAAGCTCGACATCCTCGCGGACCGCCTGCGGCAGGGATTGCCACTGTGGCATCCGTCCGACCGGCTCAGCTTTGACGACGCCGCCGATGAGTGACCGCCGCGCCCAGGGAGGGGACTGATGCCTGGATTTTCGACGCAGGTTCCGCACGGCTTGACGCGCCACGAAGCCGCGCTGAAGCTCAAAACGTTCATCGAGAACGTGCGCCGCGACCACGGGCACAAGGTCCGGGATCTGCGCGGCCAGTGGCGCGAGACGACACTGGAGTTCGCATTTACCGCCTACGGCATGGCCATCGAGGGGACGATGGTCGTCGAAGAGGCGGAGGTTCGCGTCGCCGGAACGCTGCCGCTGGCGGCTGCGCTGTTTCGCGGACAGATCGAACAGACCATCCGCGGTGAGCTGGTGCGCATCCTGGGGTCGCCCTCGTGAACGCCGAGCAAACGATCCACTACGGCATCGAGCCGGAGCTGACCCCGGCGGAGTTTATCGATGTTCTGGTCCGCTCGACCCTCAGCGAGCGGCGGCCCGTGAATGACGCCGAGACGATATCCGGCATGCTTGCCCGGGCGGATCTGATCGTCACAGTCCGGGCCGACGACGGACGGCTCATCGGCGTTTCCCGGGCGATCACTGATTTTTCGTATTGCACGTACCTCTCCGACCTGGCCGTGGACCAGCTCTGGCAGCGACGCGGCATTGGCCGGGAATTGGTGCGGCGGACGCACGAGGCGGCCGGGCTGCACACGACACTGGTGCTTTTGGCCGCGCCCGCCGCCCGCGAGTATTATGGCAAGATCGGCATGACCCGCCACGACGCGTGCTGGATCATCCGTCGGCAGCCTGGCAGGCAGAGTTAACCGACGGCTCTACTCCAGGATATCGCGGACCACGCTCCCCGCCACGTCCGTCAGCCGGAAGTCGCGTCCCTGGTAGCGGAACGTGAACCGCTCGTGATCGACGCCCAAAAGGTGCAGCAGTGTGGCGTGCAGGTCGTGAACGTGCGTGATGTTCTCGACCGAGTGATAGCCCAGCTCGTCAGTGGCGCCCCAGGTGAAGCCCGGCTTGATTCCGCCTCCGGCCAGCCACATCGAAAAGCCCTTCATGTGGTGGTCGCGGCCGAGCTGCTCCCCTTTGCCGTCCTGGGCCATCGGCGTGCGGCCAAATTCGCCTCCCCACAGGATCAACGTCTCGTCGAGCATCCCCCGCTGAGCAAGATCTTTCACCAGTGCCGCCGACGGCTTGTCGGTGGCGCCGGCGCAAATGCCGACGAATTTCTTCAGGTCGTTGTGGTGGTCCCAGTCGCGGTGATAGAGCTGGATGAAGCGGACGCCGCGCTCGGCCAGCCGGCGGGCCAAAAGGCAATTGCTGGCGAACGAGCCGTCGCCGGGGCTGGCGCCGTATAAGTCGAGGGCCGACTGCGGCTCGTCCGAAAAGTCCATCAGCTCCGGCACGCTGGTCTGCATCCGGAACGCCATCTCGTACTGGCTGATGCGGGCGGCAATCTCGCCGTCGAGGACGAGCGAATCCTGCTGCTGGTCGAGCAGCCGCACCGCCTCGACCACTTCCCGCTGCTGCGAAAGCGACACGCCGGCAGGCCGCGTCAGGTACTGCACCGGCGCGCCTTTGCCGTGAAACAGCACCCCCTGGTATTGCCCCGGCAAGAATCCGCTATGCCACATGCGGGTCGAGATCGGTTGCGGGCTGCGGCCGGCGAAGCTGGTCATCACCACGAAGCCGGGCAGGTTTTCGCTGTCGCTTCCCAGGCCGTAGGTGATCCACGAGCCCATGCTCGGCCGGCCAGAGAGCGTCGTGCCCGTGTTCATAAACGTATGAGCCGGGTCATGGTTGATGGCCTCGGTCACCATGCCGCGGAGGATGCAGATCGAGTCGGCGATTCCCCCGATGTGCGGCAGTGCGGTGCTGATTTCCGCGCCGGACTGGCCCCACTTCTGGAAGTCGAACAGCGGCCCCAGGATCTTGAGCTGGCTGCGCCCCTGGAGCTGGGCGATGGGCTGGCCGCTCGTCACGCTGTCGGGCATCTCCTGGCCGCTGCGTTTGGCCAGTTCCGGCTTGTAATCGAAAGTTTCCAGGTGGGAAGGCCCGCCCGACATGTACAGGAAGATGACCCGCTTGATGCGGGGAGGGTGGTGCAGCGGTCGCAGAAGGCCGCGGGACTGGTATGACGCCTCCCCCGCCTGAGCCGGATCGAGGAGCGACGCCAGGGCCAGTGAGCCCAGTCCCAATCCCGAGCGAGTAAGAAACGCTCGGCGAGCGGCCAGGCGGGCCAGGTGGGGATCGCGAATGGCGTGGAGCATGTCGCCGCACCCTCATTACGATGAGCAGGTCTGCATCCTTGACAATAACGCACTTCGCCGCCATTGCCAATTCGTTTTGAGCTGCCAGCAGCCGAACGTGAGAGCTAATTGCCGCTGGCGGCAGTGGCGGGCGCGGCCGCGGCGAGCTCACGCTGGAGGACGCTGATCAATTCCGGATCGAGATGCTTGTCTTGCAGCATGTTGCGGGCGTCGCCAAAGAGCTTGGCGATGCGCTGCCTGGTCAGCGCGTCATCCGAGTTTACCGCCTGCTGCTGGGCATCGAGGTCGCGGATGAGATCGTCGCGCGTGTCTAGCGTGCGGAATTGTTCGAGCAGCTGTCTGGCCGTGTCGAACTTCTTTTCCTTGATTCGGGCGCGGATCTGAATGACCAGGATTTCGCGCTGTGCTACAAGGTCCATTGTCCGCCCCTGAAGCGCCAGCACGAAGCCTTCCGCCTGGAGGCGCGAATCGTCCTCGATAGTTTTGGCCACCAGTTCGCGCTCGAAACCGGGCGACATCGGCAGCCGGGCCAGGAGTTGTCCGCCGTTGCGCACGTAGAGCATTCGGAAATTGACGTCGGAGCGATCGATCTCCACGGCGCCATCCCAGTCGGTGACGCCTAGCAGAAAAGTTTCGTCTTTCCCCTGCCCTTTGACGAAGACTTCGTAGCCCGACAAACGTCGCTGCGGATCGCTGCGGGCGGTAAGAACGATTCGGGTTGAACCATGGCGGGGCTTGGCCAGGAACGCCAGCCGTTCCGTCCGCGCGCCGCCGCGCACCGGGATCGGAGTGCGGAATCCCGAATGGAGATTGCAGACAATCAAGGCATCGCTACGATCCTGCACGGAAAGCAAAGTCCAATCTAGCGGCTGGATGCCGTTCTTGGTGGGCTGCCCGCTTTTGTCGTTGCGGCGAATGACCGGTTTGAGGACCTGGCCGGGCTGAATCATTGCCGGCGAAGCGGAATCGGTCACGAGACCGCCGGCGCGGACGCGAAGCTGTACTTGTTTCTCCGCTACGCTCTCAACCTTGGCCAGCGGCGTGAAGCTCTCGACGATCGCGTCCCAAGCAACCAGCGGGATCGCCTCCCGCTGGCCGGCGGTGCGCTCGATAATTGGACCGGCCTGGCGCGTGCGCCCGTCGATTTCGCGAACGGCAACGCGGTATGCGCCGCCGGTAATTCGGGCTGCAACCACAAATAGCTTGTCCCGATCGAGTGCCGACGGGGCGGCCGCGCCGATCGAGTCGGGCGTTACGCTTTCCAGGCGTAAGAGTGCGTCCGCGGCGACGGCAGCCGGTGCGGTCGCGGCATCCAGTCGCCAGACAGACCCGAAGACCACTTCGGACCTCCCCACCAGGATGCCGCTCATCCGCTGCGCAAAGCCCCCTCCCAACTCCGGGCGGTCTTCCAGGGCGAGCCACACCTGGACCTGGTAGGGAGAAAACTCCCAGGCAGCCTGAGCGTGCGCTCGGGCCTCAGTCAATAGCAGCAGTGCAAAGACAACTGCCGCCAGGCGCAGCAGCGGCGGGCAGACGCGTAAGATCGATTGGTCCGTGGTCTCGTACATCAACGATTGTCTCAATTACCTGCCAGTCGCGGCGCGACTTTCCACTGATCGACAGTCTCGTACAGCGACGCCTGACCATCTCTCAGCCCCTGCACGCTTTGCCTCCAGGCGTAATAGTCAAACGTCTGCCACAGGGGAAGCACCGTCACGTCCTCATGCAGTTGGCGGTGGAGGTCGCGCAGCGCCCGGCGGGCGTCAATCCAGTCCTTAGCCGACTCGACGCGCCGCAGCATCAGGCTGACGTAGGTGTTATCGGCCGGGGAGAGCCCGCCCGGCGCCAGCAGCCGTCCCGCATCGACGATCGGCTCCCAGGTCGCAGCATGGGTGTAGACCAGATCGCATTCCTCCTTCTGATCGACGAAAATCCCGGGAGGGAATTCGACCGTCTTGGTCTCAATCCCAATCGCCTTCCATTGGCGGGCCAAGATTCGGCAGGCGATGCGGCTGATCTCGTCTGCCGGATGGCCGAGGGTTAACGGAGTCAGCACGGGAGCTTTTTTTTCCTGCTTCTCGTACTGACTCTTAAGCTCGTTGGCGGCCACTGCCTTGAGCACCAGCGCCAACCAGGGATTGAAGGTCCGCGGCGTTATCGCGTCGTCATAGCCATAGGCGGTCGAATCGCCGGCGCTGACTGGCGCCGGAAAGGGCGCACTGATCACACGATAGCCGGGAGGAGAGGCGGCATTGGCAGGTAATTTGAGGAGGCTTGTTCGCAGGATCGCCTCGCGATCGGAGCCGTAGGCCAGCGCACGGCGAAACGTGCGATTCGTCAGGTAGGGATGCCTTCGGGCGATCGTCAGGAAATGGATGGTGGGAATGGAATAGCGGCCAACGACGATGTCCCTATTTGCTTTGAGTTCGGGCACGTCGCCCGGGAATACTTCGTCCAGCACGTCCACTTCGCCGCGCTCCAGGGCCAGGATGCCGCGCTTGGAATCGTCGTAGAACCGCTCCATGATCTCTGCCGGTTGGCCGGAGGCGAACATGGCGTAGCGATCGTTGCGCGTGAAGCGCGCCACCTTCTCGTCTTTCAGGAGGACAAAATAGGGGCCGCTCCCATTGACGCCGGGCGCCCCCACGTTGGGCGTTGAATCGTAGCTCGTTTGCAGGAATGCCTGCGGCAAAACGTGCGGGACTTTTAGTTCGGCGACCACCTGGTCCACTTTGCGAACTTCCACGCGGTCCAGCAGACGCGCCAACTGCGGCTGATACTCGGGGCTGGCGGGATCCGCCAGCTCAAGTAGATGGCGGGCGACATCGAAACCAGTAACACCTCCATGCGATGCGGCAATCTGTGCTGACTTCATCTGAAAAGTAAGCTGTAGCTGATCGTCGCTGACGCTGAACGTCGCAAAGGGCGAGTTGTAGGTCCCACCCTCAGGGCCCAGGCCCGCAAACTCCATCAGCCGCCGCTCGATGAGCCGGCCCGTACGACGGGCGGCCGAATCGGCCAGGCTGCGGCCATCATGAGCTAAAGCCGGCTGTGCCACGCCCACGATCACGAGCGGGTAGCGGCGTGCGATCTCGGCCGCGAGCTCAGGGCCTCCTTCTACCTCTGGCCAGACGGCGATCATCGCCGCACATGCATCGTAGGCTTCCACGAAGCGTCCGTCCGCCAGGTGCCGACTCGCCTCGTCGCGGTGACGGGCAGCAATCTCTGACAGCTTTTGCCGCCAGGAGCGCGTAAAAGCGGCGTCCCTGCCGTACCGTGACTCCAGCCGCTTGAGAAGCGTCTTAGCGGAACGAAAATCGTCCTTCTTGACGTATACGTCGAGAATGTGGTCCGTGAGCTGGCCGATTTCGTCCATCAGCGGAGGCGAGCTAGAGGAGCCGTGGAAGTTTGGATTTCGCTGATAGAGCGCCTCGGCCACCGCGAGTGCCTCGTCATAGGCGTCGCGCTTGCGTGCGTCGGCAACGCACAGGTACAGGTAATTCTGGTGTGACGCGCCCAGACCTTTGGTGCGGGGATAGACATCCTGAAGATAATGGAAGTAGTCAAACGCGTCGTCGAGCTTGGCATCTCTGACAAGCTGATTGGCTTCCGCAAGCAGGATGTCCTCGTAAAGGTCGATGCGCTCGATATTGAACCACTGAATCTCCGATTGCTGGTCGTCGTTCAATCGCCGCACGATGAGCTTATCAGTCGGCTTTGGCATCGTGGGAACTTCACGATTGGTAAACGGAATCGGTTCGACCTGGTAAACCTCGTTGTTGAACGCCTTGGAGGTGGTAATCAAATCGTAGGGAACTCGCGCTCGGAGCTCGGCATAGGTAGGCGCACCGGAAGCCGGGGCTGGAGGTGCGGCGGCGGGCGCGGCAGACGGAGCCGCAGCAGCCGGCGGAGCTGTGGTCGGCGCCTGGGCCCAGGCGAGGGCGGTTAGCGCGATAGAAGCCGCCAGCGCAGCCGCCGCGTGCCGGCTGCCGGATGCGAGACTTCGCTGGAATCTGTCAATCATCGGCTCATTGCTCCTCACGGCTTTTTGGGCAGAGGCACGATGTACAACGTGCCGTCGGCGCCAGCAACGACGATCTTGTCGCCGACGATTGACGCGGCATTGCCGGCGGGTTGTCCGATCTGCGTGACCGCCAGTTCCTGGCCGCTGTCTTTCGCCAGGCGGCAAACGGCGCCGCTGCGGGTCACGACCAGCACGTCGCTGTCCGCCGCCAGCGGCGCCAGTGCCGGCAGGCCGTGTGCCAGCGGCTGAGACCACAGCGGCTTGCTGCCGGACTGGAAGGCGTGCAGCTGAGCCTCGTCGGCGATGAACACCAGCCCAGCGGCACTGACCGGCCCGAACTGGACTCGTCCCTTCAGAGGACTCTTGCCGGCGTTGGTCAGCTCGCTTCCCTGAAGGGCCACGACGAGATCGACCGCTGCCGATCGCACGACGGCAAATACGGTGTCGGCGCTGGCCGCCAGCGGAGCCACGACGTCGCTTTCGACGGGCACTTCGCCGAGCGACTCCAAATGTGGCTGCGGCTGTGGCCGGATCGTCAGTCGATAAATGGTTCGTTCACCGTCGGCGATGGCCAGGGCGGTTCCATCAGGAGGAATCGCCACGGGGCGAGTCCAGCCGATCCGCCGGCCCGCTTCCAGCGGCGGCTGATATGGCTGGGCCTTGTGCCCGGCGCTCACGGGATCCAGCAGCAGAACCTGGCCGCTAAGCTGCGGGACAACCAGGCCGCCTTGAAAGAATGTGGCGGCCGACGATGCCTGCCTGGTGTCCGTGGCGAACTTGATCTGCTGGGTGCGCCTTCCAGCGGCGGAAGGATCGTAAACCAGCGCGTGCTCGCTGGACTGTGGCCCGAGGATCGCCAGCTTTCCGCTTCCCAGTTCCACGACGTCCGTGAGCGACATCGATTCACTTCCCGGCAACGGAACATACGCCGGCTTGTCGATATTTCCTCCAGCCGTTGCGGCGATGGGAATTTCGTAGACGCGACCGCGGCTGGTCACCGCGGTCACTTCCTGGCGCCCCTGATCATACGACATCGCCGCTACAGGTGCGGCAATCTCCGTTTTCCAGATTGTTTTGCCGTCGCCCACCTGGCAGGCTTCCACGATCGTCGCCAGCGACGATTTGGGGCGGCGCACGTGGAATAGCACCTTTCCGATTACCTGCGGCGGCGCCACAAATGTGTCGCCAGCATGCAACTGCCAGGTGCTGACCAACTCCTGATTCGTAGCCTGTATCTCCAGGCAGGCCACTCCCTTGCCGCTGACAAACGCCTGGCCCGGAGCGATCGCGAAATAATTGTGCGCCTCGGCATTGCCGGTGGCTTTGTTCACTGCCAGCTGGCGCACCGGCTGGTCCTTGTTGTTTGGTTCCACCTGAAGTACCGCCACTTGCCCTTGGTCGGTCGCCGCGATTACGCGGTTGCGCTCAACCTGCAGCGGAACGACGACGCGTCCCTTGAGCCGAATCGGCTCTACCGCGCGTTTGAGCTTCTTGGTCTCGGCGTCCGGCGCTAAGGCGTGGACCAGCGAAAAGTCATCTCCCGGGCTCTCGACAACCAGAACATGGTCGAGCACCGCGACCGGGGGCACGAAAATCGCGCCCGCCTTGTGTCCCAGATAGAACGCTTCCGTGCAGGAGAGCCGCTCCGCATCAAGCACAAAGAGCGTGGAATGTTGCCCAAGCTGGTAAAGACGCAATTTGCGCGAATCGAATGTCGGCGAAACCGAAGGCGCTTGCGGCAAGTGGACCTGACGCTGCGACTGGCCGCTGGCCAGGTTGATTTCCACGATGCGGCTGTCAGCCGTTGTGACGTAAACGTTCTCGGTTCCGACAATCGGCGGTGCGAAGGGCTGGCCGAGGTCCAGGCGCCAGACCAGTTGGCCGGTGGCCGCCTGAACCCGCATCAGCGCGTGTCGCTGGCCGTCGACCAGCAGCAAGTCCGCCCCTGATTCACTCGATACCGCCAGCGGCCAGGCTACGGTGTCGTAGCCGACATAACGCCGCCAGAGAAGCTTTCCGTCTTTGGCGTCGAAGCCGTAGACAGCACCTTGAACGAGTGTCGCGACGAACTGGTTTGTCAGCCCGCTGTCCCCGCCGCTGGGCTGAGACACAACAACCGTCGCTGATTCTGGAGCTGCGTCCTGCGTGGATGGGGTCAGGGCTTCTTCCTGAAGTTTGACCTGACTCTGTTCCATGGCCGAGACGAGGGACGTGGCTTCGATCAACTTTGCGTCGGCCTCGAGCGCCGGATACGTTCGCAACAGCTCTGTCCGCGTGCGGTACGCCTGGGCGGCATCCTTGGCTTCGATGGAACCATTCATCGCCGCGATCGCCTTAACCAAATCCTTGTCCTGGTCGATGCTGCGGCGAGCCGCCTTGAGAATATCGAGCGTCTGGTTGATCTGCGGCTGTACTTCCGCGCGCAGGGAGGAAGGCAGATAGGAGGCGTTTTCGACCAGCTTGAGCGCTTCCTCGGTTTGCACAACCAGCTCTTCCTTCTTTTCCGTAGTTTTGGCAGACTGCGCCGCCTTGGCGGACGCGTTGGCCATCGTTACCAGGATGGGTCGCAAATAAAGCCGGCTGTCATCGAACCGTTCTTCCTTGAGCAGTTCGGGCAGGATGCGATTGGCTGCGTCAATTCCCGCCTTGGGGTTGCGTCCTTCACCCGAGGCCTGACGAAAATCGATCATTCCCAGCCGCACGCGAGCCAGGCTGGCATCGGAACTTTTGGAATCGGCGCGGCTCAGGAATTGTTCATATTTTTCTTTCGCAGCACCGAGCGAACCCGCTTCATAGTCCTCACCGGCCCTAGCAAAAAGTTCCGCAACCGGTGTGCGGAACAGGGCAAAATAGAGCAGACCGAATACAATTACCAGGAAAAGGAAGAACCCACCTCCCAGCAGCAAATACGTCGGATTTTCCCACGGGCTTTTGGGCCTCTGCGGGACCGGCCTGGCCCTGGTCTTCTTGTCTTCGGACGTCAATAGATCGGCCGGAGCCTGGAGCGGATCTAGTGTATCCACCGCCTGTAGTGCCGCGGGAGCAACGGGGCGCAGCGGACTGGGCGCTGGCGGAGGCGGAGCGATTGGCTCCAGTGCCGCGGGCGCCTTGGACGCTGGGGGAGTTACGGGGACCAGCGGAGACGGCGCTGGCCTGGAGGGCGCCGGCCGCGCGGGAGCCATGTCCAGTGGCCGCGTTTCCGCCTGGGATCGCGAGGGCTTTTTGGCGGGAGGCGGCTTGGCGAGCGGCGGCTTGGCGACGGGTGCCGCGACCTGCATCTCCACGATGTCGTCGTGAGAGGAACTATCCGCCAGGCCCAATTCGGAATCCTGCGGCTTGGGCGCAGCAGGACGCGGCGCAGGCGCTGGTGGTTTTGCCGCAGGCACTACAGGCTCGGGTTCGCCTAAGGCCGTGCTGACCAGCTTGCGGGCCTGAAACGGCGTCAAATGTCCATGGTCCACCAGGATCTTGGCGATGGCCTCGGCGGTGACGACGAATTTCGATTCGGCGACCTGCTTACGCAGGTCGGCAACCACGGCGCCATCGAGCAGACCTTGTTTTTCCGCCAGGTCCAAAACCTTCGTCGCCGACATGCCGGGGTCCTTCTAGTGCGGAATGGGGAGTGCGGATTGCGGAGTGGAGTTTGTCGTCATTGGTTTGGCATAAGTGTTCGGCATTCGGCGCGCTCGCCTATTCCTCTTCGTCCACCGTTAGCACCTTGACTTCCTCAATGCCCACGTCAGTGCCAGCATCGATGGCGGTGACGACGCGCTCGTGGGTGCAGTCGCCGTGCGCTTTGACCAGCAACTTCGTTGGCATTTGTCCGCCGGTCCCCATGCGGGCTTGTTTGAGCTTGATGAGCAGCTCTTGCGGGCTGGGGGCTTCCTCCTCGTCCACTAACTCGCCGCCGCTGACGTAGTACGTGTTGGCCGCGTCGATGCGGACGATCACGAAGTCGGGGTCTTCTTCGGGCTGGACTGGAGCCGTCGCCGGCTGCGTCTGCTCTGGTTTGGGGAATTGCTGCGATTTGACGATGGTGAAGGCGGCAGTGAGCATGAAGAAAATCAGGAGCTGGAACACGACGTCCACCATGGGGGTCATGTCCATTTCCGCATCGACAAAGGCCCTCTGCGCCCTTTTTTTGACACTCGGTGTCGCTTCGTCGAGCACGGCGGCTGGTTGGGACGGCAGCGGTGGCGGAGTTGGTTCGGATTGCGTCGTCCAGCGCGGCGGCGGCGGTGGGGATGCACTCGTCGGCTGCATCTCGGCCGGTTGGACGACTGCTGCGGCGCTTTTTGGTGCTGTCGGTGGAGGCGGCCCTTCGCTCGCGGTGATCACCGCCTGGCAGATCGGACAGCGCATTTTCCGCCCGAGCGCCTGCTGGTGGATGGTCACCTCGGCGCCACAGGCGAGACAAACGATGCGAACGCTGCCGGAGGTCATT
>DASRJP010000408.1:0-31681 GCA_035649415.1 Pirellulaceae bacterium | reverse complement strand
GTCGCACGAGTTTCCCGGGCCAATCGTGGAAATCGGGACGCTGTTCGGCCGCACGGCGACGCACATGGCCCTGTTCACCGCGCCGCAGCAGAGAATCATCACGGTGGACACCTACACGTGGAATCCGTGGGGATTGTCGTGCGAAACGCACTACCAGCTGACGTCGCAGATCCTGTTCTATCTCGCGCAAACCGGGCGCGTGGAACAGCTCAAGATGGACAAGAACCACTTCTACGCCACCTACCGCGGCCCCGCACCGTCGCTGGTCTTCCTGGATGCGATCCACACCTACGCCGAGACGAAAAAAGACATCGAGTGGGCCAAGTCCGTTGGCGCTGCGATCATCTGCGGCCACGACTACTCCGACCGCTTCCCCGGTGTCCAGCAGGTCGTCCACGAGTTCGGCGGCCCGAAAGAGGTCGGAGGGACAGTGTTTCTCCTGCCGTAGGTGAAAATCACTGGCTGCTCTGCCTCTGACCTGCCGCTTTGGGGCCTTGGCACGCCGGTTGCTTCTTAGGGTATCGTTCCAGCTACGTTGACACCTTTTCGCCTGTTGGGCCGGAAAAGAGAAGAGGCTCAGGAGTTGTTGGGGCCGGTTCGAAAGAGGCACGGCATAGGGCGGGCGAATAGCGCCGGAAAACGGACTTGGCAGCGTTTTCACGGAGAAATACGAAGCTCGGGAACAGAGAGCAGGCCGAAGCCGCCATGGGGCGGTCTTCACGCAGGCAAGGCGAGTTGAGGTTAGACCACGTAGACCTCAACTCGCCTCCCGCGTTTCTTGTGTATTGTTTTGATACATGTGTATTGAATCGATACATCTCCCAGTGGCCCCAGCAACCGACGTTTCAGCGCGCATAATGCGTATATTGCTTGAGCCTGGATTTGCGCTCTAAGTTATTTTGCGGCAACTGGTTGCGTTTTTTTTCGAGACGCAGATTTTTTTTCGGCGTATGCGCGCATCTCCCATGCCGCGGCCGTCACCAACTTTTGCATTTGCTGCGGATCGAACCTAACCCATTGCTTCCCAGCGATTTACGTTGCAATCCGCGCAGCCGCCCGCAAGAATGGCACGCAAGTTATCCAGATACATGAGTGCCCTGAGTACATTGTCAAGGGTGCAACGTTTCAGAGTTGTTGGATGAGTTGCCAAGGGGGGCGCTGGAAAGGGGCTTCTATGCGGTTCCGTGCGTTAAGGCGCCTGGTAGCAGTCGCGATAATTGCCGCCTCGAGCGTGCTAGCGATTGACTCGGCTGTCGCACAGTCGGCGACGGAGCCAAAAGATTCGGGTGCAAAACCCAAAGGGCCGATCGTTGCCGATTACGGCATCCCGCAGGTTCGGCAGATCAATCAGGAAGTCCGCCAGGTCTGGAGCGACTTTCAGCTCTCGCCTTCGCCTGCCGCGTTCGATGGCGAATGGTGCCGGCGCGTGTATCTCGACATCATCGGCCGCGTCCCTTCGGTGCAGGAGCTGCGCGAATTTCAGGCTGGTAAAGATGCGGACCGCAAAGCGAAGCTCGTCAACAAGCTGCTGACCGACGAATCGTATCAAGACGAGTACGCCCGCAACTGGACGACGATCTGGACCAACATCCTGATCGGCCGCAACGGCGGACTCGAAGACCGCACGATGACCAGCCGCGAGGGGATGCAGAAGTACCTTCGCGACTCGTTCGCTCGCAACAAGCAGTACGACCGGATGGTGTTCGAGCTGGTGACCGCGACCGGCGGCACCGCGCCTGGTTCAAACAATTTCAACGGTGCGGTCAACTTCCTGGTGATGAAGCTCGACGAGAACGCCGCCCAGGCGACGGCGATGACCTCGAAGATCTTCCTCGGCCTGCAGGTGCAGTGCACGCAGTGCCACAACCATCCGTTCAACGAATGGAAGCAGCAGAAGTTTTGGGAATTCAACGCCTTCTTCCGGCAGACGCGGGCCCAGCGCTCGTTCGTGCCCGGCACGCGCCGCGTGGAATCGGCTCAGCTCGTCAATCAGGATTTCTCCGGCGAAAACAACGATCCCAATGAGGCGATCCTGTTCTACGAGCTGCGGAACGGTCTCTTGCAGTCGGCCTTCCCCGTCTTCACCGATGGGACGGCCATCAGCCGCAACGGGTCGGTCAACTACTGCGACCGCCGCACCGAGCTCGGCAAGCTAATCGTCAAGTCGCCGTTCATGTCCAAGACGATGGTCAACCGGATGTGGCAGCATTTCCTGGGTTACGGCTTCACGAAGCCGATCGACGACCTGGGTCCGCACAACGCGCCGTCGCACCCCGTATTGCTCGACTACCTGGCCGAGCAGTTTGCCGCCGCCAATTTCGACATCAAGGAGCTGATCCGCTGGATCGCCCTCAGCGAGGCTTATTCGCTCTCCAGTCGCGGTACGGGCGGCAACAAGGCCGACGATCCGCTCTTGGGCGAGTCGCCGAAGTTCACGCACTTCTACCTGCGTCAGATGCGGGCGGAAGAGCTGTACGAATCGCTGCTCGTGGCTACGCAGGCCCACAAATCCCGCGGCAGCTATGAAGAGCAGGAGAAGCTCAAGGGCGAGTGGCTCGGGCAGTTCACGCTGGCCTTCGGCACCGATGAAGGAGATGAATCAACGACGTTCAACGGCACAATTCCGCAGGCCCTGATGCTCTTCAACGGCGACCTCGTCAAGAAGGCCATCAATGCCGAGAAGGGCAGCTTTCTGCACAGCGTTGCCAGCAGCAACTTGAGTCCTGCGAACAAGATCGAGTACCTCTACGAGGCGGCGCTCGCCCGCCGTCCGTCGAGCAGCGAGATCACCATTGCCAACCAGCTCCTCGTCGCCCGCAAAGGCGACGCCGGCGCTGCTTTGCAAGACATGTTCTGGGCCGTCCTGAACAGCAACGAATTCATTTTGCAGCACTAGTTCCCAACGCCGACAACCAATTTCCCATCTTCGGAGCATCTCATGTTCTCGACTCCTTCCGGCATGACGCGCCGCCATTTCATGAGCCACCTGGCGGGTGCGTCGGCCCTCACCGTTCCTGCTCTGACGCTGGGGCACAGCCTGCGGACGCACGCCGCCGAGCTGAAGAAGAATCACAAGTCGGCAATCCTGCTGTGGATGAGCGGCGGCCCTTCCACGATGGACATCTGGGACCTCAAGCCCGGGGCTCCGACGGGCGGCCCGTTCAAGCAAATCAGCACCGCCGGCGACGTGCAGATCTGCGAGCACATGTCGATGACCGCCAAGGTCATGGACAAGTTGGCGATCGTCCGCTCGATGAGCACGCAGGAAGCCGACCACAACCGCGGCCGGTACTACATGCACACGGGCTATAAGCCCGTGCTGAACATCGAGCATCCCAGCTACGGCGCGGTAATGGCCCACGAACTGGTCGATCAGCGGACCGACTTGCAGATTCCGCCGTTCGTCTCGGTCGGCGGCGGCAGCGTTGGTCCGGGCTTTTTGGGCATGGCCTGGGCGCCCTTCGTCGTCAACAGCAACGGCCAGGTCCGCAACCTCGATATGGGCATCGACGACAGCCGCCTGATCCAGCGGATGCAGGCACTGCGGCTGATCGAGACCAACTTCATCAGCCAGAATCGCGGCTCCGCCGCCGAAGAGCACGCCAAGGTGCTCGACAAGACGCTCAACCTGATGACTAGCGCCCAGATGGACGCCTTCAAGGTCAACAAGGAGCCCAAGGAAGTCCAGGATCGCTATGGAACTGATCCTTTCGCCCGCGGCTGCCTGATGGCCCGTCGCCTGGTGGAATCCGGCGTCCCGTTCGTGGAAGTCGATTTTGGTGGCTGGGATAACCACCAGAACATCTTCCCCACCTTGCAGAACCAGAAGCTCCCCACGCTCGACAAGGCGATGAGCGCTCTGGTCGAAGATCTCGACCAGCGTGGCCTGCTGCAGGACACGGCCATCATCTGGATGGGAGAGTTCAGCCGCACCCCGCGGATCAACGGCACTGCCGGCCGCGACCACTGGGCCCGCTCGTGGAGCGTGGTCCTGGGCGGCGCCGGCATGAAAGGTGGCATTGCGGTCGGCAAGACCAACGAGGACGGCACGTCGGTCGAAACGGAGCCGTACACCTCACAGGACGTAATGGCTACCGTTTGCAAGTCGCTCGGCATTTCGCTGGAGACGACCTTTACGAGCAAGAACGGCCGCCCGATGAAGATTGCCAATAGCGGCAAAGTGATCAAAGAGCTGTTTGCCTAGTAGATTGCTGGCGATTCAAAAACTGCCCCGGGGAGCATCGTCTCCCCGGGTTTGTTTTTCAGGGTTGTCTATTGGCTTGACCAGGGCAATTGCCCCGCAAAACCCAAATACCAATTCAGGATCCCCAATTGCCGAAAAGCCTTGCCAGGCGAGTACATTGGTCGCCGGTCCGCGCTTTACAATTGGGACATGAGAACGGAGCCGTCCCAGCCAGCCAGCGGCGTTGATCCCGCCACGCTGATCCAGACCTACCAGGTCGGCATTTGGCGGTATTTGCGGGCGCTGGGCTGCGACGCGGCGCAAGCCGAGGACCTGACGCAGGAGACATTTCTGAGCGTGCTTCAGAAGCCGTTTCAGGACATGGGTCCCCTGGCCACGTCCGCCTATTTACGAAAGGTCTCTTACAACCTGTTCATTTCGCAGCAGCGGCGAGCAGGCAAGGTGACCGCGGTAGAACGTGTGGAGGAGTTGGATCGAAACTGGGCCAACTGGGCAGGGAATGACGATGGGGAAATGCTGCTGGATGCCCTGCGGGAGTGCCTTAAGGGGATCAGCGAGCGAGCCCGCTTGGCCCTGGAAATGAGGTTTCGCGAAGACAGTTCGCGGGAGGCGATTGCAGCCGCTTTGGAGATCACCGAACACGGAGCCAAAAACCTGATGCAGCGAGCCAAGCAGCAATTGCGAACCTGCATCGAGTCGAAGTTGAAATGAATCCCGAGCGCGACGATCCGATTCTCGATTCCTGCCTGGACGAGGTCCTGGGGGGGCGAAAGGCCCCGGATCTAACTGCGCGCATCTTGAAGGCATTGGCGGAGCGCCGGCAGCAGGCCGGTCCGCTTGCCGCGGCTGACGAGAATTTGGTCCAGGCAAACGGTCAGATGGTTTCGCTTCGTCGCGACGACCGGCCCCGGAAGGCTCGAAGAAAGCAGATTGGGCAGTGGCTGATCGTCGCTGCCACCGTCGGCGGACTAGGCATAGCGCTGGGGATTGCGGCCATTCAATTCTCCCGGCAGGGCGCACCGAACGAGCAGGTCGCAATCAAGGACCAGACCGACAAGGGCGGGGCTCAGCGGCCAGACAAGACGGGTCAAGGCCAGCGTGAAATCGCCAAACAGCCTGACCGTCGTTCTGCGCCGCCGCAGGTCGTCAAGGGTAGCGACGCACCCACGGTAATTCCCTTACCTTTGCCGGGCAGCAAAGGAACGGATGATAGCTCGGCGCCTCCGGCGACCAACAACCGGCGGTACGCCCACCAGCCGCTTCCTGACGAAGAGTTGGTCTCGTTCGTCAACGCGGAAATCCAGCGCTCCTGGGCGGAGGCCAAAGTTCGGCCTGCTTCGCCCGCCAGCGACGAGGAGTGGTGCCGCCGCGTTTACTTGCGCGTGCTCGGCCGGATTCCAACTAACGCGGAAGTCACTGCATTTGCTGGGGACAAGTCCCCGGACAAAAAGCAGCACCTCGTGGACCAACTGCTCGGCGATGAATATGCCGACCAGTTTGCCCAGCACTGGGCCAGCGTGTGGACCAACGTGTTGATCGGCCGGACCGGCGGCAAAAAGGGATCGCTGGCCAGCCGCGAAGGCCTGGAAGCGTACCTTGAGCAATCGCTGCGGCAGAACAAGCCCTACGATGCGATCGTTGCCGAATTGCTCACAGCCAGCGGCACCAGCCGGCCCGATGCGCCCGATTTCAATGGTGCTGTGAATTTCCTTCTGGCGGGACTCGGCGACAACGCCACGCTGGCCACGACGCGCGTCTCGCGTGTCTTCCTGGGCCAGCAGCTTCACTGCGCTCAGTGCCACGGCCATCATTCGCAGGAATGGTCGCAGCGCCAGTACTGGGCGCTCAACTCCTTCCTGCGGCAGGCGGAAGCGCAGCGGGAGGGGGAGGTCGTTCGGCTGACCAGCACCGACTTCGTGGACAGGCGCGGTGTGACCAAGGATGGCGAGGTCTACTACCAGGAGCATCCCACCGGTCAGGTCAAGGCCGCTGAACCCGAGTTCATCGACGGCACGAAAATTCCGCCTAGTGGCAAATTGGCCGATGTGAATCGCCGCCAGGAACTGGCCAGGCTGGTGGTGAACTCGCGGGAAATGCCGCGGGCGCTCGTCAACCGGTTGTGGTCTCATTTCTTTGGCTTCGGGTTCACCAGCCCGATCGATGACATGGGGCCGCACAATGAGCCGTCGCATCCGGAAGTGCTCGACGCCCTGGCAGGACAATTCGCCGCCCACAATTACGACCTGAAGCGTGCCATTCGCTGGATGGTATTGACGGACGCATTTAGCCGGTCGAGCCGGACGGCGACGGGTGGACTGGCCGATATGCCAGAGACGGGCAGGCCGCTGTTCTCCCGCTATTACACGCGGCCCATGAAGGCGGAGGATTTGTCCCGCTCGCTTTTGACCGCGGCGAATTTGCGGCAGAAATCGGCGGGCGGAGATATCGAGCAGTCGCGGCGTGATTTTCTCGAGGAGCTGTTCCGCAAGTCCGGGAACGACGACGAGGAAGAGATGAGCCACGAAGGGGGCAACGTGCAATCCGAGCTGATGATGAATAGCCGGTTCACGCGCCGCGTGGTGAGCAGCGAGCAGGAAGGACGACTCAAGGACCTGATCGCCAGGAAAGAGCTGCCGTTTGCTGAGAAAGTCGATCACCTGTTTCTGGCCGCACTATCCCGCAAGCCGACGGCCCAGGAGCAGCAGGACATCGGCAAGATCATGGCCAGCGCCAAGGACAATGAAGGCGCCGCTTTGGAAGACATCTGGTGGGCGCTGCTCAACAGCAACGAGTTCATTCTCGATCACTAGGTCGCGTCTTTGATCGCTACGCAAGCGCCAGCCAGGCGGCAATCCCTAGTATCGCCGCTACGGCCCCGGCTTGAGCGGCAATCGCGCCGAAACCTGTCAGCTTTGCCAGCGGTCCTCGCGCAAAGCACCAGAGAGCCAGTGGCGCCGCTGGAGCAAGCAGAAGTCCCCAAATCGACTGCGGCGGATCGATGCAGCCCACGAACGCCCACCCGCCGACGATCGCAGCATAAGCGGGGACCAGAGCCCGCAGGTTGTCCGCTTTGGCCGAACGCCACACGGCAAGGCTGCATCCCAAGAGTGCCGCTGCGGACGCGCCGGCTAGCTGCCCATAAGTCAGGCTAATTGCGGCGGTGACCAGCACGGCCGTGGCGCCCGCCGATACCGTCAGCCAGGCAAACAGGTGACGGGCTGGAAGAAAACTAGCGAGCGGCTCCATCGCGGCGGCAATCAAAACGAAGTAACTCGCCAGCAGCGTCAGCCACACTGCTCGCGGCGGCTGCAGACTCTCCCAGGTCGGCACAAGCAGCCAGCTGGCAACCACGGCCGAGAAGGCCAGCAGCAGTAGCCTTTCAACCCAATGCAGCCTGGGGGCTGCCGAAATCGGGCCGAGGACTGCGGCAGCTAAGGCGATGTAGAACGTCCACTGCCAGTGCCGCGATGGAAGCAGCTCGCCCCACGGGCGGATGATCCCAAAGGCGGCACAAAATCCGGTCGCAAAAGCGATGGCAGCCGCGTATCGCCGCCATGGCTCATTGGCAAAGCGGCAAAGAAGCAACGCCACTGCCAGCGAGATTGCCGCCGGTGCGGCGATCGCTTTGGCCAGCATGGGAAGCGCTTCATGCATGCGGCTGCGCTCGCGGCGGCCTGCCGCCGGATTCAGCTACTTGTCTTTGCCGCCGCCGATCGTGATCGTCAGCGACACGGGGCGCTCGACGCCGCTTTGATTGACGCCGACGCCGAAATCGAGACGGTCAATCTTGAAGCTCGAGTGAAGCGTCATTCCTTTGTCGCTGATGGCCACCTTGGCGGGGAAGGAGATTTCCTTCGTCGTTTTGAGCAGCGTCAGCTTGCCGGTAATCGTATGCTCGCCGTCCTTTCCGGCGGTGATCTTGGTGCTCTCGAATTTGGCTTTGGGATACTCCCGCGTGTCGAAGAAATCGGGGCTATTGAGATGGTTGGTCAGTTTGTCGATTTCGGTTTTCAGCGAGGCCGTCTCGATTTCCACGGCAACCGATTTCAGCGTTTTTTTCTCGGCGTCCACTTCTGCCTTGCCGCTGAACTTCTCAAAGTTGCCGGTGCGAGGATCGGGCTTTTTGGGGGCGGCGTGGGTGCCGACAAAAATGATCTTGGTGTTTGCCGGAGAGAGGGTGACGACACCTCCCTTGACCGGCGTGGGAGCGGCAGCGGCTTTCGCGCTCGCCGCAGGGGCGTCTGGCGCTGCACAAGCCAAGTCTGGATAGAAGGAATAACCGGCGGCAATCAGGGTCACGATGGAAAACGATTCAAGTACTCGTCGCATAAAAATCTCCATCAACAAGGACAACCGAAGCGCGCGGTATAGCTACGCCCACGTGAATCTAGCCTCGCTTCATGCCAGATGGCAATCGCCCATCCGCACGCGAACAGCCGCTTTCGCGTCAACTACTGGAGCACCACGAGCTGGCTCACCTTCTTCAGCTCTTCGAGCTGCGCAGTCTTGGCGGCATCGCTCAGCGGGTTCCCCTTGAGATAGATCTTCCAGAAGGGAGCAAACCGTGTCTTGGTCCTGTCGGCCAGGTCCTTTTTCCCCATTTCGATCAGCACGGTCAGGTCAGCAATCTTGTTGTTTTCCAGACCCAGATACTGAAGCTCGGTCATCTCGGCGATGGGCGACAGGTCGGCAATGCCAGTGCCGCCGAGCCATAGCCGCTCCATCCGCTTAAGCGCGGCTAGCGATTTGAAATCGGCGACCGGATTGTTGATCAGATATAGCGCGTGCAGCTTGGTGCAACCAGCCAGCGGTGCAATGTCCTTGACCTGGTTTCCGGCCAGGTCAAGTGTGCCGAGATTGGTCATCTTGGCCAGCGGCGACACATCGCTGATCTTGTTGCCGTCCAGTTCGAGGAACTGCAGGCCGATCAGCTCCGCCAGCGGGGCGATGCTCTCGATCTTGTTTTTGGACAGGTCCAGAAGCTGGATGTTCTTGAGATCCTTGATCGGCGTAAGATCCACGATCTCGTTGCCGTCCAGCTCGAGCTGCGCCAGGCTCTTGCACTTATCGAGGCCGGCCAGGTTAGTGATCGTCTTCCCCTTGATCGACTTGATCGTGGAGATGTTGACGACGTCGGCCTCGACCAGCGGCATGTCATTGTTCCGCTTTTCGAATACCTGCTGACGAACGGCCGCTTCGAGATTCTTGTCGGGAAACAAGTCCTGGGCCGCAGCGAAACCGGCCAACGACCAGAGTGCGGCAACGGCGGCAAGCAGGAAGAAACGGGCAAACTTCATAACCGAGGCTCCTGGCGAAGCGCGGAGGTGGGGTGTTCAAGGCGGGCTGCCAAACGGAAATCCAGGATACTTGGACCAGCGGCCCCCTGCCAGCACCCGCAGCGCGGCTGGAACGGCCCATCATTCATTGACGCATCTGACACCCGCGGGAACAATGTGGGTACGTGCTTCGTAACGTGCCTGCCCCATTTTCTCCCGCCTCTGGCCCCCATGCTCATCCAATTCTCGCGTCGCTGGCTTTGTGATTGTCGCTGGTTCCTGGCCATTCTGCTCGTCGCGGAGGCGCTGGCGCCCATTGCTGCGGCGGCCGACACGGCGGCGGAGGCAGCGTCCGAGCTGCGACTCAAAACCTCGGTGGAATACCTCGCCTCCGATCAATTGGAAGGGCGCGGGGTGGGGACCAAGGGGCTTGATCAGGCCGCCGAATTCATCGCCGGCGAGTTTGCCAATCTCGGCCTCAAGACCGACCTGTTCGACGGCCAGCCGTTTCAGAAGTTCAGCGTCACGACTGGCGCCGAACTGGGGCCAAAAGAGAAAAACCAACTGGTGCTGCTGGGCCCGCCGGAAAACGCAGGGGGCCAGCCACGGCGGATCGAGCTGGAACTCGGAAAAAGCTATCAACCGCTGGCGATCGGCGGCAGTGGCCAGCTTGCCGCTCCGCTGGTATTTGTGGGCTACGGCATTTCGGCCACCGATCTCAAGGACGGCGCAAAATACGACGAGTACGCCGGTCTCGATGTGAAAGGGAAGGTGGTGGTGATCATTCGCAAGGAGCCGCAACAGGAAGACAAAGAAAGCGTTTTCAGCGGCGTTCGGCCGTCGCGGCACGCCCATTTCGCCACCAAGATTTCCAACGCCTTCGGTCACGGCGCGGCCGCCGTGCTGCTGGTCAACGACAGCCTGGAGCTGCGACAGCGGCGCGATGACGAAAAGCGGGCCTTCGACGAGACCGTAGACCGGCTGGTGGAATCGCGCCGCAAATTCAAGGAGAACCCGCATGCCTTGCCGGCCGACCGCGAAAAGCATGCCAGCGAAATCGGGCAGCTCGCCGAGCAAATCGCCCTGCTGTCCAAGCGACAGTCGGAGAACCCAGATCCCGTGTTGCCGCTCGATGGGGCGGGGATCGATGCCGGTCATCGCCAGCTGCCAGTCCTGTTTTGCAGCCGCCAGTCGATCGACGGTGTCATCAAGGCCGCGCTGGGCAAAGATCTGGCGGCAATCGAAAAGGAGATCGACGCCACGCTGAAGCCGCAAAGCGCGGAGCTTGCCGGGTGGTCTGCCAGCATTCAGGCGGACGTCAACCACCGGGAGGCAGAAGTGAAAAACGTCGTGGCGGTGCTGGAGGGGGAGGGTCCGCTGGCTGATGAGACGATCATTGTCGGCGCTCATTACGATCATCTGGGGATGGGCGGAGCCGGCTCGCTGGCCCCCTGGACCAGCGCCATCCATAACGGGGCCGACGACAACGCCTCGGGAACGTCCACACTGCTGGAAATCGCGCGCCGTCTGGCCAGCAGCGACAAGAAGCCGCACCGGCGGATTGTTTTCATCGCCTTTACAGGAGAAGAGCGCGGCCTCTTGGGCAGCGCACACTACGTTCGCCAGCCCCGGTTTCCCCTGGAAAAGACGATCGCCATGTTCAATCTCGACATGGTGGGACGACTCAAGGACGACAAGCTGGTGGTCTACGGGACCGGAACCGCCCAGCACTTCGATCCACTGGTCGAGAAGCTCTGTCAGGAGATGGGTTTCAAGCTCTCTAAGCAGCCCGAGGGTTTTGGCCCCAGCGATCATTCGTCCTTTTATGCCCGCAAGATCCCGGTGCTGCACCTGTTTACCGGAACGCACACCGACTATCACCGCCCCAGTGACGATGCCGACAAGCTGAATGTGCCGGGTATGCGGCGGATTGCCGACCTGGTCACGAGGATTGTCGAAAATACGGATGCCGCCGACTCGCGGCCGCAGTACGTGGAGGTCAAAGGGGCGGTCACGATGCTGGCCGGCGATCCGTCCGGCCAGCGCCCTTCGCTGGGCACGATTCCGGACGAGGGGGCCAATGCCGACGGTGTGCCGCTGATTGGCACGTTGCCGGGTAGCGCGGCGGAGCGGGCCGGCGTGCAGGCGGGGGACATCCTCCAGCAGCTCGGCGATACCCGCATTGCCAACATCAACGACTTCGAAAATGCGCTCCGCAAGCACAAGCCAGGGGACAAGGTGAAGCTGGTCCTCAAGCGCGGAGACAAGACCGTTGAACTGGAGGCGACGCTGACGGCCCGCCGAGCGCCTTAAGCTCATTAAATCCGGCAGGGTTTTCTTCGCCGGAAATCTCAACCCGGCTTGCCATCGACGCCGATAATCCCTCGGCCGATGGGTGGATATCGTGCGCCGCGCCAGCCCGGCTGCTAGCGGCGCGGTCAGGTCCTTTACCTGGCGGCTGGTTCCCCTCCGGGGAAACGCACGGCCCGGCGCTGACGACTGATCTTTACCCGGCGGTGATTTCCCGACAGAATACGGCCCGCTCTGGGGTCCCCGTAGCCTCAGAAGGACCGCATCGAAGCAGCGGCGAATCAAAGGACGATTCGTCGCAGGTCCCCCCGACCGAAACCAAGCAAGGAGTGCTGAGCGTGAGAGTCTCTCTCTATCCCGCCACGTGCGTGGCCAGCCTGATCGTTTTGTGTGCCAGCATCGTCGCCGCCCAGGGCCCCGCTGGCACCAACCGCCCTTCTGCTCCCGCCAGCGGCGGGGCCGCGCCGGCGCCCGCCGCGCGGACGGTCCCCAACGGCACCAACGTCGCCGTCGTGGACATCAGCTACATCTTCAAAAACCACAACGTCTTCAACACGCGGCTGATCGAGCTCAACGAGCGCGGCGCTCAGCTCGACGGCTGGGTCCGCGCCCAGCAGCGTGAGCTGAACAAGATGAAAGAGGAGCTGGCCACGTTCAAGGCCGGCTCCGCCGAATACCAGCAGCTCGAGGAGAAAATGACCAAGGCGATTGCCGACAACGATCTGAACCTGCGTCGGCAGCGACAGGATTTTCTCACCGATGAGGCGCGGTTGTACTTCGAAACCTATTCGCAAATCGAGCAGGCGATCCAGCGATTCGCCCTACAGGCCAATATCGGCCTGGTCCTCCGCCACAGCCGCGAGCCCATGAAGGCAGAGGATCCAAAATCGGTGATGGCCAGCATCAGCCGCATGGTCGTATTCCAGAACCGCCTGGATATCACCGATATCATCCTCAAGCAGCTCAATGCCGGTACGACTCCACCGCCCGCGGCCTCCAAGGGCGGCACGACAGCGCCGGCTGAGCCCCTCGCTCCGTCGGCCACCAAATCGGGCACTCGTCCCAACACCAAGCTGCGGTAGTCCGAGGCATTTCGTCCCGGCTCCATGCCCGCCTGGCGGCAGTGGAGCCCTTCGTTCTGGTAAGGCACCTGTGATTCGTTGCTCCTCGCGCCACGTTAGTCACTTGAATCCACTCCCGAGCAAGCAGCGTTCGCTGGCTACCATCGCGACCGTGTCCGGCTTCGGCTACTGGTCGGGCCGCGACGTGTGCGTGCAGTTCCGTCCCGCCGCGGTGGGAACGGGAATTGTGTTTTTCCGCAGCGACATGACGCCGGCGCGGCGGATACCTGTTTGCATCGAGCGGCGGGTCGAGGTCCCCAGGCGCACCGCCCTGGCCGAGGGGGGCGCGAGCGTCGAGATGGTCGAGCACATCCTGGCCGCGTTACACGGGCTGGGAATCGACAACTGCGAAATTCACGTCGATGCCGCAGAAATGCCCGGCTGCGACGGCTCGGCTTTGCCTTTTGTAGAGGCACTCTTATCCGCCGGCCTGGTCGAGCAACCGGCCGCCAGGCGGCGCCTGGTGGTGACCGAGGTTACGCGCGTCGGCAACGAAGATTGCTGGGTCGAAGCTCGCCCCGGCAAGCATGGCCAATTGGCGATCAAGTACCGGCTGGACTACGGCTCCCAGTCGGCCATCGGCCGCCAGACGATCGAGCTGACGGTCAGTCCGGAGTCTTTCCGTCAGGAACTGGCTGCCGCCCGCACGTTCCTGCTTGAGGAGGAGGCCCAGTGGCTGCGCAGCCGCGGTCTGGGGACGCGAGTCACCAATCACGATCTGCTCGTCTACGGCCCCCAAGGTGTGATCGACAATGCCCTCCGCTTCGAGGACGAATGCGTCCGTCACAAGGCGCTCGATCTCGTCGGCGACCTGGCGCTGGCGGGCTGCGAAATCGTGGGGCACGTCACCGCCTTCAAAAGCGGCCATCGGCTGAATGCGGAATTAGTGAAGGTCTTGCTGAAAGAGGGCCGCATGGAACAAGGGCTGCGGCGCACGGCATAACTCCCCATGTCCATCCACGTCGATTCTCACGCGGTTGTTGATCCGCGGGCCGAACTGGCCGACGGCGTGGAGGTCGGTCCGCTCTGCTACGTCGGTCCGCACGTTCGCATTGGCCGCGGCACACGACTGATTTCCGGCGTCCATCTGCTGGGCCGCGTCGCGATCGGCGAGGAAAACCGCCTCTGGCCCGGGGCCGTGATTGGCGGCGATCCGCAGGACATTTCCTACCGCGGCAGCGACACGCGGGTCGTCGTGGGAAATCGCAACACGATCCGCGAGGGAGTGACGATCAATCGCGGCACCGAAAAGGAGGACGGAATCACGACGCTCGGCAGTGACTGCTTCATCATGGCCGGATGTCACATCGCCCACGACTGCCGCGTCGGCGACCGGGTGATCATGGCCAACGCGACGCTTTTGGGTGGTCACGTGCACGTGGACGACGACGCCTCGATTTCGGGGGGCGTGGCGGTGCACCACTTCGCTACCATCGGCAGCTTCAGCTTCACCGGCGGTTTGTCGCGCGTGCTGCACGACGTGCCCCCCTACATGCTCTGCGAAGGCAATCCTTCCCGCCCGCGGACGATCAACATCGTGGCCCTCAAGCGGCACGACTTCTCGGTGGAAACGATCGAGGCCCTCAGTGAGGCGCATCGCCTGTTGTACCGAGCCAAAGTCGGCCTGGACCATGCCCGCGAGCTGCTCCGTGCCGGCGGGCAGCTCGTTCCGACCGTGAACCACCTGCTCAGCTTTCTGGAAAACCAGTACGAAGGGCGCAACGGCCGCTCGCGCGATCGCCGGAGGGCCGCATGAGCCGCACCCGTCTGGCTGTCATTGGCGTCGGACACCTCGGCCGCATCCACGCCCGCCTGGCCAAGAACCTGGCCGCCGCGGAACTGGTCGCGATCGTCGATCCGGTGCAGGAAGCGCGCGACGAAGTCGCCTTGGAGTTGGGCGTGCCGGCGTTTGACGATTATCGCAATGTCGCCGCCCAGATCGATGCCGCCATCATCGTCACGCCCACCCGTCAGCATCACGCCGTCGCCTGCGACCTCCTCGCCCGCGGCATTCACACGTTCGTCGAGAAGCCGGTCACGACCAGTGTTGCCGATGCCGACGAGCTGATCGAGCTGGCGCAAAAGCGCAATCTTGTGCTCCAGGTCGGACATGTGGAGCGGTTCAATCCGGCGTTCGTCGCCGCTCAGCCGCAAATCGAAAGCCCGAAATACCTGGAAGCGGTGCGGTGCGGACCGTTCACCGGCCGAAGCACCGACATCGGCGTCGTGCTCGATTTGATGATTCACGACCTGGACTTGATCCTGGCGCTGGTGCCCAGCGAAGTCGTCTCGGTGGAGTCGCTCGGCGCGGCCGTGTTCGGTCCCAACGAAGACTGGGCACAAGCGCGAATCGTGTTCGAGTGCGGCAGCGTGGCTCACCTGCGGGCGTCGCGAGTCAGCCAGGTCCAGCAGCGGAGCCTAGAGGCGTGGTGCCCGGACCGGCATGTGCGAATTGACTTTGCCGCGCGGAAGACGGTCGTGACGCAGCACAGCCGCCAGGTGCAAACTGGACAGATCGACGTGCAGCAGTTGACTGCCAACGAGCGCGCCAGTTTGCAAGCGCGTCTTTTTACCGAGCTGTTGCCGGTGACCGAACTGCCGGTCGAGGATGTCAACGCGATCGCCCAGGAGCAGCAGGAGTTCGTCACGGCGGTCCGCACTGGCGGCACTGTCCGCGTTTGCGGCCGGGCTGGCCGTGCCGCGCTCGACATCGCTGAGCGTGTCATGACCAGCCTGAGCACTCACCGCTGGGACGGCACCTCTCATGGCCCGGTCGGCCCGCGCCACGAAATTCGCCGCCCGCTGGCAGGTCCCCACTGGAAACTGACGCCGGCAGCTGCCGAAGAACGCCGCAAGCGTCGTGCGGGATAGTGCGGCAAGTCTTTATCCGGGAGCTGAAGCTGAGCCCGAGCCACATTGCCCGGTTTCCGCTGCTCCTCGGGTTTGAACAAGCCTCCCATATTTGGCGTAGAGTTCAGGGTGCAGTGGGCGGTTCTGCGGGCGGCCGTAACGGAGTGCGTCAGACCCGCAATCCACCGCGACCAGGCATGAGCCTGGCGCACAGGTTTTGACCTGCATGCGGGGGCTGACATAGACTAGGAATGTGCCAGAAAACGACTTTGGACACCCATTCCCAGCGGCCGTGGAAAAAACAGGGCAACCAAACCGCTGGCCGACGAGTTTGGCTTTTATCCTGTTGCTCCTGGCGGCCGCCGGGTGCAGTGGAGAAGTAGGGGTCCGATTGCCCGTTTCCGGCAAAGTGAAATTGCGCGGACAGCCGCTTCCCTTCGGAACGATCGACTTCCAGTCCACGAGGGCGATTGGGGGCGGACCGATCCGCGGCGGCGTCTACGAAATCTCCGGTGACCACGGACTGCCTCCAGGGGTGTATCAGGTGACGATCTCCTCGGTCAAGTCGCCGACGGTCAAGCCAGGACCTCCAGGGCCGGACGCCAAGGATGCCGGCGAGGAATTGATTCCCGCTGAGTTCAATGTGAAATGTGACAAGACGGTCGAGGTCAAGCGCGGGGCGCAGAATCATTTCGACTTCGATATACCGTGAGTGAATTTGGCGCTTGTGCAATCAGGCAATCCTCATGTCCGGCCGGAAGCGAAACGGCATTACGCTGATTGAACTGCTGGTGGTAATCGCCATCGTCGGTATCTTGGTGGCACTGTTGCTGCCGGCGGTGCAGTACGCGCGAGAGGCGGCCCGCCGAATGCAGTGCAGCAATAACATGCGGCAGATCTGTACGGCGCTGCATACCTATCACGACGGGCAGCGGGTGTTCCCGGTCGGAGCCTACGGCTGCTGCTGGGGGACGTGGCAAGTGGCCATCATGCCACAGATGGAAAGCGGCACGCTCTTTGACCGCTATAACCAAAACGAGAAATACAATCTCACCGATGCGAGCTACCGCTACAGCGGCTGGCGCAACACAGGGGTGACCACGCAGCGGCTGCTCCCGCATACCTGCCCCAGCGACGCGCCGCAGGCGCCGATCCTTACGCCCCAGGGGCGGATGACCAGCCACAACTATGCGGCCAACTTCGGCAATACGACCTACTCACAGGTCGATTTCAAAGGCATCCGCTTCGGCGGCGCGCCGTTCACGTCCCAGGGAGTGCCGCCGCGGACGTTTGGTTTCAGCGACGTGCAGGACGGCGCGAGCAATACGCTCTTGATCGGCGAAGTGCGGCAGGGGACTGGCAGCGATCTGCGGGGCTTCACCTGGTGGGGAGACGCCTCCGGCTTCGAAACGTTTTATCCTCCCAACACGTCGGTCCCCGACCGGATCTACGGCGCAATGTACTGCGGCAGCTCGCCCCCCAATCCCCCTTGCGCGGTGTCGTCGGCGGGCTATCCCACGATTTTTTCCGCCCGCAGCCGCCATCCTCGCGGCGTGCAGGTGGGGATGTGCGACGGTGGGGTGAAATTCGTGGCCGACTCGATCGATCACAACGTGTGGCGGGCCGCCGGCACGACGCACGGCAACGAGGCGGGCTCGTCGCTGGAGTAGGCCGTGGGGCTGAGTCGGTCGTTGTGTCGCTTTTGCAAAGTGACTGGCGACCGAATTGTGTGTAGTAAGCTTCCGTACCACAACGTCGTGTAGTGATTCCCTGCTGCGACTCACAAGTAGTAACGGCACCCCCTTCAGTCATTCGCCTGCAGGCGCAAGAATTAGCCATACGCCAATGGTCAGCGAGGCCAGAACAATACCTGCGACAAAGGCGGCCCAAAAACCCAAGCCCAGTCGCTGGGCGAAAGCCAGCGGCATGAAAAAGGGCAGACCCAATGGAACAAGAATTAGCGTTTCGCGGGAAAGCTGTGAAATGGCCTTCAAGTCGTGATGCTGGAACCAGGCGACCAGGAAGGCCAGGAGGCTCACGATCGGCAGCGAGAGCAGAAGTGCTCCGGTGCGGGGGTACCGCCTCGATATCTCGCCGACCACGACGATAATCACGGCCACGATCGTGACGCGAGCCACATTCCACAGTAGACCCAACATTTGACTCTCCTCTGCTGGAGCGCCCCGCGAAACGTCGTCTTTCCAAAAGCTCGTACGGCAGTCTACTGCGCCGGCTCTTCTTTAAACTCACCGGAATACGGCGTTCCCTCGACTTCACCCGTGATCGTCCCCGCGAATTCCTGCACCTTGCCGAGACTTTCATGTTTGCCCACGAAACGCGATGAGGCGCCCTCTGGCTCGCCTGCTTGAGGCAGGGGGCTTAGCTCAACCTGGAACTGCGGTTCGTTGATGTCCAGCAACAGTTTTTCCGCTCGGACTGGGGCGTCCGTTTTGGCATCGCTGCCGAGGACGTAGACCACCGACTCCTGTTTGTCGTGGTCCACAATGAACTCGACGTGATACATTCCTCCTCCCCAGTCGGCAATTACGCCGCCGTGGGGACCGCTACCGTGATGATGATCGCCCGCAGTGGCCTTATCGGACTTGGCGTCGCCTGGCGGCGTTGCACCCGGTTGCCGGCCGCAGCCTAGCGAGAACACAAGCGCCGAGCCAACAAGAGTAATGAGCAGTCGCTTCATTGCATCGTCTCCTTTGACGTGGAACAAGCAAGTCAGTCCGCGATGCCGGCTGTCGTTTGGGAAACTGGTCGCGGCTCGGGGAAATCAGCCAACTCGTCCATGGCGTACTGCTGCGTATTCACCAGTCGCGCTGCATCTTCGCCACTGAACTTCCAGAACAACCCTGGATGGATCAGGAACTCACACAGCGTGGAGGTCATCAGCCCGCCGAGGATGACTGTGGCGACTGGGTACAGAATCTCGCGTCCTGGCTCGTGTCCGCCGATGACAAGAGGCACCAGGCCAATGCCGGCGGTCAGTGCTGTCATCAAGACGGGTGCCAGCCGCTCGAGACTGCCGCGCATCACCATCTGTGGCGTGAAGGCCTCGCCTTCCTCTTTCATCAAGTGGAAGTAGTGTGTTACGAGCAGAATCCCGTTTCGGACGGCGATGCCTCCCAGCGAAATGAAACCGACCAGGCTGGCGACGGTAAGGGTCTGGCCAGTAAGTACGAGCGCCAGCACGCCGCCGATGAAAGCAGTCGGCAGAGCGTTGAGAATTTGCAGGACGATTCGGATCGAGGGAAACAGGAGCATCAGCACGACAAACATGCCTACGACCGAGACGCCGGCAAGAATCAGGATGAGCGTCGTGGCCCGCTGTTGGCTCTCAAACTGGCCGCCGTACTCGATGGAATAGCCGGCATCCGGCAATTGCACCTGGTCGTGAATTCGAGTTTGGATTTCAGCCACGGCACTGGCCAGATCGCGCCCTTGCGTATTACAGCGAATGACGATCCGTCGGCGAGCGTTTTCGCGATTGACCGCATTTGGCCCGACTCCCTCGCCAATGTCCGCCAAATGGGCCAGCTCCACTTGCCCGCGATTTTCGGGAAGATCAATCCGCAGCCGGCCCAGATTGGCGTAGTCGGTACGGTAGCCTTCCTCCAAGCGCACCAGCAGGTCAAACCGTCGCGAACCTTCGAGTACCTGCGAAGTGACCGTCCCCTGCAAAGCAGTCTGCAAAACCTTAGCGACGTAAGCGCGTGTGACGGCGAATCGTGCCAGGTCGTCCGGCCGCAGTCGCACGTGCAACTCTTCCGTTTGCTGGAGCGGCTCGATGACAGGGGGCGAAAGACCAGGAATGTCCTCGATGGCCGCTTTGACTTGTCGCGCCGTTGCCAGGAGTTGATCGAGATCGTCTCCGACGATTTTGATGGCAATCTGGGCATAAACGCCTGACACCATGTGGCTGATGAGGTGGGCCAGCGGCTGCTCGACCTCGATGTCCACACCCGGCACTTCCTCACGCAGTTCCTTGAGTAGCTGCCGCGTGATCTCGTCACGGCTGCGGTGAACTTCGGGGTTCATACTCAGGATGTACTCGCCCGCATTAACCGGCGCCGCATGTTCGTCGAGTTCGGCCCGTCCGGTGCGGCGCACGAAATGCACAATCTCGCCGTTGGGGTTGGCCGGCGATTGCTGGCGCTGCCGAAACTTCTCGTCAATGAGGCGCGACACCTGGTTGGAAGCTTCGAGCGACGACCCGGGAGGGAGGGTGACATTGACCTGAACGCTCCCTTCGTCGAACTGCGGAAGGAAGTTGCGCCCCAGGTTGGCCAGTTGCCAGCCTGCGAACGCGACCAGAATCCAGGTAATGGCCAATAGCCATCCGGGATATGCCATGCTGACGCGAATCAGCTGGCTCGCACCCCATTTGAGGACGCGTAGAAGCGGACCATCCCCTTCGCGATGTGTCGCTTTGGACTGCGGCAAAAAGTAGTAGCTGAGTACCGGCGTGACGGTCAGCGAGACGAGCAGCGATGCAAGAATCGAGACGATGTAAGCGATTCCCAGTGGCGCAAATAGCCTTCCTTCCACTCCCGACAAGGCAAACAGTGGGAGAAAAACCAGAATCACGACTGCCGTGCCAAACACAATGGCGCTGCGAATTTCCTTGCTGGCTTCGTAGACCACTGTCAGCGCTGGCCTCGGCGCAACAGAGGCATTGTTCTCCTTCAACCGTCGGAATATGTTCTCCACGTCGACGATGGCGTCATCGACCAGCTCCCCCATAGCGACAGCGATGCCCCCCAGCGTCATGACGTTGATCGAGAGCTGGGTTCCCGTTAACTGGCTGAGGACTCGAAAGACAAGCGTCGTAATGACGAGCGACAGCGGTATCGCCGTGAGGGTGATGAACGTCGTGCGGAAGTTGAGCAGAAACAGAAACAAGATGATCAGCACGAGCGCCGCTCCGATTGCCAGCGCTTCGCCGACATTGAAGATGCCGCGATCGATGAAATTCTTGAGCCGGAACAGCTCGGAATTGATGACGATGTCGGCTGGGAGCGATGCTTCGACTTCGCCCAGTGCCCGGGCAATGTCGTCGGTCACTTTGCGAGTATCGACATGCGGCTGTTTAGCCAGCGTGAAGACGACGCCGGGCTGACCGTTGATGCTGCCGTCCCCCCGCTTGAACTGCGGACCCTCCACGACTCTGGCCACGTTTTCCAGGAGGACCGGTCGCTGGCGACTGGCCTTGATCGGCACTTTGCGCAGGTCGTCCACGACTCGCGCGGAGTCGGGTCCTAAGCGTCCCAGCACGCGGATTGGCCGCTCGGTCTCGCCCTGTACGGCGAACCCGCCGCTGGAGTTGATGTTGCTCTCCTGGATCGCCTGTTCGACCTGTTGAAGCGTCACATCGTATTCGAGCAGTGCCGCGGAGTTTACCAGCACCTGATACTGCTTGCGCTCGCCGCCTTGCACGAAAGCCTCCGCGAGTCCGGGGATCTTCAGCAGCCGGGGACGCACGATCCAGTCTGCCATCGTGCGCAGTGCCATCAACTGCTCTTCTGCCGAGGGGATCTGCAATTCGTGAGTCTTGCCGTCAATCGTGACAGCTGCAGCTCGCTCGATTGTACGAGGATCCGCTGATGCGTCGCCTCGACCGGACTTCCAAGTAGCCTGCTCGATTTTGATCGACGACCAGGTCTCCGGCCGAAGCCGATCCACAGGCCGCCAGGCGAGAAGCTCGAACTGCCGATCGGAGTTCTCCACCAACTCCGCCATGTCGCCCGAATTGCCGATTGGGATGAGCTGTCCCCCCATCGGTCCCGACTGACGATACATCCCAGCGATCACGATCTGCCCCATGATGGATGCAGGGGGCGTCATCTGCGGCCGGATGCCATCTGGGAGCATGCCGGCAAGCGTGGCGAGCCGCTCTTGAACCGTCTGACGGGCCGTGCGAACGTCGGTCTGCCAGCCGAATTCGACATAAATGACGTTTAGCCCCGCTGTAGTCTGACTGCGAACCGCTTCGACTCCTGCTGAACCCAGCAGTGCAACCTCGATGGGCTGCGTAACCAGCACCTCGACTTCTTCCGTCGCCAGTCCCGGACACTCCGTGATGATGACGACCCGCGGCCGATCCAAATCAGGAAATACGTCAATCGGCAGCGTCGTTGACAGATAGGAGCCGTAGACCAATAGCGTCAGGCTGATGATGACGACCAGCAGCCGATAGCGAAGCGCGAAACGGATGACGGCATTGAGCATGTCTGGAGGTCCCTAGTGGGCAGCATGGACAGTGCCGTCGGCATGGACGTGCACGCCGGCTGGGAGGCCGCTTGACGATTGCGCCTTGAGCACGCGGTTGAGGGACGCGGCGCCGTTTTGTGCAATGAAAAATCCGCGGCGGAGACTGCCGTCATTGGCAATCACGACGCTCTCGCGATCCTCGGCTACTACCCGCACAGGCCGCCGGTCGAATAAATCGCCGTTCTGGCGGAAGACATATGCCTCCGGTCCTTCCCGCACGACAGCCGCCTGCGGAAGGATGAAGACTTTTTCCATCTTCTCTACCGTGACCCGCATGCGCACGCGGTTGCCGGGCCGGAATCGCCACAAGAGCCGGGGCTGCCCGTCGTGAAAGTACGCGCGCCACTGGTTTTCCAGAACGAGGTAGAAGGCGAAAGTGCGGCTATCCGGGTCGATGGTGTTAGCCACGTGATGGATACGCATTTCGGCCGGCAGCGGAGGCCAGTCCTTCCCCTCCGCCGTCTCGAATTCGACTTCGATGGGGAGTTCTTCCTGTGCCGCCCGCTGCACGAGCGGCAGGTCTTCCGCAAAGCCGTGCCCTTCGATCAACAGACTGCGGTGGTCCGCTAAAACGCAAAGAACCTCGCCGGTTTCCACCTGCTGGCCGAGCTCCACCTTCAAATCCTGAATCTCGAATCGAAATGTCGCTTTGTCTGGTTCGGAATCCCCCTGAGAAGTCAGAGCCACGGGAGCTACTTCGGCCATTTCGCTTTCATCCGGTGCCGTGACGGTGATCTCCTTAAGAAATTTCCCCCGAGCGGCGGCAGCGATTTGCTCCTGGGACAATCCGCGGCTTTGTAGGTCTTGCTCGTAAGCCGCAATTGTCGCCTCCAGCCGGCGAATGTCATTGTCGATCTCAATCATGCGGGCCTTGGGAATTCCCCCATCCTTGGCCAATTCCGCCAGGCGCTCGCGCTTCTCCTTGGTTATCGTGATTTCATCGCTGGCCTTGAACAGTTCCCGCTGCGAAGTGTGCAGCTCGTTGCTGACAAGCCGCAGTGTAAAGAGCGCACCACTTCGGGGGATGGTCTGGCCCGGCTGGATATGAATCTGCGTGATCACGCCCCCCACAGGGGCAACAACGCCCCGATCGCTGATGCCAGGACGATCGGTCACGGTGCCGGGCAGCTCGATCTTGCGCGAATACGTATCGAGCTTGATTGGCTCTACCACCAAGCCCATGTTTTTCCTCGCTTGGGGGGTGAGCTTTACCGGCAGCGTGCCGATGGCGACTGGTTTCTTGGTCGTTTCGCCAGCGGATTTGGGCCGGCCGGCGAGCCATTGCCGGTAACCAAACCAACCACAGGTCCCGATGAGAACGAAGATGATGGCGGCAAACAGCACATGGGGCAATCGACGAGTCATGGGAGTGACTCCGCTACGAAAATTTCAAATCGAATGAAGCGATTGCAGCGGGTAAAGCGCAGCACAAATCGCGCTTTGCAGAAACGAGCGCCGTCCGAGGGCGGCGCAGGCGCGCAAGTGGAGCGCACTAGATGCGGAGCGACCGCAGCTTCAGGAAGATCTTTGATCCGCCCGGAGGAGAGTCGGGCGGATGCAGCGAGCAGAATCTCGATTCGAATTCGTTACAGAGGCTGGCTACGTCGTCAGCAGTGGTTACCGGCCCAGCCGCCCGGTCTTTTTTCACTTGCTCCTGGAGCGGCAAAGATGCCCACTCACTACCTGTCGGCAGGTAGATTGCAGCGGCGTCGTGGCAAGGCAGCGGCGTGCGTGCGGGCGCGGGCTGCGGTACGCGCTCGTGATCGTGGGAATGTAGCGGCGTGCAGTTGTGTTCGTGTGGGTGGGAACAACCGCCAACGTGAACATGCGGATGGTGACTGTGCTCGAGTTGTTCCGCTGGAGACAGGCCAGCGTGCGCGTGAGGGATCGCTGCCAGTTGGCTGGCAACAAACCCAAACATAACGAGAGTGGAAACGATCCGGCGAAACATCACTTCACTCACATGACTACAACTCTAAGTCTACGTCACACAATCACAGGCGACAACGGCAAACAGTTCGGCTTATGCGCTGGTGTCTATACGGAATCCCAGTTCAGTCTCCCGCCGCCTCGCGCCGTGGAGATCGGTCTGGCAATTCGAATCCAGCCCGCTTCGTGAATCGGACAGGTTGGAAACCTGTCCTACGAGGAGACGTTCACGTAGACTTTCAGCGCTGACTTCTCTTCCACCAGCAGCCGCATCATCTCGCGGTAGTTGTCCAGGCTATCGACGGGGTTCGTGAGAATCCGCTGAAGCACGCCGGGAAACATCATTTCCCCCTGAGACAGATCGCTAATCCCCATCTCGAAGTGATGCCGATTGCCGTTCACCGAGCCGATCAGCATCTTGTTCCCCAGCACCCACTCGATGTTGATCTTGTCGCTGGGAAGTTCCGCCTTTTTCTGGCCGCCGGTGATGCTGGTCCACAGCAGCACGCCGTTGTGGGCCAGATATTGCATGCTGTCGAACGCGATCTGGCTGCTGCCGGTCGCATCCAGAATGATGTCCGGCCGGCCAACTTTTTTCACCAGCTCCGCCACCGGAATATCGCTGGTACTGACGTAGGTCGCTTGAATGCCGCGGACGATTTCGCTCGAGAGGGTAGGGGGCCTGGAGCGGGCCAGGGCATAGACGTCAAGACCGCGAAGCTTGAGGACCAGGGTTGCCAAAAGACCGATCTGTCCGGCCCCCATGACGAACGCCCGCTCGGGGCGCCAGACCTTCATCCGCCGCTGCGCTTCGTACGCCTGGAAGATCGCCTTGGCCGCGCAGCTCATCGGCTCCATCAGCACGTGCAGGTGCGCCAGCCCCTGCGGGACTCGCACTACGTAATCCTCGTTATCGACGACGTATTCGGTGAGGTAGCCGTGGAGCAGGTTGATGCCCCGCTCGTAGTAGGTCTCCTCGCTGGTCATGTCGTTGGTGCCGATCAGGTCGTAGATCGATTTGCCTGGGCGGCGGACCGTGAGGGTGACGTAGTCGCCGGGTCGGACGCGGCGGACGTTCGGCCCAACCGCTTCGACGACGCCGAACGACTCGTGGCCGAGGACGAGGTGCTTGTCCCCCGGCGGCGGATTGCCATAGAGCGCGTCGTTGATTTCGCGGTCGGTGGCATCGACTCCCACCTTCATTATTTTGACGAGGACACCCTTGCCGTCTGAAATCTGCTCGACGGACGGCTTTTCGACATCCTCGAGGTGAACGCTGTTTTTCTGGCCGGGATAGACGGCAATGGCTTTCATGGGGAGAGGTTCAGAGGTCAGAGGTCAGGAGCCCAACGAGTCAAAGCCGAGGTGTAGACTGGACCTGAAGGGGCCCATCATACGCTAGGGAGCGTCCGCTCGGGGAGATTGAACATGAGCACCAGCGACAGCGTGTTTCAGCGAGCTTTGTCGAAGCTACTGACCGAGATGTTCGACGGCCCGCCGGGGAACGAGGCGTACGTCCTCAACCCGGGCGATCCAGGGTTGAACGGGCAACTCGACACGATTGATGCGGAGACCGCGTCATCCCGGACGATGCCCGGCAAGACGACGATTGCCTCGCACGTCGATCACGTACTTTATGGCTTGAATCTCATGAACCGCTGGGCCAACGGCGAGGAGAATCCGTGGGCCGACGCCGACTGGAACGCGAGCTGGCAGCGGACCAACGTGACCGACGGCCAGTGGAATGAGCTGCGGAAGCGACTGCGGGAGGCGAGCGCGTCGTGGCAGCGAATCGTCGCCAGCAAAACCGATTGGGACGACCTGGCAGCGAATGGGGCCCTGTCGAGCGCGGCGCATACGGCCTACCACCTGGGGGCGATCCGGCAGATTCTGGCGGCAGCGACGAAGTAGTGAATCAATCGAGGGCGAGCACGAGCCCTTCGTTGCCGCGGAGCGACACGCTTTGCTCGAGCGCTTCGTGTTCGCGATCGAGAAACGTGGACAGGAGCAGCTCCGCCCAGCTCGCCAGCTCGCTGAAATCGAACGTGACGTCATCGCCCGCCATATTGAGGATGACGAGCAGCCGTCGCTCGGGCAATTCGCGCCGGTAAACAAGCAGCGGCGCGCGGCGGATCGCAGGCGTCTGAATGCCGTGGGCCAATGCGGGCTCTTGCTTGCGAAGGTCCGCCAGGCGACGGTAAAGGGCCAATAGGGAGCGGGAATCGCGCTGTTGGGCGGCGGCGTTGATCTGCTGGTAATCATCAGCAATCGGAAAGAACGGCTTGCCGCTGGTGAATCCGGCGTTCTTACTGCCATCCCACTGCATGGGCGTGCGAGCCACGTCGCGGCTTCGCTCGGGCTGAGTCTTGGCTTGCGGGTCTTCAACCAGCTCGGCCGGAATGGGCACGTCATGCATGCCGATCTCTTCGCCGTAGTAAATCGACGGCGTGCCGCGAAGCGTGAGCAGCAGCATGGCGGCGACGCGCGGCTGATCGGCCTGGGCGCGCTGCGTGAGGCGATTGATGTCGTGATTGCTGAGGGCCCACGTCGGCCAGCCGTAGGCCGAGACCGCCTCGAGATAGCCGCTGATCGCTCTGGCCATTTCGTCGGCATCCCACCGCTGGCGGAGGAACTGCGGATTAAGCGGCAGGTGCAACTCCGGCTGCTCGGGAGTGCCGTAGTAGGGGACCATCTCCTCGGCACTGACATAGATTTCGCCGAGCAGGACGCGCTCGGGGAATTCGTCGCACACCTTGCGCATGCCGGCGATCAAATCGTGAATGCCGGGTTGATTGCGGGTGTACTTCTGAATGACCGCCTGGTCGAGCGCGCCGCCGGGATCGAAATCGGGATTGGGCGGATTGTCTGGGAGATCGGGGTCCTCCAGCAGCATGTCGAGCGCATCGAGGCGGAAACCGTCGATGCCTCGCTTGAGCCAGAACCGCAGGTTGTCGTGCATCGCCTCAATGACTTGGGGATTTCGCCAGTTGAGATCGGGCTGCTCGGGCATGAAGGCGTGAAAGTAGTACTGACCGGTCTGCTCGTCGAGCGTCCACGCGCTGCCGCCGAAAACGCTGAGCCAGTTGTTGGGGGGTGATCCGTCCGTCTTGGGATCGGCCCAAATGTACCAGTCGCGGTGCTGCGACTTCTGGCTGGATCGAGCGTCCTGAAACCACGAATGATCGCTGGCTGTGTGGTTGATGAGCCAATCGAGGATCACGCGAATATTCCGCTGGTGAGCTTCGCTAATGAGCCGATCCATGTCCGCCAGCTTGCCAAACCGCGGATGCACGTTGCGAAAGTCGCTGACGTCGTAGCCCGAATCGGCCCAGGGAGACGGAAAAATAGGCGCCAGCCAGATCGCGTCAGCGCCGAGCGACTGGATGTAATCGAGCTTTTGCGTTATGCCAGGCAGGTCACCGATGCCGTCGCCGTTGGTGTCGAAAAACGATCGCACCCAGATTTGGTAGATGATGCCGGTTTGCCACCAGTGAACGTCGAAGGCCATTGCGACTTCCTTTCCTGCCGATATTAGCGGCGGTTATTCCAGTCGATACACCCTCGCTTCGTACGGACGGAGCGTCAGCATTCGCGGGTCTTCGTCGGCGCGCGCTGGATAGTTGCTGATGATCGTCTGCCAGGCGGAGTACTCCACGGTCGAAGGGAGGGCGAAGACGGGCGCATCGCCGGTGAAGTTGAGGATCACCAGCCAGCGCTCGTCATTAAGTTTTCGCAGGAACGCGAAGACCTGCTCGTGAGCGTCCATCAGCGGCTCATAGCTGCCGTACGTCACGATCAGGTTTGTGCGGCGAAGCTCGATCAGCCGGCGGTAGTAATGGAAGATCGAGTCCGGGTCGGCCAGCGACGCTTTGACGTTGATGACGCGGTAATTGGGATTCACCTTCAGCCAGGGAGTGTCGGTAGTGAAGCCGGCGTGGGGCCCGGCGGTCCACTGCATAGGCGTGCGGGCGTTGTCGCGCCCCTTGGCGTGGATGGCGGCCATGATGGTTCGTGAATCTTCTCCGCGTTCGATGACCCATTCGCGATAGAAATTGTGGGTCTCGATGTCCCGGTAGTCGTCGATCGATTCGAACGCGACGTTGGTCATCCCGATTTCTTCTCCCTGGTAGACGTAGGGAGTGCCGTGAAGCAGGTGCAGGAACGTGGCCAGCATCTTGGCGGACTCGACGCGGTACTTGCCATCGTCCCCGAAGCGCGACACAGAGCGGGGCTGGTCGTGGTTGGACAGGTAAAAGCTGTTCCAACCCTTGCCGGACAGGTCGGCGTGCCAGCGGGTCATGATCCGCTTGAGCTCGAGCAGCTCCCACCGCCCGACGTTCCACTTGCCGAATTGGGCAATCACTTCCCGCGGCGCGAGATCGACGTGCTCGAACTGAAATAGCATGTTGAGAAAGCCGGCCTCTTCGTCGGTGATCGCCACGGCGTGCTCGGTGGTGACCCCCGGCGTCTCGCCAACGGTGAACACGTCGTACTTGCAGAGGACTTTTTCTTTCATCTCGCGCAGAAACTCGGTCAGCCGCGGGCCGTGCAGAAAATACTGGCCGCCCCACTGGTAGGGGCCGTCGCCAGTGACCGGCGCGTCGGGCAAGCCGGGGACTTTGGAGATCATGTTGATGACGTCGAGCCGAAAGCCGTCGATCCCCTTGTCCAGCCACCAGGTCATCAGCTCGTGGATTTCCGCCCGCACGCGCGGGTTTTCCCAGTTGAGATCGGGCTGCTTGCGGGAGAAGAGGTGCAGGTAGTATTCGTCCGTGGCAGAGTCAAACTCCCAGGCCGAACCGCCGAAGCAGGAGGACCAGTTGTTCGGTTCGCGCCCCTGTTTGCCAGTGCGCCAGATGTAATAGTCGCGATAGGGGTTGTCGCGGCTTTTACGCGACTCGACGAACCACGGGTGCTCATCAGAGGTGTGATTGACCACCAAATCCATCAGCAGCCGCAGCCCGCGCCGGTGCATTTCGGCCAGCAACTCGTCGAAGTCCTCCATCGTGCCGAATTCGGCGCCGATCTGGCGGTAATCGCTGATGTCATAGCCGTTGTCGTCTCCCGGGGACTGGTAGATCGGAGACAGCCAGACAACATCGACGCCCAGCGTTTTTAAATAGTCGAGCTTGGCGATGATCCCCCGCAGATCGCCGATTCCGTCGCCGTTGGTATCAAGAAAGCTCCGCGGGTAAATCTGGTAGACCACGCACTCCTTCCACCACCGTCGTTTCATAGCGCATCCCTCAGCGCAAGCGCATACGCGCAGCGCTCCGTCGTGCTGTCGCGCCCGCCATCGTTAGACCCGCGAGACCTGCAAACGTTGTGCCGCCCAGATGGCGAGCTTTTCCCGGAAGATCTTCGCATTGTGGCGAATGTCGACGGGAAACGACTCGTAGAGGAAGATCGTCTCGATGCCGGCGGTGTGGGGGTACTGCTTTCCCAGCGCCAGAAGCTCCGCTACCAGCAGCTCCTGGTCGCCGCGCGAGCGAGGCCAATGCTCCGGGCAAGGTTCGGCAATGATGACCGCTGTTTGCTGGCCGGGCCGGCCGACGCCGACCAGAGCGCTGCGATAGATCTTCGCGTGTTGATTGAAGATCGCTTCGCAGGGGATGGTGAACAGCGTGCCCTTGGGAGCGATCACGCGGTGGGACTTGCGGCCGCAAAACCAGAAACGGTCCGCAGGACCGGTTTCCAACCTGTCCTGACCAGATTGGACAAGTTGAAAACCTGTCCTACATTCGAGGTACCCCACGTCTCCCATCCGGTGCCAGAATTTCCCATTGGCATCGCTAATCTTGTGCAGCGGGTTACAGTCCGTGCGCGTGACGTATTCCGTGGTGACCACCGGCCCTTGCACGATCAGCTCGCCGATCTCGTCGAAAGGCAAAACCTCCGCTTCGTCGATCGTGGCGATCGGCTCGTCCGTGATGCGGATCACTTTCCACTCGATGCCGGGGAAACGCCGGCCGACGCACGTTCCCTTTCCCTGGCGGCTGAGCTCGGCCGTTTCGGCGAGCACTTCGCTGGCGGCAATCGACGCCACCGGCAGCGCCTCGGTCGCGCCGTAGGGAGTGTGAACGTCCCCGTCGTCGGGAATCGCCGCCTTCATCCGTTTGAGCACGTGCGGCGGCACCGGAGCGCCGGCGGAAAGGACGCGTTTGAGCGTCGGCAGCTTGATTCTTTTGTCTTCGCAGTAGCGGCCGACGACGTTCCACAGCGCCGGCGAGCCGAATGCCTGCGTCACGTTCCAATCGCGAACGTGCTCGACGATATTGCGCGGGTTGACCTTCGCCGGTCGCGTCGCATCCATTTCGGGAATGACCGTGGTGACCCCCATCGCGCAGTTGAACAGCGCAAACAGCGGGAAGCCTGGCAGGTCGATTTCCCCAGGCTGGATGCCATAGAAGTCGCGAATCTCATCGGCCTGCCTGGAAAAATTGCCGTGCCGGTAGAGGACCCCCTTGGGCGGCCCAGTGCTGCCGGTGGTGAAGATGATTGCCGCCGGGTCGTCGGCTTGCGTTGCGGCGGGCTGAAACTTCTCCGCCGGGCGGCTGCGGAGCTGCGCCAGCGTGCGTCCCCCCCAGAACCAGCGGCGGCCAACCGTGATGTTGTGTATTGCCTTGGGGAAGCGGTGCCGCAGAACGGTGCGAATCGCATGGACCAGGGGAATGCCGACGATTCCGTCGGGCGCGACATCGGCCAGGCACTGGACAAGGTTTTTGCGTCCCATGCCAGGGTCGATCAGGACGGTGATCATCCCCGCCTTGAAAAGCGCGAAGGTCAGGGCGATGAAATCAATGCTCGGCGGCACCATCAGCACCAGCCGCGCGCCCCGCGGCACTCCCATCCAAGCCAGGCCGTCGGCGATGCGATTGGTGTCGTCGTCGAGTTCTTTGAAGGTCACCGTTTCGTAGCGGCGCCTGCCGTTGGCATCTCGGCCGCGCGGCATGGCGATGGCGATACCTTTTGGATCGCGGCTAGCCGTTTCCGACAGGCGGAGTCCGACGTTGGCGATCGTCATGTACCGCCCCTCCGCCGGGCTTGTCCGGCGGCAAATGCAAGCATCATCGCCGCCACATCACGCTCGTGTACGCGGGCGAGAGCTTTCCATCCCGGCACGGCATTCACTTCCAGGACGTGCAGTCGGCCGTCACGTGCCGGAAGGATATCGACGCCGGCGACGAGGGCGCCAACCGACTGGGAGGCGCGACGAGCCATGTCGATGAGTCCTGACGGAGGATCGAATTTCTCGCCAGTAGCTCCACGGCTGACATTGGTGCGCCAATCGAGTTTGTTGCGCCGCCGCATGGCTAGGCAATCGTCGCCAATAAGCAGCAACCGGAAATCGAGCCCCTCGTGCTCGATGAACTCTTGCACGTACAGCACCGCGCCGAGTTGCGAGAGCATTTTGAAGGCCCGCTGGGCGAGCGCTTCGTCGTTGAGTCGGGTGATGCCGCGGCCTTCGCTGCCGAAGATCGGCTTGAGAACGACGTCGCCGCCGAACTGCTCGAAGGCGGCCAGCGCCTCGTCAGCCGTTTGGCAAACGATCGTTCGGGGCGTGGTCAACCCGGATTCAGCCAGCTTCGCTGACGTGAGGAATTTGTCCACCGCCGCTTCGACCGCGCGGGCCGGATTGATGACCACGCCGCCCGCAGCTTCATGTCGGCCCAGGCAGTCCATGCGAAAGACAACCTGTTCCAGCGATCCCG
>DASRJP010000407.1:0-19466 GCA_035649415.1 Pirellulaceae bacterium | reverse complement strand
GACCGGATCGCCAAGGAGGGGGCGCGGTTCACCGATTGGTACGGGCAGCAGAGCTGCACCGCGGGGCGGGCGGCGTTCCTCACCGGCCAGTCACCGATCCGCACCGGGCTGACCAAGGTGGGCCTGCCCGGCGCCGACCTGGGTCTCCAGAAAGAAGACCCCACGGTCGCCGACTTCCTGAAGCACCTCGGCTATGCGACCGGCCAGTTCGGGAAGAACCACGTCGGCGACAAGGACGAAATGTTGCCGACGGTCCATGGGTTCGACGAATTCTTCGGCAACCTCTACCACCTCAACGCCGAGGAGGAACCGGAGAACCCCGACTACCCCAAGAACCCCGAGTTCAAGAAGAATTTCGGTCCCCGCGGCGTCCTGAAGTGCAAGGCGACCTCCGATGGCGGGCAAACCATCGAAGACACTGGCCCGCTGACCCGCAAGCGAATGGAAACGGTGGACGAGGAGTTTTTAACCTCCGCCCTCGATTTCATCGACCGTCAGAACACGGCGAAGAAGCCGTTCTTCTGCTGGTTCAACAGCACCCGGATGCACATCTTCACGCACCTGAAGAAAGAGAGCGAGGGCAAGACAGGCCTGGGCATTATCCAGACGGGATGGTCGAGCACGACGGGATGGTCGGGCAACTGCTCAAGAAGCTCGACGACCTCGGCATAGCGGACAACACCATCGTCGTCTACTCGACCGACAATGGTGCCGAGGTAATGAGCTGGCCAGACGGCGGCAGCACGCCGTTTAGAGGCGAAAAGGCGACCAACTGGGAGGGAGGGTTCCGCGTGCCGATGTGCATCCGCTGGCCCGGCGTGATCAAGCCGGGCACGATTATCAACGACATCTGTGCGCATGAGGACCTGATTCCAACGTTCGCGGCCGCGGCCGGCGAGCTGGACCTCGTGGACAAGGTCAAGAAGGGCTACGCGGCGGGCGGGAAGAACTTCAAGGTCCACCTCGACGGGTACAACCTGATCCCGTTCTTCAAAAGCCAGGTGAAGGAGTCGCCGCGGAAGGAGTTCCTCTACTGGAGCGACGACGGCGAGCTGATGGCCATCCGGGTCAATCAGTGGAAGGTCGCATTCAAGGAGCAGCACAACACGGGGCTGGACGTGTGGAAAAAGGAGTTCACCAACCTGCGGGCGCCGAACATCTACAACCTCCGCTCAGACCCGTTCGAGCGCGGCCCCGAGTCGTTCGAGTACGGTCGGTGGATGGCCGATCGGGCGTTCCTGATCGTGCCGTCGCAGGCCATCGTCGGGAGGTGGTTGGAATCTTTCAAGGAGTTCCCGGTCCGGCAAAAGCCCGCGAGCTTCAACCTCGACGAAGTGATGCGAAAGCTGTCCGAGCAGGGAAACAAGTAACCGATGAAGGCGGGCATCCTGCCCGCACAAACGATAGCGTCCATTGCTCCTCTTATTCTCTCTTCACTCGTGAGGCACGAACATGAAACGCAAATTACTGTTGGTAGTCGCGGCGTTCCTCGTCGCCGTCGCCGGAACCGGTTGGATCGTGGCGCAGGAAAAATCGAAACCAGGGGCGAAGCGCGACGCCAAAGGGGCCAAAGCGCCCGCGGAGTCTGCTGCCGTCGCCGCTGCGGCTCGTCCAGAGGATGAGCAAGCGATCAAGGCCGCTTCCCAGGCCTTCGCCAAGGCCTTCGAGACCGGCGACGATAAGGCAGTGACCGCCCTCCTCACCGAAGGGGCCGAGTACATCGACGAAGACGGCGAACCAGTTCGCGGCAGAGAAGCACTCGCCAAAGCCTATGGCGAGCTGTTCGCCAATCGCAAGCAGCTCCAGGCCGAATCAAAGACCAATGCGATCCGCTTCCTGGGCGCGGACACGGCGATCGAGGAAGGGACCTTCACCGTCACGACCAAGGACAGTTCCCCCAACTCGAGCCGCTTCAGCACCCTCTATGTCCGCGAAAACGGCAAGTGGCTGATCGCCCTGCTCAAGGAATGGCAGGATGACACGACTGAAAAGCCGAGCCTCAAGGATCTCGAGTGGCTGATCGGCACCTGGGAGAGCGCCAGTGACGAAGTAACCGCCCGCACGACCTACTCTTGGACCGCCAGCAAAGCGTTCCTCCGCGCAGACTACACGATCACGCTCAAAAAAGGTGGCGATCCCAGCTCCGGCGTGCAGGTCATCGGCGTAGATCCGGCGGTTGGCAACATCCGCGCCTGGCTCTTTGCCTCCGACGGCGGCATCGGCGAATCGACGTGGATCTGGGAAGGGGACCGCTGGATGATCGAATCGGTCGGCACGCTGGCCGACGGCACATCCACATCCGCCGTCAATTTTCTTACTCGCTCAGGTGACGATGCCTTCACCTGGCGGTCCGTGCAGCGGATTGACGCGGGGGAGCAGCAGCCGGACATTGCCGCCGTGACTGTCAAGCGTGTGGCTGCCGCCGGCGGCGCTTCACCGGGCGCCAAGGGACGTTAATTGAAACCGCGGAACACGTCGTGGAGACCAGACCATGAAGACTTCTTGGAAAATCATTTGCGTTGCGCTCTTTGCGTGCATCCTGTTTTCGGCCAGTGTTGCACTGGCGGGGCGGTTTGGCGGCGGCGGACATGGAGGTGGCGGACGAGCCGGCGGTGGCGGGCACGTTGGCGGTGGCGGACGAGTCGGCGGCGGGGGAGCACGGCCGGGCGGAGGCGGAGCACCCCACATTGGCGGAGGCGGCGGCGCGCCCATGCACAGGCCATCGCCAGCGGCGCGGCCCGGAGGGGGAGGCATCTCTTCCCGTCCCGGCGGCAGCAATTCCATCCACGGCCCGCACGGCGGCTCCATCGGCAGTAATCGGCCCGGTGAAGGTTTGTCGCGCCCCGGCGGCGCTGCGACTCGACCTGGCGGCGGCATCGCAGAGTCACGCCCCGGCGTCTCTCGTCCCGGACAAGGAGGCGCCGGCGAACGACACGTTTGGGATACGCCCCGCGGCGGAAAGGTAATTGCCGGCGGCGATCGCGGACCGTTCGGCGGAAGCGGAGGCTACATCTATTCCGGCCCGCACGGCGCGGTCTCAATCGGCGGCGGAAAGGGAGGCTCCATCACCGGCCCCGGCGGAACGACGATTGGCGGCGGCAAGGCCGGGCATGTGACCATCGGACCCAATGGCAATATCCACGCCGGGGGAACTACAGCCGGTGGCATCAAAGGGCCGGGAGGGAGGGCGATTGCCGGCGGGTCGCACGCCGGAGCGACGGTGGGCGAGAGGGGCGCGGCGGCGCACGGCAGCCGCGCGGGAATTGCAACCGGACCGGGCGGGACCATTGCGGGCGGCAGCCGCGCAGGCATCGCGACTGGTCCCGGCGGCACGATTGCCGGCGGGAGCCGCGGCGCAGTGGCGGTCGGTCCCAATGGCGCAGTTGCCGGTGGCGGGCGGTTCGTCGCCGGCAGTGGCGCGTATGGCCGGGGAATCGCCGGCACCCAATACGTCGCTGCGTCCGATCTGCGCGGGCAAGGAGCGTACGTCCGCGACAACTTCCGCGCTTACAACTCGTTCTCCCCCGGCTGGTACACCAACCATCCGGGCGCCTGGTTGGCCGCTGGCTGGGCGGCGGGATCGGTATGGAACGCCTGTACTTGGGGTGACTGCGCCAGCTACTGCGGCTATCCCGAGCAGACCGACGCCGTCTACTACAACTACGGCGACAACGTCACGTACCAGGATGGCAGCGTGTACTACGATGGTGAGCCGTACGCGACGGAAGCAGAGTATGCACAGCAAGCGACGGAAATTGTCGCCGCCGCGCAGGACGCCAAGCCGGCCGCGGACGAGCAGTGGCAGCCGCTCGGCATCTTCGCCATGGTTGCAGCAGACGAAACTACCTCGAACGACATCTTCCAGCTCGCGCTCAACAAGGACGGAGTCCTCCGCGGCAATTATTACAACGCCACGACCGATTCGACGACGCCAGTAGCCGGCTCGCTCGATAAGACCACCCAGCGCGTTGCCTGGAACATGGAAGGCAAGCCCGACACGGTCTACGACACGGGCCTGTTTAATCTGACGCAGGACGAGACGACGATGCTCGTTCATTTCGGCAAGGACCGCACCGAGCAGTACAAGCTGTTCCGCGTCCAGCAGAACGAGGAGGATACGTCGGCACAGACAAAGTGAAGTCCATAACGGCTTGCCGCCGCGAAAACTTCGCGGCGGTGGCATCCCCCTACTCCGGAGAAGCACCATGAGTACTCAATCGCCTCTAGGAAACGTCTCCGGCATGGCTGCCGGTTCTTTGCACCAGGAATTCCGCCATCTCCGCGCAAGCTGGTGGTGGTTTTTGCTCCTGGGGATCTTGCTGGCCGTGTGCGGGACCGCGGCCTTGATCTTCCCGGCGCTGACGGTGCTCACTTCATTTGCCGTCGTCGTCATCCTGGGCGTTGCGCTGATGGTCGCCGGCCTGGCCACGATCATCGCATCGTTCTGGGCCGGCAAATGGAGCGGGCTGTTGGTTCAATTGCTCGTGGGAATCTTGTACCTCGTGGCGGGTTTCGCCATGGCCGAGGCTCCGGGCAAGTCGGCGGCCATCCTGACCCTCTTTTTAGCGTCGCTATTCATCGTGGCTGGTGCGTTTCGCACTGTGGCTGCTCTCGTGGTCCGCTTTCCGCATTGGGGCTGGGCGCTGCTCAACGGTGTCGTGACCTTGCTGTGCGGCGTGGTCATCTTTCGGCATTTCCCGGAAGCCGCCCTGTGGGTGATCGGCGTGCTCGTCGGCGTGGACATGCTCTTCCAGGGCTGGACGTGGATCGCGCTCTCGTTGGCGGTGCGGAGCATTCCGGACGAAGCGACCACTTGAATTGCAACAGGCACATGCCAGGCGGAGTCCATTCACCCAGTCGTGAAGCCATCGCATGCCCAGAAGTATGACCACCGACAAATGCCGCTTGCGGGCACGACGAGTGGTGGATGTTCCGCTCCGCGAGGTTTCGGGCATCTGCCTACGGCGCGGTCCCCAGGGCCGGATGTCGCTGCTGGCGATCGGCGACCGCAAGGCAAAGCTCGCCTGGCTTGGGCTGCCTGTCAGCGACAATGGGCCGCTTGACTGGCACACGACGAATGTGGCCAGGCTCCCGGGATCGGACATACCCAAATCGGATCCGCAAATTGAGGCCATCTGTGCCGACGGTGAAGGGCGGGTGGTGCTCATGCAGGAATCGCCTCCGCGCGTCGAAGTGATCGACGCTGAACTCTCCCGCGTGATCGCAATCATCGACCTGATCGTCGAAGGCCGTAGCAATTTGGCGCGGTCCTGGTCCGATCCGCAGGGCTCGCGCGGCGAGGGAGCCGTGCTTCTGGCCAGCGGTCACCTGCTGGTCGCCAAAGAGAAAAAGCCCGCCGCGCTCCTGGAATTCGGCCCGCGCGGCGCTCAGCCGCGCGGCCTGGCGCAGGGTGGAGCGCTGGCGCAGGGCGCACGCTGGCCGATGGAAAGCGGCAGCTACGAGTTCGTCGTGCTGGCAACTTGGATGCCCAACGAGGCGCTCGCCAATGCTTGCGCCGATTTCAGCGACCTGGAGATCGGCCCGGACGGCAAACTGTACCTGCTCAGCGACAAGTCGGCTACGATCGCGCGGATCGATGATCTTCGGCCAGAGGGGGGTAGCGCCGCCTGCACTGCCACGTGGCAGCTGGATGATTTGGACGGCAAGCCGGAGGGGCTGGCGTTCGACGCGACGGGTCGCGCCGTCGTCGCGCTCGACAAACGCAAGGCGCGCAACAACCTGGTCCTGCTCGAGCCGGCAATCGCCGCACCGACTGAACCGACCTGAATTACACAGAATCGTCGCCGGTCGTTGCCCAAACGATGACTCAATACCGCCAGCTTAGGCCGGCATTGGAGAATATCATGCCTTCGGCTTGATGCCGAGGCTGTCGAGCACCTGCCGCACCGTTCCGCCAGGCGCATTGCCGAGTTCCTCCGCCATGCGCCGCGCGTCTACCGGCGCGCGCAGCTTAACATCGGTGTTGTCGAAGAACACGTAGACGTCGCGCCCGCCCCTGGCTGACGGAGCTTTATCGCCGATCCGCCGGGCCGTGGATGGCTCGGCTCCTCGGTGCCATGTTCTCAGCTTCCTCGCCCATGCTTTGATCTCACGCGGCGAATACCCGCTGGCGTAGAGCTGGCGCGAGCCGTGAAGTCGCACGTAGACCCAGTCCGCAGTCACATCCTCGGCAGTCGAATACTTGCTCGCGACATCGGCAACGACCAGCGCCACCTTGTGCTTTCGCAACAGGTCAACGAAGCGGTCGGTGAGGAAGCTCTCGTGGCGAAACTCGACCGCATGGCGCACGATTCTCTTTGCGTCGATGTCGAGGTGCACGCGCCCCTTCAGAAAGGAGCTGTGCACCTTCGCGAGGCGGGCAAGCTCCACCGTGTCGCGTGGCAAGAGATCAAAAAATTGCTTGAACCGGTCCTCGTCGAATGACAATGACGGTGGGAACTGCCAGAGAATCGGGCCAAGCTTCTCACGCAAGGCGAGAAGTCCGGAGGCGAAGAAGTTCGCCAGTGCCTGCCGCGGCTCCTTGAGCTTGAGCACGTGCGTAACATGGCGACCGCCCTTGATGGCGAAGACAAACCCGGGCGGCGTGTCGTGGTACCAGGACTGGAAGTTTGAAGGTCGCTGTAACGAATAGAACGTTCCATTGATCTCGAGGGCGCTGAACCTCCGGCTGGCGTATGCCAGCTCGAGCCTTTGTGGCAATCCGCGCGGATAAAACTTCCCTCGCCAGGGCGAGTATGTCCAGCCTGATATGCCGACACGGATTTCGGCCATGGAAGGAGGTTTTCGGAATCTGTTCGATTGTAAACACGTTCCACATCTCGGCAAATCCGGTTATCGACTGACTTGCCTCACTTCAGGTCCAGGTCGCCGCCAGCGAACGTGCCCGGCTTGTCGTACGGCGCGGCTCCGGCCTCGCTTGCTGGACGAGTCCAGGCGAAATAGACGGCTCTCACGATCCCCCATCCGACCAGCGCGGGAATTGCACCCAGCACCGGGGGCAGAGTGAAATGGGCCTTGCAACCGGTGAATAAGCCAATGACCCCGAGCACGAGCAACACCACACCCAGGAGAAACGCCAGCACGGCACAAAGCTTGTCGAAGATGTTCATGGATCACACTTTTTTCGCAACCTGGTCTTCAAGACGCGGACGCCGAGCGACATCGCCAGCGAGATTACAGCTTACACGCCGAACGCATTTGCTGCTCATTCGTCCGCGAAAGTCATCGCGTGCCGCGAACCTTCAATGCCTGGCGACTGCTCCCTAGTGGGGAGAGCGAAAGCGTGCCAGTTCCCATTGCCACCTGGCGCCTCCAGTGAATAATCGCGGTGGGTTTGCGTGTGGTAAGAAGGCGTTTAGAATTGGCCATGGACCGCTTCAGGCGGACTTTTGGCACCCGCGACCAGGAGCCATAACACCGAAGACCAACACGAAGTCGCGAATTTTTTTGCCCCGGTAGCTCAGGGGATAGAGCAACGGTTTCCTAAACCGTAGGTCGTACGTTCGAATCGTATCCGGGGCACTTTTGGAGTTCGCGGCGGGAGCTGTTTGGCGACGGCGACGACAAAAGTGGCGAGGATTTCATCATGCGTGTCGCCGTGGGGGGCATTCTGCACGAAACGAGCACGTTCCTGCCGTTTCCCACTACCGTCACCGATTTCGAGCAAGGCTTTGGTCTGTTTCGGGGGGATGCGATCGGCGACCGGTTTCGCGGGGCCAATACGTGCGTGGGCGGTTTCTTTGCTGTCGCAGCCGACGAGCGATTCGAGATTGTGCCGCTGCTTTGGGCATTTGCGTATCCCAGCGGTGTGATCCGGCGAGCGGACTATGAACTGCTGAAAGCGGAGCTACTCGAGCGGCTGCGGGCGGCCGATGCCGCCGCGCCGCTGGACGGCGTCCTGCTCGATTTGCACGGCGCCATGGTGATCGAGGGAATCGAGGATGGGGACGGCGACGTCGTGGCGGCGGTTCGCGACGTCATCGGCCGCGACCGTCCAATTGCCGTCACGTACGATTTGCACGGCAACCATACGCCTCGGCGGATGCAGCTTGCCGATGCGAGCATCGGCTACGACACGTACCCGCACGTCGATATGGCCGATCGCGGCCGCGAGGCGGGACAGATTCTGGCGCGGACGATTCGCGGCGAGGTTCATCCCGTCACCGCCCTGGCACAACTTCCCATGTTCTGGAGTTCCCAGCGCCAGGTAACGGCTCATCCGCCCATGGACCAAGTGCTGCGGCGTTTACACCAGCTTGAGCAGCAGCCGGGGATTCTCTCGGCAAGCGTGTCCACCGGCTTTCCCTGGGCCGACGTGCCGCAGCTTGGGGCCAGCGTGTTCGTGGTGGCCGACGGAAATAACGAGCTGGCGGAGCGGGCGGCGTCCGATCTCGCCGGCTGGATTTGGGAGCATCGAGAGCGCTGGTACGAGCGACCGATGAGCATCGACGAAGGAATTGCTGCCGGAGAGCGGCTGGGGCGCTGGCCGATCGTGCTCGGAGATTACAACGACAACACGGGAGGTGGCGCTCCGGGCGATTCGACGGCCGTTCTTCGCACTTTCGTGGACCGGCGTCTGAACAACGCGTTGCTCTTGTATCTCGCAGATCCCGCAGCGGCGGAGCAGTCGCATCGCGCAGGCCGGGGCGCAAAAATACGATTGCCGCTCGGGGGCAAGTCGCACCCGGAGCAAGGCGCCCCAGTGGAACTCGATGTCGAGGTCGTGGCACTCTCCGACGGATCGTTCTGTTACGACGGACCAATGTACGCTGGCCTGACCGGAAATCTCGGTCGTAGCGCCTGGCTGCGGGCCGGCGGCATTTCCATCGTCGTCGTGTCGCGCCGCGAGCAACCGCTCGACACTGCGTTTGCTCGCTCGCTGGGGATCGACTGTGCGGCGATGAAGTACATTGCAGTCAAGAGCGCAGCACATTTTCGCAGCGGCTTTGAGCGAATTGCCGGCTCGATCCATCTGGTCGATGCCCCGGCATTGCACAGCCATCGCTTCGAGTCGCTGCGCTACCGTCGCCGCCGGCCACTGTATCCAGTGGACGAGGTGTGACAATGTAGATTTCCCCTTTTGCAAGGAGCCGGAGATGAGGTCCACGACTATTCTGGGAATTACTCTTGCCGCGGCATTCGCGCTGTGGCTGGCCGTGTCGCTGGCGACCGCGCAGGCGCCCAAAGGCGCAACGGCGCCCACTGCGGACGTGACGGCTAAATCCCCATTTGCCGGCAAAGTCGTGGTAATCTCCTTCAGGAGCGATCCGGAAACAAGCGCCACGCTGGAAAAGTTCGAAGTAAAACAATTCGGCAATCAGGCGTTCATCGTTGGTCAAACGGTGGACGACGGCATGCCTGACAACTGGTCCAAGGGGCGCACCACCTGGGTCCCTGTCGATGACGTTGCCCATCTCGTTGAATTTCCTGACGTAGAAACGCTCAAAAAGGCGCTTGGCGACGACGTCTTATGACGCCAGGTCGGTATCAGGTCGTCTTCGGCTGGCGGCCGCCGACGCGACGGAGGATCCAGAACGTCGAAAGCCATATCGCCAGTGCTATCAACCCGCCGCCAGCGACCGCAGCGACGGCCATCACCACTCCCCACCTGCTGCGCTCGGGTGGGTACAGCCGCGCCACGTCCAGTCCACCCTGGATTGCCGTCCGCTCGATTTCTTCTCGTGGCAAATGCCATGTGCGATTGCCGGCAACAGCCCGGTGAAGCAGCAGCTTGTCAACCTGAACACTGACAAGCTCTCGATCCACATGGCGAATCGTAATGCGAATATCGCCCTGGAGAACGAGCTGATGTCCTTCGTTGGCCAAGAGCGAACTACCGACTTCGACGAGCTTTACATCCTTGAGCAGTCCCCAGAGACGTTCTCGGTCTTCCTCGTCGCCAGCTCCGAAGCCTGATTCCAGAATGACTGCACCCTTGTGTTCGATTTGCACATGCAAAAATCGCGCTGCCAAGGCCTCAGGGGAAACAGCCAGGTGCATCCAAACAAGGACGAGCGGCAAGCCGGCAAACAGCAATACTCGACGCAGCGTCAGCTTCATGATGACTGCCAAAACTGGAGATTGGTCGCGCGCAAGAGCACACTGACAGCACGCCCGGCCGCGCGTCGGCACTGTCGTTTCTCTTGCCGCATTCTTCACAATCTTCACAGGTTGCTCAAAATCGCTCTTGCACCTGCTGCGTATATCCGATACTACACGATAGCGCGAAACCCCGGGGTCTCATCGCAAAAGTCACAGGGAGGTGACCGATGGGAACCCTTGCTTCTACATTTGGCGTTTTAGTGGCCGTCTGCGGTCTTTCTCCGCAGGAGGATGTCTCGCGGGACCGGGTGGACCTCGTCGAGGTCAACCATTTCTACGACGATGCCGGTCGGCACGTCTTCGATCAGGTCATTTTTTACGACTGGTCGCCGCTTGACTGCCGTCACGTTGTGCGGGCGTGGCGGATGGTGAAGAATCCAGCCCAGCTTCCCAAGCGCAACTGGCATGACGACACGTACACGGCGACCTGGAACGACGGCGACGTTCTTCGCGAGGTCCGCGCCGAGAGCATTCGCGAATCGTGGACGCAGTACGACCCCGAATTGCTGGAACGCGACTATTTGCCGAAGGAAAAACGTCGCGAGCTAAGGATCGTGAGGGCCACCAGGGTGACGGGGACGGAACGCCGCGCCGACAACTCGTCTCGCCAGCAGCCCGAGCCGCCGCGGCCAAGTGAGGCGACGCCGGCGGGTAACAGGTAAGTATTCGGATCATTTCCTCCGCGGCCTTCTCTCCGCGACTGCCGTATACGGGTCTTCCGGCCAGGCATGTTTGGGATATCGCGCTCGCAAATCCTTGCGCACGAACGCGTAAGTCTTGGCCCAGAAACTTGCCAGATCGTCGGTGACTTGCGCCACGCGCTGGTTCGGCGCAAGCAGGTGCAGCAAGACAGCCACCCTGCCACCGGCGATTCGCGGCGTTTCCCGCATGCCGAACACTTCCTGAATTCGCACTGCCAGAATGGGCGGCCGCCCTGGCTCATAACCGACCGCAATCCGGCTGCCGCTGGGAACTTCAATCCGCTCGGGCACTTCTCGGTCTAGTGCCTGCCGCTGTGGCCATGTAAGTTGGTCGCGAATCGTCTCTAGCCACGGACCGCGCTGCACTTCCGCCAATGATCGCCGACCGTAGCAGACATGCGGCAAAAGCTGCTTGAGCTGCGCTTCGTCCAGTGGCGGCAGTTCAAGTTCCGGCATCCACTGCCCCAGGCAGCGAATGCGGCTGACGAACGTCGTCACTTCGGGATCGCCAGTGGGAAAAGCCTGTTGCCAATGGTCCGTCGCCGCGCGAGCGAGTATTGGCGTCACCTGCTCGTCCCCGGGGAGTGCCGCTGCCGATTCATCGAGCATCAATCCATTCCAAGTCGTCCGCTTGCGGGCCGAAACGCGTCCTGCCGATTCGTCGAAGAACACTTCGATCGCCGTTTTCATGTGTCCTGGGGACAGCCAATCTCGCTGCACAGCCGACGCGTGCCGGACTAGCGCCTCCCCTTCGCCCGCATCGATATTGACGCAGACAAACAATTCGACGTCGGCGTCCAGAGCAGTTTGTTCGCTCAGTCGCACGCCGCGGCCGCCGACCATGACGCCGCGCGGATCCCCCGGCCAGCGGCGACGTGCGACGCGATCGGGAAACGCGTCAAGTATGGACTTCAAGATGGCTTCGTCATGTTCGCGGTCTTCGCGCTCGCACTTTGCCTCGGCCTGATCGACAAGTCGCAACAGTTGATCGCGAGCCTTGAGTATCGTACGGGCCGCTGCTGCATTCAGCGTTCCCGCAGCAGATTCCTTCCTGCCCTCCTGCTCAAAGGCGTCGAGCGCCGCGATGCGATCCAATACGTCGCTGGGCGTGCTGTGGCTAGGCCGCCGCCGCGGCCCCGCTTCGCGTGAAAATGGATCTCGCTCCGAGAGCAATGCCGCGGCCAACGCGGCCGGTTTCGCGTGGCCCAAGCGTTTTCCTTCCAGCAGCAGTCTCGCCAGGCGCGGATGTGCGGGTAGCGCAGCCATCCGCCGGCCGAGCGGCGTAATTCCCCTCTCGTCGGCGGCATCCAGCCGCGCCAACAGCAGCCTGGCCTGAGCTAGTACAACAGGCGACGGTGATTCGAACCAGGGGAATTGTTCAACCTCCGGCTCGATCCACGCCAGAAGCTGGAGCACCGCGCCGGCCAGATCGACTCGGCGAATCTCCGGCTCGTCAAAGGGCGGACGATGGCGATGTGCCGCATGTGGCCAGAGCCGAATGCAAATGCCCGCTTGCGTCCGCCCTGCGCGGCCTGCTCGCTGATCAGCCGAGGCCTGGGATATGGGCAGCAGTTCAAGTCGATCGAGCCCCGTATGTTCGTCATAGCGGCTGACGCGCGCCAGGCCACTGTCAAGCACCAAGGTGACGCCGGGAATCGTGAGCGAAGTTTCGGCGACATTCGTCGCCAGGATCAGCTTCCGCTCGCAGCACGGCCTGAGGACTTCGTCCTGCCTGTCGGCTGGCAGATCGCCATACAGCTCCAGCAGACGAATTGATTGCTGCTCGCACCAGGGGGCCAGTCGCCTGCCGACCTGACGGATTTCGCCAACCCCCGGTAGAAACACCAGGCAATCGCCGCTGGAATCGGAAATTGCGGCGTGAGCCGCTTCTTCAATCAACTCTGGCAAGGGCCGCTTTTCCAATTGAGAAAGGTATCGCACTTCCACGGGAAACATGCGCCCCGAGCTTTCGACGATCGGGCAGTGGTGCAGATACGCCGCAATCGGCTCGGCGGCGAGCGTCGCCGACATGACGATGATTTTCAATTCCGGCCTGACCGACTGCTGCACCTGGCGGACCATGCCCAGCGCCAGGTCGCTCGCCAGCGAGCGCTCATGAAACTCGTCGAAGACGACGACGCTGATTCCTTCCAGAAACGGATTGTCGGCCAGCGTCCGTAGCATGATCCCCTCGGTGACGATCTCGATTCGCGTGCGCCGACCCGCTCGCGATTCAAAACGCACCTGGTAGCCAATTTCTTCCCCGAGCCGACTGCCCCGCTCCTCACTGATGCGTGCCGCGGTTGCCCGGGCAGCGATGCGCCGCGGCTGAAGCACCACGATCTTTCCGGCTCCGGCCAGTCCTGCGTCCAGAACGGCAGGCGGGACGCGCGTGGTTTTGCCAGCCCCGGGGGGAGCGCGCAATACGACGCTACTACTCCCTCTTAGCGCATCGACTAGCGCCGGCAGCACATCGTCAATCGGCAGCGGTGTGAGAGCGGGCATTGCCCCATCGTACCCGCTCAACTAACTGACGCGCCAGCAAGGGACTGGCATTCGAACCGGGCGAATTGATACGCCGTTAGGGGGAATCGGGCGTGACGTCCCGCAGCGACTTGCCCAACCGCCTTCGGTTGCCCGCATGGGCTGGCGTGCTGGGGAGCCCAATCGCCTCGGGCAAGAGCAGCTGCGTCAGCCGCTGCTTGAGAGACCCGTTATCCCCCTCCGGAGCGCCGATCGATTCAATGGCGTCCGAGACGCCCAGCAGGACGCTCCGTTTGACTCCTTCGCGAATCCAGGCAAATACGTTCAGCTGCATATGAGCCTCCTTGCTCTGTCGTGTGTCACCGTCTTACTGGCGGGCGACTGTTAGTCCGACAAACCGCACGCTTTCTTCGCCCGATTGAGCACCTCGCCGGCCTTGCGTCGCGCCCGGCTGGCTCCATCCTGAAGAATTTCCAGCACTTTCTGCGGCCTCGCCGCCAATGACTCTCGCTGAGCGTGGTAGGGCGCCAAATAGGCTTCGGCTACGTCCGCCAGGGCGCTCTTCACCTGCCCGTAGCCGAACCCGCCGCGGCGATAAAGCTGCACCATCTCCTCCCGCTGTGCCGGACTAGCAAACAACGAATAGAGCTGAAACAAGTGATCTCCCTCGGGCTCCTTCGGCTGTTCCATCGGCCGCGAATCAGTCGTGATCCGCATGACTTTTTTTCGCATCGACTTCAGCGGCTCGAAGACCTCAATCGTGTTGTTGTAGCTCTTGGACATCTTTTCGCCGTCGATGCCGGGAACCTTGGCGGCACTTTCCAGCACCTTGGCCTTGGGTAGCACGAATACCTCGCCAAACGTGTGGTTGAAGCTGCCCGCGATGTCGCGGCACACTTCGATGTGCTGGATCTGGTCCTGTCCGACCGGTACGACGTCTGCGTCGTACGCCAGGATGTCCGCCGCCATCAGCACCGGGTATGAGAACAGCCCAGCATCGGCAGGCAGTCCTTTGTCTTTCTTGTCCTTGTAGGCGTGGCATTTTTCCAGGAGGCCCATCGACGTCTGCGTCATCAGCAGCCAACAGAGTTCGCTGACCTCGGGGACATCAGATTGGGCATACAACGTCGCCTTGTTCGGATCGACGCCCAGCGCCACCAGATCCAGCGCCAGCTCGAGCGTATTGCGCCGCATGATCTGCCGATCACGGATCGTCGTCAGCGCGTGCAGGTTGGCGATGAAGTAGTACGCCTCGTTGCCATGCTGCAGGTCAATGTACTGGCGAATGGCGGCAAAATAATTTCCCCAGTGAATGCGGCCTGTCGGTTGAATGCCGGAAAGTACACGCATGGCTTGTAACTTTTGCCAGAGGAATGCCGTCGCATCCGTCAGCTAGCGCGGAGCGTGCCCACAACATCAGCGACCGAACGGGCGCCCAGGCTGGCAAGCGACGCTGGCAGCTCTTCCGCCAGTTTCATAGTCACGGTTGGATCGTAATAGTTCGCGGTGCCCACCTGGACGGCGGTGCTGCCCGCTACGAGGAACTCCATCACGTCGTCGATCGTGGCGATCCCGCCAATGCCCACCAGCGGGGTGTCCAGGCCCCGCTCGCGCAGCGCCTGGCGTGCCTGAAATACGCAGCGCAGGGCGATCGGCTTGATGGCCGGCCCGCTGAGGCCTCCCATCACGTTTCCCAGCATCGGCTGCCGCTTGCGCCAGTCGATCGCCATTCCCAGCACGGTGTTTATCACGCTGATGGCATCCGCTCCCGCCTCGGCTGCAGCCACCGCAATCGGCCCGATGCTGGTGACGTTCGGTGTCAGCTTTGCCAGCACCGGCAGCGAACAGGCGACTCGTACCGAACTGACAAGCCGTCCGCAGGTCGCCGCATCCACGCCAAAATCTACGCCGCGGGCGACGTTGGGACAGGAGATATTAAGTTCCAGGGCCGCCACGCCCGGCCGGCCATCTAGCTGACGGGCCATCTCGACGAACTCATCGAGACTGCTGCCGGCGATACTCACAATGATTGCAGTGGGCAACGTCGCCAGGTATGGCAGATGGTGTTCCAGAAAGGCATCGATGCCGTCGTTATCGAGGCCGATCGAATTGAGCAGTCCCGCCGCGGTCTCCACAGTGCGCCACGGCGTGTTTCCTGGCCGCGGCAGTCGAGTCACCGTTTTGGGAAGTAAGCCGCCAAGCCGCGCGAAATCGACGATATGTTCCATCTCCCGGGCGTAACCAAACGTGCCCGATGCTGCGAGGATCGGGTTTCTCAAGCTCAAACGCCCCAATTCGACGCCGAGACTGACGGTGGCGGTCGATGGCGCTGTGGATTTGGTTGCCGAGATTGAGAATGCTGCCATTGCCCTTGAATTTACCGGTGGCTGCGCGCAGACAAAAGCCCGGCGTCAAGCGGAGGGCTCGACGCGGGCTCGAATTTGAAAATCAAGGACCGGCTAGATTACGCCGCCATGAACGCGATGCGGCGTCAAGTGGCTCGGCTGATCGAGGAACCAGGCGCGTTCCCACTCCTGGAGAATCTGCCGTTGATCCTCAGACGTGTAGATCAACTGTCGCGTGCGCGTGGCGGGATCGCCACTAAAGATCGGAATGAAGCAGCCCACATTGCTACAAAGTACCAGCAGGCAGGCGGCTGCCATCATGAACCGACGCATCGATCTTTCCTCCATGAAAGGATCGCCCGCTTGGAGCGTGGGGTAGTCGTCGGCACCTAAGTGCCGGTGGCCGCGCCCTTGCGTCCATTTCGGGGTTGATTTGTCGTCCGCGGCGAGGAAACCTCTTGGGCGGTGCTCTGAATGTTCCAGTAGGCGATCAACCCGCAACCTATTCGCCGCTGGCCACATTCCGCGGCAGCAGGCAACTATTGATGCTGATTGGACTTTCGCATTGCGGAAGTTTCTGGATCAGGTCCCGGTCGATGATTGGGGAGCCGGCTGGATCGCTCGAGGGACTTCGGCCCCGGTACCATTGGATCCCATTGGGGCGGCCCCGGCTTGCGAGGCCCGTTTTTTGGCCTCCAACTGCCGAACCTTTTCTTCCATCTCCTTACCAGGCTTGAAGGTTACGACGAATTTCTCGGGCACGTCAACGCGCTGACCGGTGCGAGGATTGCGGGCTTTTCGAGCGGCCCGCTCCTTCACCTCAAACACGCCGAAGTTCCTTAGCTCGATTCGCTTCTCCTCAACCAGTGTCTCCACAATCGCGTCAAATGTCTTTTGGACGATTTCCTTGGTCTTCAATTGGGTCATCCCAATCGCTTCGGAAATCGTCTTAACGATCTCTTTCTTGGTCACGACTGGCTCTCCTCTGACAGCCTGGCATTTGGAGTCGAATGGGGCTTGTTTTGGCCACTCCATTCACGCTCCAAGTGTAGATGCCATAAGTACTAGAGTCAAGCTGAGTCGGAATTTGTGCTCCTTAGGAAGCGACTGTAACCTTCGGTTCTAAACTGGAAAGTAACTGAGATTCACCCATCGCAGGGGAAACTGCAAGTTACTGATTGGCAATGATTTAGGTAAACTCCTCGCTTCTGGCGATCAACACTGCGATGTAAGTATTTTAATGAAAGCAACTTGCGTCAATTATCGACATCGGCAGCGGAATTGTTCCCGCTACCAGAACCGGGAGCTGGCTCTCACCAACCCTGCACCCATTATCGTCGGACGAATCGTCAATCTTCAGCCATTTGGCACGATTCGCAGGGTTTTCCTAATCGGCACAATTTGACTTGTGTGCCGCAAAAAGAAACCGGCCGGCAATCGCTCCAGGGACTGCACGGCCGGTAGGACAAATTGAGACTTACCGCGTGTCGGTCATACGGCGGCTTCCACCGGTTGGTGTGCCAGATCCTGTTCCAGCCGACTAAGAGCCAGGATGAGCTGGCTCCATTCGGTGATCAAATCGAGCGAATCAAACTTTCGCCCGTTGTCGCGATCGAAACCGCGTTGATTCACCCGGATCGTCTCGTCGAGTTTGAAACGCTGACCATCACTCGTTGTAGGATTTTCGCTGTCGTCGGTAACGAACGGCAGCACGCCGGACAGCGCCCGATGGACGGCCCAAAGCGCCGCGCCGCGGCTATTATTAGCGGTGATGACCATTCGCAAATTGCCAGACTCAACGTAAAACTTGGCCATGGTGAGGTGCTCCTGTTTCCTGTTTCCCTGAGAAGGGGTGATGATTGATTAGGTGAAAATGTCCCAGAGCAAGTGTGGTGCCAACCAATCGCCGGCGTACTGTAAGCACAACGACGCTGTCTTCGACTGCGCTACCATGCAGCGAATGCACGGTGCATCAGTTAGGTGAGGTAGCAGTTCGACGCAGCAGTTGTTTCCAAGTTTGCGTGACGCTCTGGCCTTGGACGAGGGCCAGCAAACGTACCGCCGAGAATTGACGTAACACGTGCCGCCCGCGCCTCCGCACGACTAGTTCCGGCTGCATACCGCCCGGACGCGCAGGCAACACGTCTCCCTCACAGCGTCCGTGCCAGCAAGCGACGGCTTCCAGCGCCGCCTCTCGGGGGCAATCGGCAAGCACGGAAATCTTCAGGGGTCCCGACTGGACGACGTACTCCTTCATGGCTCAAACTCCTGCAAGGCGGGAAGAATCGTGCCGCAGATTGAAGCTGCGTACCAGGGCCGGAAAGTCCTGCCCCGGTGCTGATGGGTATCGCGGAAGTAGTGACACGTTTGGTCACTGCCAACTCGAGCGGCGGCGTTTTTCGTGCCGCAAGTCCCGTGGCTGCAACCGATTGAGGAATTTGACGATGAAGGCTTTTTTTGCCGGCGATTGGGTGGAACGGGACACAAAAATCGAGGTTCGCCACCCATTCGACAACCACGTTGTCGATACGGTGCCGCTGCTTGGTCCGGCCGACGTCGATGCCGCCATTGATAGCACCGTCCGCGGAGCGGCGCTCATGCGGCAATTGTCCGGATATGAGCGATTTCAGATACTGCGCCGCACGGCCGATGCCATGTTCGCGCGACAAAAAGAACTGGGCCGCCTCATCAGCCTCGAAGAAGGAAAGACGCTGGCAGAAGGAGAATTCGAGGCAGGTCGCGCCGCGGAGACGATTGAGCTTTCCGCCGAGGAAGCCAAGCGACTGGCAGGCGAAGTTCTGCCGCTGGACGGCGCACCGGGTGGCGCTGGCAAATTCGGCTTCACCCTCCGCGTCCCCTGCGGCGTGGTCGTCGCGATCACGCCGTTCAACTTCCCGCTCAATCTGGTCTGCCACAAAGTGGGGCCGGCTCTAGCCGCCGGCAACGCCGTCGTAATCAAGCCCGCCAGCGACACGCCGCTGTCGGCCCTGCGTCTGGTCGAACTGCTCCTGGAAGCCGGGCTGCCACCGTTGGCGATCGCCTGTCTCACCGGCGGCGGGAGCGAACTGGGCCGAGCGCTGTGCAGCGACGAGCGGGTCCGAAAAATCAGCTTCACCGGCAGCGTGGAAGTGGGCAAACAAATCTGTGCCGTCGCGGGGCTGAAACGAGTCACCATGGAGCTGGGCTCCAACAGTCCGCTGATCATCCTCCCAGATGCCAACTTGAACAAAGTAGCCGATGCCGTAGTAGCGACAGGCTACGGCAATGCCGGCCAGGTTTGCATCTCCACCCAGCGCGTTGTGGCGCTCGATGCGATCTACGCCGATCTGCTCGACGTCTTGCGGAAAAAGGTGGCCAGCATCGCCGTGGGGGATCCGCTTGCCGAGGGAACACGGATGGGGCCGATGATTCGCCAGCGGGATGCCGAGCGCGTCAACGCTTGGATCGGCGAAGCCGTGGCCCAGGGAGCACGGCTGGTCGCCGGCGGCAAACGGTCCGGGACAGTTCACGAGCCGACGCTGCTGGCCGACGTGCAACCGCAGATGCGCATTTGCCGCGATGAGTTATTTGGACCGGCGGTCGGCGTGGCTCGCGCCGGGAATGTCGATGCCGCCATCGAACTGGCCAACGACTCTCGCTATGGCTTGTCAGCAGGCATCTTTACGCAGAACATCGACCACGCGCTGGCTTTCGCCCGGCGGGTGGAAGCGGGCAACCTGCACATCAACTGGGGTCCCGCCTGGCGGGCGGACCTGATGCCTTACGGAGGCGTGAAAGAAAGCGGCTTTGGCAAGGAGGGTCCAAGGTACGCAAT
>DASRJP010000406.1:0-9274 GCA_035649415.1 Pirellulaceae bacterium | reverse complement strand
CCCGGCAGATAGCCACTAGACCAGAGCCGCGCGGAGATCGCCTGCACCTGCTCCTGGTTGGACGGTTTGGCGACGAGAACGACAAACGTGGGCAGGTCATCGTTGAGCGATCCCATGCCATAGGACATCCAGGAGCCCAGGCAGGGGCGGCCGGTGATCTGATTGCCAGTCTGAATGTAGCTTATCGCCGGCTCGTGATTGATGGCCTCGGTGTGCATCGAGCGGATGAAGCACATCTCGTCAACCATTTTGGAGGTGTGCGGCAGCATTTCGCTGACCCACATGCCACACTTGCCGTGCTGGGCGAATTTGTACTTAGACGGCGCAATGGGAAAGCGGGCCTGGCCGCTGGTCATCGTCGTCAGGCGCTGGCCCATGCGGACGGAGTCGGGCAGATCCTTGTCGTACCACTCGTTCATCACGGGCTTGTAGTCGTACAGGTCCATCTGCGACGGGCCGCCGACCATGTGCAGGTAGATGACATGCTTGGCTTTGCCGGGAAAGTGCTGGAGCGTTTTGACGTCGGTCAGCTTGCGGCCAGAAGCCAATTCCGCGGCCGTGGCAACGTTTAATCCGCTCTGCGCTGCTAGCGTCGCCAGCGCGGCGCCGCCGAGCAGGTGCGAGCCGGCGGCAAAAAAGTGGCGGCGGGTGAGATTCTGTTTGAACTCGTTTAATGACAACATCGAGTGGTTCCTGTCGCGAATTGATTCTTAGCTGGTTGCGGACCCGGTAAACTGGGCGCCATTCAAAACCAGTGCACCGGCGGAGCGAGTGCACCGTATTATTTATTAAGCACCTCATCCAAATTCATCAGCTCGTTGGCTAGCATCGTCCAGGCCGCGAGCGACTTGGGATCGAGCGCCGGGTCGGGTTTCGACTCGCCGGTGGCGATGAGCTGTTTGGCGTCAGCTTCGTTGGCGGAATAGTGTGCGGCCAGGTCTGCCAGCGACTGCTTCACAACGGCCAACTCGGTGGCTGTGAACGGCCGGCTCAATAGGCGTCTGGCGATGTAATCGATTCGGCTGTCGTCGGCGTCGCCACCCGATTTCAAAGTGTTCTCCGCCAGCCGCCGCGCCGCCTCCACGAACTGCGGATCGTTGAGCGTAACCAGCGCCTGGAGCGGCGTGTTGGTCCGCTCGCGACGGACGGTGCACACCTCGCGGGCTGGGGCGTTGAAGATCTCCATCGAGGCCGGCGGGGCCGCCCGTTTCCAGAAGGTGTACATGCTCCGGCGATACAAGTTCTCCCCACTGTCGGATTTGTAGTCGCGCGTATTGCTGCCGATCATCGCCACCGCTTCCCACACTCCGTCGGGTTGATACGGCTTGACGCTCGGCCCGCCGATTTTGCTTGAAAGCAAACCGCTGGCCGCCAGCGCGTAATCGCGCAACATCTCGGCATCCATGCGGAACCGCGACCCGCGCGAGAAGAACCGATTCTGCGGATCCTTCTCCAGCTTCTCAGGCGTCGTGATTGCCGCTTGGCGATACGTGGCGCTCATCACGACTTGCTTGAAGAACCGCTTGATGTCCCAGCCTGACTCGCGGAAGTCAACGGCCAGCCAATCGAGCAGCTCCTGGTTGCTGGGCAGTTCGCCAGCCACGCCGAAGTCCCCGCTGGTGCGGACGATGCCGGTGCCGAACAGCTCCTGCCAGAAGCGGTTGACCGTGACGCGAGCGGTCAGCGGATGCTGTGGCTCGAGCAACCATTTCGCCAGGCCGAGCCGGTCTTTCGACGCTCCCTCCGGCAGCGGCGGCAGAATCTCTGGAGTGCGAGGACTTACCTGGTCGCGGCGCTTGTCGTATTCGCCGCGGAACAGCACGAAGGCCATCGCCGGGTCCAACTTCTCCTGCATCACGTGGGCGATTGTGCCGCGGGCCTTGAGCTGCACTTCTTCCTGCTGGAGCGATTTCACCTTCGCATCCAGTTCGCGGATCGGCTGATCGAGCGTCGCCAGGTACCAGTCAAATACCTGGTTGCGTTCTTCCGGCGTACGCTTGTCGGCCGCTTTGGCAAAATACGCCTCGAGCTGGTCGATGCGGGCCAGCTGCTCGCATTCCTGCGGCGCGAGGGTTCGCTTGTAGATCCGCAGGTCCTGGAGCGTGACGGCGCTCAGCCGCTCGCTCGTATGCCGCTGGCCGATCTTTAGCGGCACGGCGGTCTTGATCGTGCTCTTGAGCGCGTCGGCTTGCGCGCTGACCGGCTGTAGCTGACCGTTGTAGTAGACCTTCACGCCGGCGGCCTTCTTCGAGCCGTCGTAGGTCACCGTGACGTGCGTCCATTTTCGCGGCTCCAGCGGCGTTTGACAGACGACCTTGAGCGCGTCGCTCTGCCACTTGTTGATGATGTGCATGCCCACCTTGTCCCCTTCCATCCACATGTCCCAGCCGCGGAAATCCATCGTGTTGTCCATGCGGGCGACAAGCGCTCCCGTTTGACCGCGGCGGCCGAGCGAGACCCACAGGCTGGTCGAGAAGCCCTGGTCCGCTTCAAAGTCGCCGACGTCCGGCAATTCCACGGACACCGGCCCCGGCTGTAGCGAGAGCGCCTTCTTTTCGTTGCGCTCCTGCCCCCAGGTATATCCTTCGCCGAGCGACAGCTCGCGCGGGTTGCCATCAACGCTCACTTTCAGCGTGTTGCCACTCCCCTCATCCAGCGGCGCGGATACGTGCAATCCGTCCGTCGGCATATACTTGGCCAGGTCGGCCGGCTGAACGCTCGCCAGCCACTTTTCGAAGTCAGCCTGGGCGGTTTTTTTCCGCTCGTCGACCTGTCCGCGAATGCCGGCCAGCTCCTGCTGGAGCTGCTCCCAGCGGGGGCGGTCCTCGGGAGTCGGCACCATGGCGATCGGCGGCGTGTCCTTGATGTTGCCGTCCATCGCCGGTTGCGTCGTGTTGTTGAAGAACGCCGCCAGTTCGTAGAATTCACGCTGCTTGATTGGGTCGAACTTGTGGTCGTGGCACACGGCGCAGCCCGTCGTCATACCCAACCAGACCTGCGACGTGGTCTCGGTGCGATCGCGGGCATAGAGAACGAGGTACTCTTCCGGAATCGTCCCCCCTTCGTTGGTCGTGATGTTGCAGCGATTGAAGCCCGACGCGATCTGCTGGTCGAGCGTCCGATTGGGGAGCAAATCCCCGGCGAGCTGCTCGGTCGTGAACCGATCGAATGGCATGTTGGTGTTGAATGCTTTGATCACCCAGTCGCGGTACGACCACATCTCCCGGTAATTGTCGAAGTGAATGCCATGGGTGTCGGCATAGCGCGCCGCATCGAGCCAGTAGCGGCCGCGGTGCTCGCCCCATTTTTCCGACTCCAGCAGCTTGTCCACCAGTTTCCCATAGGCGTCATCGGACTTGTCATTGACAAAGGCCTCGACCAGCTCCGGCGGCGGCGGCAGACCGGTGAGATCCAGCGCGACGCGGCGGGCCAGCGTGCGGCGATCGGCCTCGGGAGCGGGAGACAGACCCAACGCTTCCAGCCTGGCCAAAACGAAGCTGTCGATCGGCGTGCGGACCCAGGAGGCGTTCTTTACGCTCGGGGGCATTGGCCGCGTCGGCGCGATGAACGACCAGTGGACCTGGTATTCGGCTCCCGCCTCGATCCACTTCTTGAGAAGTTCCTTTTCCTCCGGCTTGAGCTGCCGCTGCTGCTCTTTTGGCGGCATCGCTTCATCGGCGTCGGTGGAGAAGATGCGGCGGATCAGTTCGCTCTCGTCCGGCTTGCCGGGAACGATGGCGGTCATGTCCATCGCCACGTCGCGCTGGTCGAGCCGCAGGTCGGCCTTGCGCGAAGCGCTGTCCGGCCCGTGGCATTTGAAGCATGCCTCGGCCAGGATGGGACGGACATCGCGGTTGTATTGAATGGCTGGCTCGGCTGCCTGGAGCGTCGCTGCTGCCGCCAGAATGATGCCTGGTGCAAGAAGTCGGGTCATCCACTCTCTCCCGTCGTCAAGGTGGCCATAGGGTCGGGACTGGGTTCCTGTGCCATCGAACCCGCATCGCCGGATATCGATGCAACTTTGTTTTTTCGCCCGGTTGACTTTACGCGATGAGCATCGCCATTGCTACCGTCGCCGTTGGCGGGAAGCGCGCGGCTCCAGTAACGTGCCCCAGATACGATGTGCCGGGCCATCGCCCGGGCGGCCTCTTTGGAATTTCCTGCCAGCAGGGCGTCCACGATCGCCAGATGTTCGCGGGCCTCTTCACCCAGCCGGTGCGAATCGCTGCGGGCTTCGTCCTTTTCCCATGCCACGTCCCGAAAAGCGCGAAAGAGCATTTTCAGGCGGCTCAGTTCCTTGGCCAGGAAGGCATTTCCGCATGACTCGGCAATCAGGTCGTGCAGGCGGCTGTCCACTGCGCGGGCCTGTTCGACGAATTTCAGCCGCGACGTCGGCTTGACCGACATCAGCTCTTTGAGCTCGTCGGCCAGTTCGTGCAGTCTCGCCAGATCGATGCGCCCGCAGGCGGATCGGGTCGCTTCACATTCCAGGGCGCGCCGCACCTGACAGACTTCGCGCACATCCTGGGCCGTTACATTGCGAACGATTGCGCCGCGATTAGGCAGGAGATCAACGATTCCGATCCCGGCTAGCGCGATCAGGGCCTCGCGGATCGGCGTATGACTGACGGAAAAGCGGCTGGCGAGTTCCTGCGTCACGAGGTGAGTGCCGGCGCGGATCTTGCCCTGAAACACCTCCGAAAGGAGCGACTGGACAATCGCCTGGCGGCGAGTGCCGCGATCCCAGCGCAGCAGCGAGTCACCCTGGTTGGTTTGAGCCACAGGCGCCTCGGGTAAAGGTGGGTGATAAAGGGTGGGACGGCTGACCCGCGCCAGCCGCTTCAAGTGGGGTATGTCTGGTGCCCTGTTCCGGACTGCACCAGCCACACAGGCAATCGCGACTGAAACCTCGCGTCAGACGCTCTTGCACAGCACTCTTTTTAGGCGAATCGGTGTGGACGTGCAAGTAGCCTTCTATAGAAAGACGGTGTATTTCTGGATTATTGTCACGGTGCGCTGCAATCACCTCATTAATAAAAAATTCAAAATTGATTAACTACATATATCGAGGGGATCGATGTGGTTCCTTCTTACTTGACGCCCCCTACCACCCTAATTACACTCTGCCCAAATTCCAGAAACAGTAAAGCTTTGCGGCAAATCAAAGGAAGTCCTTTGCTGCGACGGCGCTGTCGCTCTTGCAACCCGATGCCGGTCGAGAAGGGGCAACGTCACAGCTCGAAAGTTGCGTGTTATTCCTTGATTTCTACCGCTTCGTCAGACTTTCCCGACGCTCCTCTTTTTCGCTATGGCCGAATCCGGAAAACCAAAGAAACGCCGGCTGGATGGAAAGGCCACGGCAAAAAGCCATTCGTCCAAGAAAGCCGAGAAAATCACGATGAATGACTCCGGCACCAGTCCCGAGAGCGTGTTCGAACTCGATCGGATTCGCCGCCTGATCGAGCTGATGAAGGAGCATGACCTGTCGGAAATCGACCTTCGCGAGGCCCGTCATCGCATCCGCCTCTGTCGGGGACCGAAGGAGGGGCCACAACCTTCCTATTCAACCCCGCCTCCCGCGCTCCCAACGGCAGCGACCCCATATCCGCCCGCGGCGGCCAGGCCCGCACCAGTGAGTGATGGTCCGAACATTGCCCTCATCAAAAGCCCCATGGTGGGAACCTTTTACTCCCGGCCCAATCCGAAAACGGAGCCCTACGTCAAGGTCGGCAGCAAGGTGGATACCACCTCCACCGTTTGCATCATCGAGGCCATGAAGGTCTTCAACGAAATTCCTGCCGAAGTCCGCGGCACGATCGTCGCCATCCTGGTAGACGACGGCGAAGCGGTCGAATTCGAAAAACCGCTCTTCAAAGTCGATACCTCCCAATAGCGCCGGCCGATGTTCAAACGCATTCTCATCGCCAACCGCGGCGAGATCGCCCTGCGCATCATCCGGGCCTGCAAGGAGCTCGGCATCGAGACGGTCTGCGTCTATAGCACGGCCGACCGCGGCAGTCAGTATCTTCAGTTGGCGGACGAAGCGATCTGCATCGGTCCGCCGAAATCGGCCGACAGTTACCTGAAAAAGTCGCAGATCATCAGTGCAGCCGAAGTCGGCAACGTGGACGCGATTCATCCTGGCTACGGATTTCTGGCCGAGAATGCGGACTTCAACGAAGTCTGCCGGAGCTGCAAGATCGACTTCATCGGTCCGACGCCGGAAGCCATGGAAGCGCTGGGCGACAAGAACCGCGCGCGGGTCATGGCCCGCAAGGCCAATGTCCCGGTGGTCCCCGGCAGCGCGGGACTGATCGAGGCGGAGGACGAAGCGGTCCGCGTCGCCCGCGAGATCGGCTTCCCCGTTCTCATCAAAGCGACTGCCGGCGGCGGCGGCAAAGGGATGCGCGTGGCGGCCAACGAGCTGGCTCTCAAGGTGGCCATCACCCAGGCTCGGACCGAAGCCCAGGCCGCCTTCGGCAATGCAGGCGTGTACCTCGAGAAATACATCGAGAGGCCGCGGCACGTCGAGGTGCAGATCATTGCCGATCAGCACGGCAACGTGTGCCACCTCTTCGAGCGCGAATGCTCGACCCAGCGGCGTCACCAGAAACTGATCGAGGAAAGCCCGGCCCCGAGACTTCCGGCGGACAAGCGGATGGCCATGTGCGATGCGGCCGTCCGGCTCATCCGTGAAGCGAACTACACCAATGCCGGCACCGTCGAGTTCATCGTCGATCAGCAGAACAATTTCTACTTCATCGAGGTCAACGCCCGCATTCAGGTCGAGCATCCGGTTACGGAAATGGTGACCGGCATCGACTTGATCAAGACGCAAATCCGTGTGGCCGCCGGCGAGCCGCTGCCGTTTTCGCAGGCCGACGTGAAGCAAACAGGCGCCTGCATCGAATGCCGCATCAACGCCGAGAACCCGGAAAAGAATTTTCAGCCGTCGCCGGGACTGATCAAACAGATGTTCATTCCCGGCGGGTTGGGCGTCCGCTTCGATTCGCACGCTCACAGCGGATACAGCGTGCCGCCGTACTACGACTCGATGATCGGAAAGCTGATCGTCCACCGGCCGACGCGGGCTGATGCCATCGCTACCATGATCCGCTGCCTCGACGAGCTGCGGATCGACGGCATCAAGACGACAGCGCCGTTCCACAAACAGCTCCTCAGCCACACGACGTTTGTCGAGGGACTGGTGGACACTGGCTTTGTGGAGCGCGAGCTGCTCAAGCAGGGGTAGCAACTTCCGGCGGCACCGCCATGCAAGCAGCGCTTCGGCGATCCGGCTAACTCAGCAGGATTTTCTTTTCCGGCAGCGACCGGCTCGTGTCTCCCGTGCGCCGGGCCTTGATTCGCACGTAAGGCGCCACGTACCGGCTGCGATGGCCGAAGCCGCCGGGCTCGGCCCGCTCATCGTTGTGTCGCGGCTCAAACAGGTCTTCGATGACGAAGCCGGCGCGGCACATGAGGCCGAGCAGTTCCTCCCAGCGGTGCAGGTACTCGAGCGTCCCCTCCTCGCGATGGCGGCTGCCGACGACATTCGGAAGCGGCCCGCTGCGGTAGTACGGTTCAAGCAACTCGTAGCCGCGAACTGAAGGCGAGACGTCGGCCTGCAGGCTCGCAGGGGTCTTGTGCTGGCTGATGTAAATGCCGCCCGCGCGAGTGACGCGGGCCACTTCGCGGTACACGGGGGTGATTTGCGGCACATAGCAGGTGCTGACGGGATGGATCACGATGTCGAATTCGGCGCTGGCCAGTGCCGGCATGTCGTCCATCGAGGCCTCGATGGTGCGCACCGCCAGCTTGCGTTCGGCCGCAACTTGCCGGTCGAGTTCGAGCATCGCCGGGCTGATGTCTACGACGGTCACTTCCGCTCCCGCCGCGGCATATAGGGCCGAGTGCTTTCCTCCGCCGGCCGCCAGGCAGAGCAGCCGTTTGCCGCGGATGTCCTCGCCGAGCCAACCGACGCCATCCACCACGGCAAGTGGATCGAGAAAGTCGTCGTCTGGGGCCGGTCGCGTGAATCGCTGCTGCTGGCGCACCATGTCATCCCAAGCGCGGCGGTTGTGAGCGTGAGTCATGGAGGGGGGGAAATCAGGATCGAAATTCGGGCAAGTTGGGCTGCATCATTTGCCCATCGTACCACCGCTCGAGCCTCATACGCCGGCACTTGCCTTTTCCCCCTGCCGACGATGCGGAGTCGGCCGCCCTCCCAACTGCTCTAGGTCAATTCGGCCAGCCAGGATTACCATAGGCCCCGATTTTCCGTTGACGCTAGCCAGGATCCTCCCATGCCTGCTGAAACGACACGACTCGTGGTCGCCTTGCGTCCTGACAAGTCGCTCGACGCGCTCGTGCGACAGTACAAGCGACGGCTGCTAGCGGCGGCCGGACCGCAGCTTTATGCCACCGACCCGCCGCACGCCACGCTCTACGTCGCGGACTTTACCGCCGGCCGCATGGCGGCAGCACTTCGCCGGGCTGAGCATCTGGCAGCCACGATTCAAATGCCCAACGTCGCGCTCGGCGGCTGGCACGTCTTTGAAAACGATCCGCTGACGGGCCGAAATACGTTGGTATGCCGGCTCAATAACGAAACGTGCCAACGGCTGCGGCGCGTGCAGCTTGAAGTGCTTGCGGCACTCGCGCCGCTGCACGACGCGTCGACCACACTGTCGGCACTCAGCGAGCGATTGCCGCTGTTATCGGATGAGCAGCGGCAGCGTGCGACCCTGTTTGGCTTTCCATACGTGGGCGACGGCTGGATACCGCATTTGACCATCGCGTCGGTGCAACCGCGCCAGTGGCCGCACGTCCGACAGGTATTCGGCCTGCTCGACTCATCTTCGGGACAGATTGAAAGCCTGTCCTGCGAGCGCGGCCGCTTCACCGCACTCGACATCTTCGAACTCCAAGGATTGGAGCCGCATCGGCTGGCGACGTTCGCGCTAGCGACGCGGCACATGGGCAAGGCAGCCTGAACATGACGACCTCTTTTTCGACGCATCTCGCCGGCCCGGCAGGGTGGGACCAGCTCGCTTCACAAGCGCCGGCTCACCTGTCAGCGAACATGAGCGTTTCGTGCCGCGGAGCGGCGGACCACATGCGGCAGCAAATCGTTGCCGCCCTCCGCGAGACCGTCCAGCGGTTCGACTGGATTCTCTCGGCGACGCTCACCGGCAGTTTCCTGCACGGTAGCGGCCTGGAAGGGATCAGCGACATCGACTTTGTCGTGATTGTGGACGATTTGAATGCCGGGCGG
>DASRJP010000405.1:0-13975 GCA_035649415.1 Pirellulaceae bacterium | reverse complement strand
TCTGCGGACGATTCACGACTGGGTGATTCGCCCTGTGATGCGCAATGTTCCCGGAACCGCCGAGATCAACACTTGGGGAGGCTACGTCAAGCAGTACCAGATTCGCATCGAGCCACATCAACTGATCAAGCACGACGTGACGTTTGATGAGGTGCTGGCGGCGGTCGAGAAGAATAACTTGAGCGTCGGCGGCGGCAGCATCCAGCAGGAGAGCAGCTCGCTGCTCGTGCAGGGCGTGGGCCGCGCGACAAGTCTGGACGATATCAAGCGGATTGTCATCTCGGCCAAAAACGGCGTTCCGATCCGCGTGGCCGACGTGGCGGAGGTCGCCATTGGCCACGAAATCCGCCGCGGCGCCGTGACTGCCGACGGCCAAGGGGAAGCGGTCCTGGGTCTGGGCTTCATGCTCATGGGCAAGAACACGCATGAAGTCACCTGGGCCATGAAGCAGAAATTGTCGCAGGTGGAGCAGAACCTGCCGGCCAACGTCCGTGTCACGCCGGTTTACGACCGGACCGAGCTAGTGAGCTACGTCATCGACACCGTTCGCAAGAATCTCCTGGAAGGAGGCTTGCTCGTCGTGGCCGTCCTGTTCGCCTTCCTCGGGAACCTGCGGGCGGCTTTGATTGTCGCCTTGGCCATTCCTCTCTCGATGATGTTCGCGTTTGCGGGGATGTGGCGGTTCGGCATTGCCGCCAGCCTGCTCAGCCTGGGGGCCATCGACTTCGGCATGGTGGTCGATAGCAGCGTGGTGATGGTCGAGAACTGCGTGCGGCATTTGGCCCACGCCCCGCCGGGCAAGACGCGCCTGGAAATCATCCGCGACGCGGCGGTCGAAGTTCGCAAGCCGACGCTGTTTGGCGAGCTGATCATCATGATCGTCTACCTGCCGATCCTGACGCTGGAAGGGATCGAGGGAAAGCTGTTTCGGCCGATGGCGCTGACAGTGATCTTCGCACTGGCCGGCTCGATGCTCCTGTCGCTGACGCTGATGCCGGCACTGGCCAGCTACTTGCTGCCGCGAAAGATCCAGGAGCGCGAGCCGCTGCTGATGCGAATCGCCCAGGCGATCTACTTGCCGATGATGCGGTTCAGCATGCGTTACAAGCTGGCCGTGCTGGGGTTGGCGGCGTGCGTGCTGGTGGTGGCGTTTGGCATGATCGCGCCGCACTTGGGGTCGGAATTTGTCCCCAAGTTGTCCGAAGGAGCGATCGTAATCGGCGTGGTGCGTCACACGCGGACCAGTCTGGCGCAGTCGATGGACGCCAACACGCGGATCGAACAGGAAATCCTGACCGAGTTTCCCGACGAAGTGCAGCACGTCTGGAGCCGCACCGGCACCGCGGAGGTGGCGACCGATCCGATGGGCATCGAGCTGACCGACGTCTTCATCACCCTCCAGCCCCGTGAGAAATGGAAGAAGGCCCGCACGCAGGAAGAATTGGTCGAGCGAATGGAGGAGCATCTTCGCGACATGCCGGGACAGCTCCTGTCGTTCATGCAGCCGATCGAGCACCGCATGAACGAGATGGTCAGCGGCGTGCGGGCCGACCTCGGCGTCAACTTGTACGGCGACGACCTCGATGTGCTGGTCGAAAAGGGGTCCGAGATTGCCGCCATTCTCAATACCGTCCGCGGCGCGGCTGACGTGGCCGCCGAGCAAGTCACCGGCCAGCCGGTGCTCCAGATCAAGGTGGATCAGGAGCAGATCGCCCGCTACGGCATTTCGGCGGAATCGGTCCTCGACCTGGTGGAGGCGATCGGTGCACGCCATGTCGGCGAAGTCGTCGAAGGAGAGTATCGCTTCCCGCTGGTGATCCGCCTCCCCGACGAATACCGCAACAGCCCCGAGGCCGTCGGACAGATGCTGCTGGCCCAGGCGGGGGGCGAGCACATTCCCCTGTCGCGCGTGGCCAGCATCGAGGAGATCAAAGGGCCGTCCACGATCAGCCGCGAGTGGGGGCAACGAAAGATCAACATCACGGCCAATGTCCGCGGGCGCGACTTGGGAACATTCGTCGCAGAGGCGCAGCAGAAGATCGAGCAGCAGGTCTCATTGCCGTCGCCGCGATACCGGATCGAGTACGGCGGGCAGTTTGAACACCTGCAAAGTGCCAATCGGCGGCTGTGGATCGTCGTCCCCGTGGCCCTGGCCCTGATCTTTGTGCTGTTGTACTTCACGTACAACAATGTCGTCGATGCGCTCCGCGTCTTCACCGGCATTCCGTTTGCCTGGGTCGGCGGCATCTTCGCCCTCTGGCTGCGGGATATGCCGTTTTCGGTCTCGGCAGCAATCGGTTTCATCGCCATGTCGGGCGTGGCCGTACTCGACGACATGATCCTGGTGTCGTACATCCGCCAGCTTCGGCGGCAGGGCTTGTCGCTCGACGACGCAGTCACCAAGGCTGCCGTCACGCGCTTGAGACCCGTATTGATGACCACGCTGGTGGCGGCGCTCGGCTTTTTGCCGATGGCGCTGTCCGATGGGGTCGGCTCGGAGGTGCAGCGGCCGCTGGCGACGGTGGTGATCGGCGGCGTGATCGGGGCGATGATCATGTCGCTGCTTGTATTGCGGGTTTTGTATTTGGTGTTTCGCTCGCCGCTGGATCGCGATGCGCCGCGTGCGCCACTCGCGCCGGTCGAGCAGGAGATTCCTCAAGAAGAACTGGCGGGCGTCTCTTAGCCCGCTGCCAAAAGGAGAAAGTGATGATCACGCGTTTCCTGATGTTGGCGCTCGTAACGATGGCCGCGATCGGGTTGGCGGCAACGGGTTGCTCCGGTCCCGCCAATCAGGCCGATGCCGAGCACGGCGATCACGATCACGACGGACACAATCACGCCGACCACAAGCACGACGAAAAGACCAGCTCCACCCATACGCATGGCGAATGGTGGTGTGCCGAACACGGCGTCCCTGAGGAAGAATGCGGCCAGTGCAGTCCGAAAGTGGCGGCCGAGCTGAAGAAGAAGGGGGACTGGTGCAACGAGCACGACCGGCCCGACTCGCAGTGCTTTATCTGCCACCCCGAGTACGAGGCCAAATTCGCCGCCCGCTACGAAGCGAAGTACGGCCAAGCGCCACCGAAGATGAACTAATCTGCTGCGACAACAATAATCACGCAGCCACAATCGACGCGGATTTTATTGGAGTGGGACACGGAAAACACGGCGAACACGGATATTGACGTTGCACTCCAACTCCATCTCCGATCCGTGTTTTCAGTGTTTTCCGTGTCCAATTCCTTTCCTCAGAATTACTTTGCGGTGCAGCAACCCTTTCATCGCTCGACCGCCGGACGACGAATTCTAACGCTTTGCTGCAACAGGAGTTGCGCCGAGTTAGCCACCGGCAGGTCGTTGGCGTTGACCTGTCTGCCAAGCGACCTCCAACTTGCCTTGCCCGCCCATTTCCCTCCCGATACACTCCCCGCCCCGGCAGTGCCCACCCGCCCATCCCTGATTGCCGGGGAGTTTGGGAAATCTGCCAACTGTGTGCGGAATGTCCGGCAAACGCTTGCAACGCCAATTCGGGCTTTTAGAATCAGGGTAGCAGGTACCGAATTCCGTTGCCCATCCAGGTTTAGGTGCAGGGTATGAAAGCAACGGGTTTTGGTCTGGCATTGGGTTTCGGACTCCTCGTTGCAGCCGTCGTTTGGGGCGGTCCGCAGACTGGCGCAGGTCGCCAGGCGCAGGACCGTGCGGTCCCCAGCGATCAACTGATCGCCATGTCGTTCGACTTGGGGGATGGCCGGCAGCAGGTGACGATGGTGGATCCCCGGCAGCGCGTGCTGGCCGTTTATCACATCGATAAAGCCAGCGGCGGCATCGCCCTCAAGGGCGTCCGCAACGTGCAGTGGGACTTGCTCATGGAGGACTTTAATAGCGCCGGCGCGCCGACGCCGCGCGAGGTACGTGCCATTTCGCAGCAACATTAACCGGCCCAGTGCCGGTGAATACCTGGCGGGCCAGACCGCGAATCGGTCCTGGTCCACCACAATGGGAGCGCCTCCATGGCCGGCAAGTTCGTCGATCTGAAAGAAGCGGCAAAGATGTTGGGTGTCACGCCCGAGGAGCTCGTGGAGATGCGCTCCCACGGCGATATCTTTGGTTATCGCGACGGCGCAAGCTGGAAATTCAAGATCGAGGAAGTCGAACGCGTCATGGCCGACAAGGGGAGCAAGTCGGGCACCGGCTCCGGCGTTGGCTCCGGCGTCTTGGAGAACGACGAGGACTTCGACGAGATCATCAAGAGCGGCCTCTCCTCCAAGAAGGGGCTGGCTGGCGACAAAGCATCCGATTCCGTGCTGGTCACGGAGCAAGAACTGGGGCACTCCGCCGAGGGAACCAGCAGCACGATCATCGGCAAGGGGGAAAAGGCGGCCGGCCCAGCCGACAGCGATCTCAAGCTGGCTGAAGAAATCGCCTCCTCCGGCGGCGGCAGCGACAAGCTGCTGGAAGCCCCCGGCAGCCGCCTCAAGACACCGGATAAGGCCGAAGTCCTCAGCGGCGACCTGAAAATCGCCGGCGGCAGCGGCACCGGCGACATGCCGGTGAAGACCGGCAGCGGCACTGGAGACATGCCGGTCAAAACCGGCAGTGGCACCGGAGACATGCCGGTTGCAAAAGGCGGCAGCGCTCTGGAAATGGATGCCGACCTGGAAAGCTCCGAAGAGCTCGACCTGGGAGAAGATTTGCAGATTGCCGAGAGCGGCAAAAAAAAGGGGAGCGACGTCACGCTCGGCGCTGGCGACAGCGGCATCAATCTCAAGCCGAGCGACAGCGGGCTGAACCTCGAGGAGGAGCCGCTTGACCTGGGCGGTTCGGCGGTCGAATCGCTCGAGCTGCCGGAAGACGAAGAAGTGATTTCGCTGTCGGAGGAGGCGGTCGATCAGGACGAGGCGACGCAGCTCAAGGCCGACGATCAGTTCATGCTCTCGCCCTCCGACAACTTGCAGGAAGACGAATCGGACAGCGGGTCGCAAGTCATCGCCCTGGAAGATTCGGCTGCCTTTGACGAGAACGCGGCGACGCTGCTGAAGCAGGAACAGCCGGCCATGCTGGGCGAGGACGCCTTCGGGGCCGCCGTAGCCATGCCGAGTGAGCCGCTGGCGGCGGCGACGATCTCGCCCGCCTTTGGGGCGGCGCCGGTCTATGTGCCGCCGGTGGAGGCGCCGTACTCCGTGTGGAACGTCCTGGGCCTGATGGTGACCGCCGGAATGCTGGCCCTGTGCGGCATGCTGATGGTGGACGTGATGATGAACATGTGGAGCTGGAACGGCGCGTCGGCGCCGATTTCCTCGGGGATCATGGACGCCTTCATGGGAATGTTCAACCTGCGGTAGCGGTTGGCTAAAATTGCAAATTGTTAATTAACAATTTGCAATTAAAACTTTGCAATTGACTGGTGACTTTCGAATGGAGTCGAAAGATGTCACTCGTATCTCCACTTTGGTCGCGGGCGCTCCTTGTCGTAGCGGTGGCGCTCGGCGGCTGCGCCGGGCCCAATGCCCAGGTCGCCCGCTGCCAGACCGAGAAGCAGGAGCTGCTGGCGGTCATCGAGCGTGAAAAGGCGGGCAGCAAGGCACTCCAGGAACGGGCCCTGGCCCTGGAGTCGCGGCTCGATCAATCGGAAAAACAGCTCGCCCAGCTCGTGCGCCCCGGAACGCGGTTCGGTGAGGACGAGCCGCGTACGGCCTCCTCGAAAACGGCCCGGCCGCTGAGCAGTCCTGCCGCCCCGCCGCCGGCAGGTCCGGTCCGCGAGCCCAAGCCGGGAGCAAAGTCGAGTCCCGCAACTGGCCCCCGATCCACGCTGCGCGAGATGAAGCTGTCGGCCCCTTCCACGGACGACGACACTGAGGAGAGCATTTTGGCGTCGCTGGCCGAGCGCGACCCGCGGCTGGTGTACGATCCGTCGTCGCGGACCGCGCGGCTGGCAATCGACGTGCCCTTCGACGATGGCGGGGCGGAACTGACCGGCCAGGGGCGAAAGCGGCTGGACGAAGTCGCCGCCTGGCTCAAATCGCCAGAGACTTCCAACTTGCGGATTCTCGTGGCGGGCCACTCCAGCGGCATGAAAAAGCCCCCCGCCGGAGCCGAAGTGCCGCGGTACGACAACGACCGGCAACTGGCCGCGTCGCGAGCCATGGCCGTGGCCGACTATCTCGACCGCCGCGGCATCAAGGAAGATCGCCTGGCGGTGATCGGCAGCGGGGCCAAGAGTTCAACGATCGGCGGCAGCGCCCCCGGCGCGGTGGAAATCGTCCTCTCCGAGCCCCAGACCCCGATCGCCGGCCTGCCGGCGGGGACCGTGCGGCGGTAGGCAGTGGCCGGTTATGGCAGGGTGATGGTGCACCGTCCGCTGAGTCACCCGTAGGACAGGTTTCCAACCTGTCCTAACAGACTTCTATCGGCCTCACCGCTGTGCCTGGCTCCGCTCCCCCGTCCGCTGAGTCGGTTTTTGAGTCGCTTTGGCGAAGCGGCCGGCGGCCGACTCACGGAACGTAAACGTTTGTACCATAGCGTCTTCCGGTGAGTCGCCTGCCACTACTCACCGCGGAGATGAGTCGGCCTGAGTCGCCCGCCGAATCACGCTTTGTAAGTCCCTGACTCCTGTCCCCTGACCCCTGCCTCCTGACTTCCGAGAGGTGCGTCTCAATCAACGCAGTCAAAAGACGAGAAAGAGAAGGAGTAGGAGAAAGATTAGGAAGAGGATTAGGATTAAGAGCAAGAGCAAGAGAACGAGGCTGAACGTGCCGGATCCTACTCTTTCTCTTACTCCGACTCTTACTCATCATCTTACTCTTAATCCTTCTCTTCATCTTTCTCCTCCCCGTTTCGATCGATTCGCACTCTTTGTACCCTGACTCACCTGTCGCCTGCCGCTGTCCTCCGTCCGAAGGCAACAGCGCGCGGGGGGTATCCATTTTGACACTTACGTCGCGGCGGCCGCCGGCCGCTGGCATCTAAACACTTGTCCATAATGTGCTTGGAGCCGTATCGGGCGATGCCTCCTCGTCTTAAGTCGCTCCAGACAGTTCGTCTGAAGGCAGCGCCCAATTCGGGGGGGTTCAGGTAGCGACGGACGCCACGCTCGCCGGCCAAAACCACTCGCCACTCACCAGGTTGTCAAAGACCATCCGGCGGCACTCGGCCGGCCGGGGACAACCTTGCGCCGATTGCCGACCTGCCGCAGCTTTTCACGGCCCAGCGGCAGTGCGCACGGTTGTCCACTAGTCATGATACACTTGAGTGGACAAATATTCCATAGCCCATATAGCCCATAGCAGGACCTCCGGAAAGTCAGCTAGTAAACGCGTAGCGGCTGAAGTGCGCTACGCCCCGCAACTCTAGCGGGCGATTTCGGAGGCGGATAGAATGCCGGCCGCAATGAATCGGCCGGGGAGTCAGCCATGGACATCAGGAAGAAAATAGAGGATTTGCAAAACCTGGACTTGGGCCGACTTACAATTCCCGGCTGGATTCTTGTCCTCGTTGCGCTGGGAGTGTCGGGTTCGTCTGGTTGCACATTGGCTTTTCTCGCCGTTCGCGTCGCCGAAGAGACCGGGCAGTTTACCAGCCTCATTCCCGCAGGCGCGGTTTTCTTTGTCCTCTTGTTTTCAATCTTCTATGGGGGCTCTTGGGTGATGAAGCTGTGTGGAATCCCAGTGCTTCGCGACCGCTGACTCTGGGGAGGAAAAAGCTTGGACCCTGCCACTAGAATGCGCGAGAGATTGCAGGGCTTGATGTTGCTTGGAATTAGCCCTATCGGAATGCTGGGATTCGCGGCGTTTGCTTCCCAGCGGAACTACGGTTTGATGGCGATTTTTGCGGTTGTAACTCCGCTGGCAATTGCGCTCGGGACTTGGCTGATTGTCAGGGCTTGGCGGTCCTAAGCCGGTTCCCTGACACGGCGGCGTGGCAATGGCTGGCACTGGCTTCGCCAGTCCCCAAGAACCGGGCGGGTGGCAATGTCGCCGCGTTCCACTGTCCGTGTGCCACTGTCGGGCCGCCCGACAGTGGGAACTGCCGACTGGCTCACCATCACGCACGAGCCGCAAGCTGCATTCGACAAGACGAAGCCCCTGGGAACAACCGTATTCCCGAAACGACGTCACGACGCGTGCCAAAACTCGGCCGGCAGCGGCGTGATCTTGGGGTGCAACGGATCGAAATGCGTTCCATCCGACTCGTAGAACCGGGCGCCGCCAATCGCGGACCTTCGGACATAGTCCCCGAGCGACCGGGTTATTGTGGATGTAGTCGATCGAGGCCCGCACCGCGCTGGCGGTGAACAGATTCCTGTCGAAGCCCGGCCCTTCCTGCCAGAAACGGAAGACCTGACGGCCGGGGCGGTCGCGGACGATCAGCCGCGGGAGCAATCGGCCTGGCTGCTGGGCCAGGTCGGCATGCACCTGGACCGAGACCGGCTGCTTGATCCGGCTGAGCAGCTCACTCACGTCCTCCTGGGCCTTGATTCCCCACACCGGCAGATGCACGTGCTCCGGCATGTAGACGAATGCCGCCAGGAAGCAGCCGACGGCCTGGCAGGCTTCGTCAATCGATTGGGACAGCTTCGCCCGCCAGGGGTTGTTCGTCAGCAGCTTCATTCGCCGGTAGCAGGAGAACGTCAGCTCGTGCAAATCACCCCGCTCGTGAAAGTGCTTGACCTTCTTTCGATGGGGCTGAATTCCGGGCATGGCTGCAGTTGAAAGGAAAATGCTGGTCCGCCATAAGTAGAACTGCCATCATCAGCTGCTGGGAAAACGATTACGTCTACGTCAAGATTTCACGGTTAGAGACGGTTTGTCGGGAGCGACGTTTTGTCAAATGCCGCTTGCGGCTCGTGAGTGGTGGTGAATCGGTATCTGCTTCCCACTGTCGGGCGGCCCGACAGTGGCACACTTTTTATTTCCGACACCGCCACCTGCCGCCTCGGCCGGAGTTGGCACACTGTCCACACGCATGAAAGGCGATCTTCAAGCGTTTTGCCGTCCACAGCCGCACGGAACTGCTGGCCAAGCTGCTCGCGGGGAAAGACTCTGCCCGCCTACCCTAATTAGGGTATGGCGATGCATTTCCACGGCCGGAGTATCACGACTGGTTCCCGGAACCTTCTGAACGGCTGGGGATTTGCTGATGCGTCGCCCGGACGAGAAGTAAGGGCAAGTCGTTGCTAGCCACAGCGTCACGTACACTTCTCTCGGAGTCGCGGCAATGTCCCCTCTCGTTGCACCTGCGCACACCACCTCTGGTACCGCCGTTCTTCCCGCGGCCCACAAAGTGGGCAGCTTCGTCCGCGTCACTAGAGGACCATTGGCGGGTTTGACTGGGCGTCTCCTGGATTCGCCCGAATCCGGCCGATGCCTGATCGAAGTCTCCTTGTTGGGCAATGGCATCTATTTGCGGATTGATCCTGGGTTGCTGGAATCGGTGAGGGAATGAATCGGGCCATCGTGCAAAGGGCGACACGCGACTACGGGCGTCCTTCAACCGTTCGCGGCTTCTGTGGCAAGACGAGAAACGGCGTGTTACGAGTAGCGTCGGGCCGGTGATTCGGAGTTTGCTCCCAGGCCAGATGACCGTCTAGTTCCGCCTTCAAGCCCCATTTGGAACAGGCGCGCGGACATTCTAATTTGTCCGGATTAGTCCCCCTCCTTCAACCGCCCTCTCTTTCTCCGGCAGGCCGCGAGAGATCGAGGAACAAGGAGTCAGGGGTCAGACGACGCCAAGGACTGGTCGAGACGTTTCAGACCGGTCGCAGGCCAAAACCCGTCGAGCTGCGCCGCCAACCGCCGCCAGCCAAAGCGGCCGCAGGGCTTCCCCAAAAACCGGACACTCGATCCTGCAACTGTGCGCCAGCGTCGCGTCCCAGTCCTGTCAAAAAGGGCAGCCTGCGGGTGGGGATTGCCGCTGGCAGCATGCTAATTTCGCTTTCCTGCCAAACACTTAGGGCGACGCCTACCCTTTGGCGGACCGGCCGCGCTATAATCGGAGTGACGGTTGCTTCGTGCCCTCCCACCTCCCCCCATCGCGCCCTGTTGGCGGCATCCACTCCAGGCTGGCGCGACTGGCCCTTCGCTTCTTGCCATGGCGGATCACTCGCTCAATTCACGCTCGGACTGTCGCCGCAGTTCGTGGTTACTAGTGGCGGCAATGGCGGCGGCTCCGCTGGCGGCAGGCTGCGGGCCGGAGCCGCAAATCCGCAAATACACCGTTCCCAAACTGGCGGCGAGCAGTTCGCAGCCGGCGGCCAGGCCAGCGGCAGGCAAGCCGCAGACGATGCTGGGGGCGATCGTCCTGGCCGGGCCCAAGGCGTGGTTCTTCAAGGTCGCCGGAGAGCCCGCAGAGGTCGCCAAAGTTCGTGACGCAGTGAAGGAATTCGTCCGCTCCGTCAGCTTCTCGAAAGAGGGAGAAGCCCCGCGTTGGCAGTTGCCTGAAGGTTGGAACGAGAAGCCAGGGGACGGCTTCCGCCACGCGACGCTGGTAATCGCTGGGGCAATGCCGCCGCTGGAGCTGGCGGTCTCCAGCCTGGACCATGGCGATACGGATGATGCGGCGTATGTTCTCCAGAACGTGAATCGCTGGCGCGGGCAAGTGAGTCTGCCGCCAACCACCGGCGAGAACCTCGCCAAGGAAGTCGAACAGTTCACGATCGGCGAGTTTCCCTGCACCTGGGTGGAGCTGACTGGCACCAGCGGCGGCGGCATGGGTGGTCCGTTTGCCGGCGGGCCGTTCGCGGGAGGACCGTTTGCCGGCGGCGGACTGCCGTCGGATCATCCGCCGGTGGGAGCGGCAGCGGATGGCGGCTCCACTCCAGCGCGCGGCGCGGACTCGAAATTGAGTTACGACGTGCCGGAGGGCTGGAAGGAGCTTGCGCCCAATGCTTTTCGGCAGGCGAGTTTCGAAGTCTCCGCGGACGGGCAGAAGGCGGACGTTTCCGTCACCAGCTTGTCGCTGCGGGCGCCGAATGCCGGCGACCTGGCAGCCAATGTGAACCGCTGGCGTGGGATGATGGGACTGGCGGAACAATCGACCGAGGAAGCGGCAAAAAGCGCCAGCGAAGTGAAAGGTAGCGATCTGACGTGGAAGGTCGTTCACATCGTCGGTCAGGACGCGGCGGGAGAGCCGCAAGCGATTCTGGCTGCGATGACCACCACGGCGGATGCCGCCTGGTTTGTGAAATTCACCGGGCCGCCGCCGCTGGCGGAAAGCCAGCAGCAGCAGTTCGATAAGTTCGTGGGCTCCATCAAGTTCAATTAGCCGCGCCGCGCAAAGCGGCGCGAGATGTCGAGGCGTGAATGGCTGCGGGAACGCTGGAATCACCGGACATGGTCGCAAGCGCCCCCAAGGCGGCCAAAGTGCGCCGTGTCAGAGAGCTGACCATCGTGATGAAGGCGCTCTCGTCCCTCAAGTTGACCGTGGCCCTGTTTGCCTACGGCATCTTCGTGGTGCTGGTGGGGACGCTGGCGCAGGAGGAAATGGATATCTGGCAGGTCGTGCCGCTCTATTTCCGGTCGGTGGTCATGTGGGTGGACGTGAACTTGTTCTTTCCGTCCGCCTTTTTCCCGCAAATGCCGCATCTGAACGTGCCGCTGATTCCCATGCCGGGCGGGATGGTGGTGGGGGTGCTGATGCTTTTGAACCTGGCGGCGGCGCACGGCTGGCGGTTTCAAATGCAGGTCAAAGGAGCGCGCTTGCTGTGGGGGATGGCAGCCCTGGCGACGGCGGCCCTCGTGACGACGCTGGTGATCGTCAGCGGCAACATCGGGACGGGGATTCAGGCCAGGCCGCTGCTGTCGCCGCAACAGATCTGGTTCGTGTTTTGCGCTCTGCTCGTGGTCGGCTGGCTTGGCAGCACTTACGGCGTGACCCGCTTTGCGTGGAAAGAGCTGGCTGGCCCGCCCACGCCCAAAGCGAACCGGTCGTTTGGTCTGAGGCTGCTTGCGCTGGTCGTCGCCGGGTACGCGGCGTGGACCGCGCTAGTGATTGGACTGGTCTCGGGCCTCTTGGCGCCGCCGACGGAGTCGATGCGCATTTTGTGGCAGCTCTTGCAGGCCGAGGCGGCAGGGCTGGCCTTGCTCGGGGCGTGCTACATCCTGTTTGCCAAGCGGGCTGGCATCGTCTTGCTGCACGGCGGCGTGGTCTTGATGATGGTCAGCGAGCTGGTGGTAGCGCGATATGCGATCGAGTGGCAAATGTTCCTGTCGGAAGGGCAGGCGCTCAATTACGTCCGCGACACGCGGACCATCGAACTCGCATTCATCAATAAAGGGAGCGACGGCGAAACGGTCGTGGCCGTCCCGCGGCGGCTGCTGGAGAAGAACTACGCCGAGAACGATCGGCTGGCCAAGGCGGGCAAGCCGCTGGCGCCGATTCGCGACGCGGCTGGCACGCACGAACTGTTGCCCGCTGACGTGACGGTGCTGAAATACTACCGCAACCATGACGTTCGCCCACCCAAGGCGGATGAGAAGCCGCTGGCGACGGCAGGGGTCGGCCGGGAGGTAACCGCCGTCGAAGCGCGCCCCGTCACGGGGACTGACACGGACCGCGGCAACGACATTGCGGCAGCGTACATCAAGCTGACCGAGAAAAAGACCGGCCGCGACCTGGGGACGTATCTCTTCTCACAGCTTGCCGAGGATAACGTCGGCCGCGCGCCCGAGGAATTCCAGCAGTCGGTGGAAGCCGGCGGCAAAAAGTACGACGTGCTGATCCGCTACGAGCGGCAGTACAAGCCTTACACCGTGAAGCTCGAGGACGTGCGCAAGGACGATTATCTCGGGTCGGATACTCCCAAGAACTACTCCTCGGACGTCCAGCTCATCGACCCGGAAACGGGCATGAGTTCAAAAATCCACATCAAGATGAACGATCCGCTGCGGTACCGCGGCGACACGTTCTATCAGAGCGGCTATCATCCGCCCGATCCAAGGTCGGGCCTACGCGCCGAGAGTACGACGCTGGCCGTCGTCAACAACGTCGGCTGGATGATCCCCTACACGGCCTGCATGATCGTCGTCACGGGGCTGATATTTCAATTCTCCGTTTCGCTCAAGCGATTCTTGAACCGCCGGGCCGAAGAAGAAAGCCGAATGCCGCTGGCGCCGCGGCATTACCAGCTTTTGGCGATGGCGATCGCGGCGATCGTGGCAGTGGGCTACATCGGCTCGAAGCTGTCCCCGCCGTCGCGCGAGAAGCAGCGTTTCAACACGGTCGAGTTCGGCAAACTGCCGGTCGTCAGCTCCGGGCGCGTCAAGCCGATCGATACGCTGGCCCGCAACTCGCTGCGGGCGATTTCCAATTATGAAACGCTGCGGATCAAGCGCGGCGACGAAACGGTCAAGCTGTCTGCCGTCGAGTGGCTCTTGGACGTGGTGACGCAAAAAGAGGGAGCACTCGATTACCCGGTAATCAAGGTCGATCATCCCGATTTGATCAGATTCTTCAATTTGCAGCCGGCCTCCAAAAGCCTGTATTCCGTCAGGCAGCTTGCCGACAAGGTTCCCGAACTGACCGAAATGGCGCGAGCGGCATTTCAGAAAAAGGAGTCCGCGCCTGAAACACTGACCACGCTGGACCGCAAGGCGCTCGAGCTGTTCGACCGCATCAAGGTCTACGACACGCTGGTGGAGGGATTCAGCCCGCCGCGCATTCCGCCGGTGCCCAGCGCCGAGGAGCGGCAGCAGGATCCTGAGGAGGCGCAGCACAAAGCACTGGCGTTCCAGCAGTGGATGATCGAATTTCCAAGCGCGATTCGTGCACGGCAATTGGCGCTGTTGATTCCCATCAGGCCCGAGAAAGACGATCCGGCGCAGGAACACTGGCTGCCGTATCCGCTGGCGTTCTGGGAAGCGCTCCGGTCGCAGGCGACAAAACAGGATGCCAGCCCGCTGACGCAGCAGTTTGCGGAAATGCTCGGCGCGTATGCGTCGGACCGGCCGACGGATTTTCAGCGGGCGCTGACGCAGTACCA
>DASRJP010000404.1:0-34563 GCA_035649415.1 Pirellulaceae bacterium | reverse complement strand
GTCGATTGCTACCTCGCAGGGGCGTGCGATGTCGGTCCACTGTGCGAGGAATTCGCCCGTGGGCGAGAAGAGTTGCAGCCGGCTATTCTCGCGGTCGGCAACGTACACGATTCCTTCGCGATCGACGGCAATGCCATGCGGAATTTGAAATTCGCCCGGATCACTGCCGCCCGAACCAATCGACTGGAGCAGTCGTCCGTCGGGAGAAAACTTGTGAACACGTGCGTTGCCATAGCCGTCGGAGACATAGATTTCTCCTGCAGCACCAATGGCGACATTCGTCGGATAGTGGAACGGCCCTGCGTCATGTCGAATTGTTCGAAAATCGTTGCTCGTCGCGCCCGTGTCCGACGGCTGGCCGCTCGTGCCGAGTGTTAGGAGCAGCTTGCCCTCCGGGGTGAATTTGCGAACCGTATGGTCGAAGTCGTCGGTCAGGTACAGGCTGTCGTCCGGACCGATCGTGATCCCGTGCGGCCGCTTGAACAATCCTTCGCCCCACGAAAACAGAAACGAGCCGTCGCTGCCAAAAACGGAAACCGGGTGCTCGCCGCGATAGAAGACAAACACGCGATCCTGCGAGTCGGTCGCTACGCCCACGACCTCCGGCACTTGCCACTCGGCCGGCCAACGTGCCCAATCCGCTTTTGCCCGGTAGCGAAAGGCCCCGGATGTCACAACCTGCTCGTGGCTATTTGTCATGCGTCGTCATCGGCCCCGGGCGGCATATCGATCAGCGGATGGGGAGGGATTCGAACCCCCGGTGCCCTTTCGAGCACGCCAGTTTTCAAGACTGGTGCCTTAAACCACTCGGCCACCCATCCGGGCGCGTTGGACCGACGATTCGATGGATCCAATGCCGCGTCCCATTCTAAGTTGGCACTGCCGCCCTGACAGCCCCGTCGAGGCTGTCCTCCTTCGTTAAGCCGACACGGCGGCGGTCCAGCAAGGTTCGCGGGACGCCCCACACTCGGGTATGACGTGCGCGGGAAGAGAAGAAGCGCCGCCAGCCAGCTATGGTTGGCTGGAAGCCGCGGGGACGACAGTGAAATTGACGCGCAGCTCCACCGGTTTCTTCTCAGCGGGACGCTCGTCCTTGGGCCAGTTGTCCATCGGCCGGCCATCCCCTTCGAACTGCTTAAAGACGAGCGGCTGGACGATCCACTGGGCTTCGTACTTTCCCGGCTCGAGCTTGCCGAGGTTCACGCCGAAGACGCCGTAATACGTGAATGTCTTGAAATAGCGTCCCTGCCAGATCGCCTCATTGAGAACGATCGTGAATTGATTTCCCTTCCGCTCGATCCGCTCGATCCACAGGCGGTCGTTGTCGTCCAATTGCCGCGTGCGAAAGAGGAGCCAGTTGTCGTCGCCGGCGGACGTGTGGAAATCCTTCTTTTCGAGCACCTGGTCGGCCCAGTCGTCCAGATTCATCTTCGCCGGCTTTTGCGCCAGCGGCGGCGCATGCTGCAGCAGCGGGTCGTCCCGCCACTTGCCGCTGTCGCCGCGGACGTTCTGAATCGCGTCCTGCAATTTGCCGCGCTCCGCGCGATCCTTGACGGCCCTGGTCCAAGAGTTCCCTTCCGTCGCCCCGCCGCGATCGCCCGGCTTGTTCTCCTGGGCCAGCAGCGGTATTCCCGCGACGATCAGCAAAGCGACGACGAAGTAATGCGTGGCACGCACGGCTTGCTCCTGTTCCAGAAATGTCCCGGTAGCATCACTTGATTACCTGGTCTGCCGGACGTCCTTCGAATTCTGCAAACGATACAGGCCTGTGTACGTGCGGAGGAACAAGCTCCCCTGCGCGATGGCCGGAGTCGCCCAGGCATAGTCGCTAAGAGTATTCTTGCGGACCACCTTGAACTCGGGGGCGTCTTCGACCACCCACGTGGTTCCGTCCTCATTCAACAGAAAGATTTTTCCGTTGTAGGCCCACGGCGAGGCGTAGAACCGGCCGCCGCCTGTGTTCAGTCGCTGGCGCGGGAAGATTGTCTCTCCCGTCTTGGCATGAAAGCAGGCCAAAAGTCCCGCATCGTACAGGACGAACAACCGCTCGCCGCTGATCAGGTAGCAGGGATGTATGCTCGATCCGCGCGGCTCGGACCAGGCGATCCATTCGTTGCTGGTGGCTCCCGAGTCGGGCGTGATGTCCCCCGACGCGCCCGGGCGGATCGCATAAAGCGGTCCGTAGTGGTACCCAGCTCCCGCATAGAGCAGGCCGTGCTTGGAAAGGGGAGTCTGGCTGACGAGGCCCGAAGTGCCGCTGAGTTCCCACAGCACCTTGCCGTCCGGATCGTACGAGCGGATTTTGTTGGTCCCGATCGTCACGATCTCGGTCCGGTCGTGCTCCCAGACATAGGGGGTGGACCAGTTGCTTTTCTCCTCGCGCGGGACGCGCCAGACCTCCTGGCCGCTCGTCTTGTCGAGCGCGACCATGAACGACTCCCTTTCGTTGTCGTTCGCGAAGTAAATGCGATCCTTGTGCAGCACCGGCGACGCGCCGGCCCCCCAGCCACCGCGCATCGGAAAACTACCCCAGCGCTGCTCCCACAGCGGTTTGCCGTCCAGGTCGTAGCAGAACAGTCCAATGTTGTCCATGTAGGCGTAGACCCGCTCGCCATCGGTGCTGGGTGTGGCGCTGGCGTACGAGTTTTTCGGGTGCCGCTCATCGGGGGGAATGCCGCGGAATGCCTCGCGCTCCCAGACGATTTTTCCGGAGTCGAAGTCGATGCAGTATGTCATCCAGCGATGGACGTCGGTCGGTTTGACTCGCCCGCCGGGATAGCCCCCGATGACCAGTTTCTCGCGCGGCTGCTCGCTGACTGCCGACGTGACGAAGATCTTGTTCCCCCACACGATCGGCGACGACCAGCCCCAGCCTGGAATCTCGGCCTTCCAGACGACGTTTTCGGTCGCGCTCCATGACTCGGGGAGAGTGTCCCCTTCGCCCAGGCCATCGACGTTGGGTCCGCGAAACTGGGGCCAGTTGACGGTCGGCTCGGCGGTTCGGCCGGCGATGGAAAACAGCAGTAGACCGAGGAAGGCTAGTGACAGGATCGAGCTTCGGTCCGGCGTGAGACCAGGACGCGCACAGACAGAAATCCAAGCCGATGGAGCGCACGTCCGGGGCATGATAGTCTCCCTGGCCGGAAATGAATGAGAGCAACCAGCATCGCGAAGGGGTGCAGAAAGCACATTAACCCCAATCAGTCTCGGCAATCAAGCGTTTGGCGGGGAATGGTCGATGGCGTGGTGGTAGCTGCCCGATGCCGAAATCTTTGCAGTTGCCACAACTCGAATGCGGGCCACAAAGCACAGTCGGTTGTCCCAGCCCAAAACCAGCTCTGGAAAAATTTCTCTGCCGGCCGTTTTCCAGGGGCTTGACATTTCAGACAAGTTGTCTTAAACTCCCCTCCGTTGCACGTCGATTCAGGGATTAAGGCACTTTCTGCCCTTCTCGGGCGTGCGACAATATATGCGTGGAGGGCTGGCTATGACTCGCAGCTTCACGATTGCGGCCACGGTGATTTTTCTGGTGGGTGGGTCTGTGCCCGCTCAGGATGCGGCCCCGGTCTCGGCGGCCGCCAAGCCCAAGATGACGACCCAGGAGCTGGCCGACTGGATCGACGCCCGGTTTGCCAAGGAATACGAAGCGGCCGGCGTCAAACCGGCCGATGGGGTGGATGACGCCAGCTACCTGCGGCGGATTTATCTAGACCTTCAGGGTCGAGTGCCGACGGTCGCGCAGCTGCGCGACTTCATGGCCGCCGAGAGTTCGTTCAAGCGGCCGGACTATGTCGATCGATTGCTGAACGACGAGCGGCGGCCCGACCGTTTTGCCCAGCGCTCGGCCGATCATCTGGGCCGCGTCTGGCGGCGGATGATGATTCCGCGGTCCGCTGTGAATGCGGGCATGGCGACGCAGCTCGATCCGTGGCTGGCCCGGCAGTTCTCGGCCAATACGCCCTATGATCAGTTCGCCCGCAAGCTGCTCTTGGTCATGCCGCAGCCGCCGATGCGGGGGCTGGCGCCGGTGCCAGCAGTTCCCGCCACTGCCGATCCGGACGCTGCCGCTGCCATCTTCCAGCAAGCGGTCGGCGGCACGCCGGAGAACCTGGCCAGCGCCTACGTGCGGGTCTTTCTGGGAGTGCGGCTGAATTGCGCCCAGTGCCACGATCATCCGCTGGCCGACTGGAAGCGGACCGATTTCTGGGGGATTGCGGCACTATTCGGGGGGGAGAAGCAAGGCCAAGCTATTCCAGCGCCAACGATCAAGCCGCAGACCGAGGAATTGGTGTTCACGGCCAAGCTGCTGTGGACGGAGGAGCCACTCAAGGAGATCCCGGCGAACAAATCGCCGCGCGAGTTCCTGGCGGAATGGATGGTTTCGCCGGCGAATCCGAACTTCGCAGCCACGGCAGTCAATCGCATTTGGCAGTACCTCTGCGGTCGGGGTCTGGCAGGGTCAGTGGACGATCTGGACCGCGTTTCGCCGGAGGAGCGGAAAATTCTCGACGAGCTGGCGAAGTTATTCGTAGAATCGGGATACGACGTCCGCTGGTTGATCACCGGCATTTGCAAGAGCAAGGTCTATCAGCAGGTGGTGGTGAAGGACGCGCCTGCGGACGAAGCGGGGTTCGTTCACCGCCCGCTGAAGACGCTTTTGCCGGAACAAGTGTTCGACTCCCTGGAACAGGCGCTGGCGCTGCCGATCGCCAAGGTAGATAAAGGCCCAAGGTTCAACGGTGACCGCGAACAGTTTGTAGCCCGGATGAATGAATCGGCCCCCGACTCGCCGGCCGACTACAAGGGTGGCATTCCACAGGCCCTGATGCTGATGAACGGCAAGCTTACTGCCGACGCCACGAGCTTGGAGAGCAGCCGGACGCTCCGGGCGGTGGTCGAAGCCCCGTTTTTACGAAACCAAGAGAAGCTGGAGACGTTGTATCTGGCGGCCCTGTCGCGCACGCCGCGGCCAGAGGAAATGGACTACTTTCTGAAATATGTTGCCGCCAAGTCGTCGGAAGAAGAACGCAAAGAAGCTTTTGCAGAGATCTTCTGGGGGATTCTCAATAGTCCCGAGTTTGTATTGAGTCGCTAACACAAGTTCAAAGTTCCAAGTTCAAGGTTCAAAGCTGGAGAAACCTGATCCTTGAGCAACTTTGAACCTTGAACCTTGAACAACCCACTCACGGAGTTTACCCATGTCCTCCCATCGCCCCTTGTGGTTGCCGCAGCCCGCGCCGGCCGTGAATGACTCGCGCGAGCGATTCTTCTCGCCGTTCTCGCGGCGTGATTTCCTCGGCATGAGCCTGGCCAGCGTGCTGGGCGTGTCCTTCAGCGGCTGGCTGCCGCGATTGGCCCGGGCCGCCGCCGAAACGCCAGCGGCGAAGCACAAGGCGTGCATCCTGCTCTGGATGGGAGGAGGGCCAAGCCAGACCGACACGTTCGACCTCAAGCCGGGCCATGCCAACGGCGGGCCGTTCAAGGAAATGCAGACGGCCGCGGATGGCATTCGCATCAGCGAGCACCTCCCAGGCGTGGCCAAGCAGATGAAGGACCTGGCGATCATCCGCTCGCTGACGACGAAGGAAGGGGAGCACGGGCTGGCGACGCAGCTCATGCTCACTGGCTATCAGCCGCGGCAGGATGCGGTGCGTTATCCGAGCCTGGGGTCCCTTTTGTCCAAGGAACTGGGCCGCGACGATAACGACCTGCCGAACTTCGTCAGCCTGTCGCCGATGCGGATGGTGGACGCGGGCTTCCTCGGCCCGAATTACTCGCCGCTGACGGTCTCCGGTCAGAGCAACGATCCCAATACGCGGGCTAACCTGTCGCTAGAAGATCTGGCGCCGCCGCGCGGCCGCGGCGAGACGGCGATGAAGAACCAGTTCGACATCCTCCGCTTCATGCAGAAGGATTTTGCCGACCAGCATACGGGTGAAGCGATCAAGGCGCATCAAGCGAGCTACGCCAAAGCGATGCGGATGGTCGAGACGCAGGCCCGCAAGGCGTTCCAGCTTGAAGAGGAAAAAGCCGAACTGCGCGATGCCTACGGCCGCAACCGCTTCGGGCAAGGGTGTCTCCTCGCGCGGCGACTCGTCGAGCGCGGCGTGGCATTCGTCGAGGTGACGCTGTCCAACTCGCCGACGAGCCCCGCCGGCTGGGACACTCACGCCGACAATTTTACGCAAGTCAAAGCGCTGTCGGAGGCCCTGGATCCGGCCTGGGCGACGCTGATGAATGACCTCCGCGACCGCGGCCTCTTGGAATCGACGATGGTCGTCTGGATGGGCGAATTCGGCCGCACGCCGAAGATCAACCCCAATACCGGGCGCGACCACTTCCCGTCCGCTTGGAGCGTCGTCCTCGGCGGCGCGAAGATCAAAGGCGGCCAGGTGATTGGCAAGACCGATGCCGGCGGCGAAACCGTGGCCGACCGTCCTGTGAGCGTCGCCGATCTGTATGCCACGATTTGCGAAGGACTAGGAATCAGCCACAAGAAGGAGAACATTTCGCCCGAAGGGCGGCCGATCGGCCTGGTTGATAAAGGCGGAACGCCAATTTCAGAACTCGTCGGATAGCTCCCTCGTCTAAACTGCCGGATTGCGTCACTGCCACAACCTGGCGGAGGTTCGCCGCAATGGACGGTCAGCAAGCAAAAAGCAGGCTCTCTCTGTGTGCCGCACTTGAACCGGCCGGACAGATGACGCCTCCCGCTCGCCGTGCAAGACGGCACACGCGGGGAGCCTGCTGCTGCGCGCTGGCGTCCTGCTTGCTGCTGGCAGGCAGTGCCCTGGCCCAGACACCGCGGACCGTCAAGTCCGACGCCAGCGCGCCGCGACCAGCCCCGGCCGCCGTAGCTCGGCAATCCGACCGTCAGGATGTGCTATTGATGCTCGACGGCGGACCAGTGCACGTGCGGCTGAATCTGGCGATCGGCGGCATCTCGTTGGGCGAAGCGCGGAGACAATTCGTGACGAATCTGATTCAGACGCTTGACAAGGACAAAGACGGCAAGCTGTCGCGCGCCGAAGCTGCCGGTTCGCCGCTGTTACGAAAGAAAGACCGCCCAGGCGCCGACAAATTTCTGGAAGGCCTTGGCGCTCAGACGCATCTCTTGCCGCGGGACGTAGAGAGAAAAATAAATTCGCTCGGCGGCGAGCCGGTCGGCTTTCGCGAAGATCTCACGTCGTCCAAGAACGACGTCGAAGTCTTCAAGCTCCTGGACGCCGACGCTTCGGGAGCCCTCGACGCCGCGGAGCTGGCGGCTGCCCGAGAGTTGATCGTCGGCAAGGACACTGACGACGACGACTGCGTGTCGTTCGAGGAATTCTTCCCGCCGCCGCCTGCGCCGACCGACCCGATTGCGGCTGCCAATGCCCAACTCAACGCTCCGCCGCCGCCGCTGGCCACCGCCACGCACGACATTGTCCGCAGCGCCAGCGACCCCACGCTGCCGCGCCGCCTGCGAATGAAATACGACCGCAATAAGGATCTCCAGCTCGACGCGACCGAGCTGGGCTGGAGCGCAGAGCGGATCAAGGAGCTCGATGCCAATCTGAACGGCAAGCTCGACGAAAAGGAGCTGAAAGGGCTCGGCACGGCGATCCCCGATCTGGACCTGGCGGTCGATCTGAAGGCCAAAGACAAAGACGGCGGCGTCGTTGCCGTACAAGGGACAGCCGGTAAACGGCTGGATGATTCCGGCCGGCTGGACTATGCCAAGGTAGCCTTCAGTGGTGCGATTGTCACCTTCTCCATGCGAAATGCCGACCCGATCGCCTCGGCCATCGACGACGCGATGCGCCAATTCAACGCCCTCGACACGGATGCCAACGGGTACCTGAACAAGGATGAGACGGCAATGCGGCTCCGCTTCCAGCAGGGACTGTTCGACCTGCTCGATGCCGACGGCGACGAGAAGATCTTTGTCGATGAGATGAAAGCATACGTGCAAGCGAATGCCGAACCGTCCGCGACGACCTGCCGCATGAACTTGTACGACACCGGCTATGGTTTCTTCATGGCTCTGGACGCCAATGCAGACGGTCGCGTCTCGCAGCGCGAGCGGAACCAGGCGGCCAGCGCCCTGGCGGCACTGGAGCGCGACGGGCAGCCGGGCGTCAGTCAGACTGAGCCGGTGCGTCATTTCCACGTGGAGTTTGTCCGCGGCACGCGGCATCTATTCAGCGCCAGCGAGGAGCTGCTGGCGCAGACCCCCGCCTTCCAGCAGCGGCTGCCGACGGGGCCGATCTGGTTCCAGCGAATGGACAAGAATAATGACGGCGACCTGGTTTGGAACGAGTTTTTCGGACACAAGGAGACGTTCCACGAGCTGGATAAGGATAAGGACGATCTCCTCGATCCGCAGGAAGCGGCGGCCTACCCCACTCCCGATTCAAGTGACGCTCCCGAGACAAGCACGACGTCCGCTTCCCGCTGATTGCCCCTCCCCGAACGGAACCGAACATGGCTGACATGCACAAATCTGGTGGCCCGGCCGCATCGTCCCACGGCCCAAGTGAAAGTTCCGACGACCTGGCTGTCATCGCCCGGCTGCGCGAAGCCCGCGATCGGGTGAAGCAGGAGATCGGCAAGGTGGTCGTTGGTCAGAACGAAATCATCGAATCCCTGCTGATCGGCCTCTTGTGCCGCGGGCATATCCTGCTGCTCGGCGTGCCGGGGCTGGGCAAGACGCTGATGGGACGGACGCTGGCCCGCACGCTGGACATGGAGTTCAAACGCGTGCAGTTCACGCCGGATTTGATGCCGGCGGACATCACAGGCACCGACGTGATGGAAGAGGACCAAACGACCGGCAAGCACGGCGTGAAATTCATGCAGGGACCGGTGTTCACCAACTTCCTGCTGGCGGACGAGATCAACCGCACGCCTCCCAAGACGCAGGCGGCACTTCTCCAGGCGATGCAAGAAGGAGAAGTCTCCGTGGGCCGCGAGACGTACAAGCTGAGGCCGCCGTTCTTCGTCGTCGCCACGCAGAACCCGATCGAGATGGAGGGAACGTATCCGCTTCCCGAGGCGCAGCTCGACCGGTTCATGTTTAACCTCAAGGTCCAGTACCCGACGGTGGACGAAGAGGTGCAGATCATCAAGGGGACAACGAGCAAGCTCACCGCCCATGCCGACAAGGTGCTGTCGGCGGATGAGGTACTCAGGCTCCAGGAGATCGTCCGTGGCGTGCCGATTGCCGACAGCGTGGTGCGCTATGTCGCGCGGCTGGTGGCGGCGACCCGGCCGGGAGCCGATGCCGGGCTAACAGGCGCACGGTCACTGGAGCCGATTCACAAGTATTTGGCTTATGGGGCCAGCCCGCGGGCTTCGCAATACCTGGTGCTCGGGGCCAAAGGGCGGGCGATCCTGGGTGGAAAATACCACGTCGATTTTGCCGACATCCAGGCGATGGCGGCGCCCGTGCTGCGGCACCGACTGGTGCTGAACTTCCACGCGCGGGCCGACAACGTCGATTCGGACGCGCTGGTGGAGCGGCTGCTGCGGGCAGTGTCGGTGGAGGAGAACTAGGGCAGGGGACAGACGTCAGGGGTCAGAAGCCAGTGAGTTGATTTGATGTCGATGCGATTGATCTTCGCGACGATGGTGCTCATTGCTGGCGGCGTAATCTTGGCCGACGAGCGGAACGAGCAACGGCGCGAAGCGCTGCTGGCCCAGATGCGATCACTGGCCGAAAAGACCAAGATCGAGGTTGAGGGGAGCGATCGACAATCCGAATTGATGAAATCCCCCATCTTCCGGTACGACGACCAGCCGCGGCGGTTCATAGACGCCACGATCTGGGCCTGGACCGACCAGGGGCGGCCAGTCGCCTTTCAGAAGATTGAGGCCGTCGAGTTTGGCGACCCCGATGCCCCCTCCTCAACGTGGCAATACTGTTTTGCGTCTCTGTCATCGGATTTGCTGCGCGTCGAGTGGCCCGATTGCCCGCGCTTTCGTTCGACCAAGCCCGGCATCGAGTTTCGGCCACTGGAAGGGGCGCCTGAAGTTGCCGAGGGAAGCTCCCAGCGCAAACGGCAAACTCGCGAACTAGCGCGGAAGTTTTCCGCTCGGATCATCACGAGCCGAGTGAACGACATTCGCCAGCAGATGCGGCTACTTACCACGCCGCTAATGGAATACGTCGATCCGAAGTCCAAGGAGTTTCGCGGGGCCGTTTTTGGCATGGCGACGAATGGCACCAATCCCGATCTGCTGATCGTCCTGGAAATCCGCGAGAGCCAGGGGACGGCGGCTTGGCACTATGCGCCGGCCCGCATGACGTGCGGCGGCGTCAACCTTGCTTATCGCGACCGCGAAGTGTGGCAGGTGGATTGGGTCGACGGGAGCCAGGGCCCGTTTCCCACGTGGACATTCTTTTCGACCGAGCGAGCTCCGCTGGCGCTGGAGGACAAGCCATGAAGCGCTTGGTCCGACAGCTTGTGCTGGCGGCGCTTTCGATTTCACTGACGTGCTCGACTGCCTTCACCGCCGAGCCCGTCAAGGGTCGGCGCGAGGAACTTCTGCGCCAAATGCGTTCGCTGGCCGAGGAGACGAAGATCAAGTGCGACGGGAGCGACTGCCAGCCGGAACTGGTGAAATCGCCGGTCTTCCGCTACGACGATCAGCCGCGGAGGTTCATCGACGCGACTGTGTGGGCCTGGACGAGTCAGGGCTACCCGGTGGCCTTCCAGAAAATCGAGGCCAAGTTGCACCAGAGCACCGGCGAGCCGCAGTGGGGATATTGCTTCACCTCGCTGACGGAAGACAAGTTGAGCGTGGAGTGGTCATCTGGTCGCACCTTTCGCTCCACCGAGCCGGGGATCTCGTGGGACCTGGTGCCCGCCGCCTCCGCACCGGCCAGCCGCAGTGCGGATCGCAGGCGACAAGCGCGCGACATCGTCCGCGGCTTTGCGGGCCGCATCGTCATCGATCCCAAGACAAACCGCTCAGCCGAAATGCGGCTCTTGCCAACGCCAATGTTCGAGTACGACGATGTGGAATCGAGTCTACTGCGGGGAGCTGTGTTCGGTTTCGTGGTCTACGGCACCAATCCGGACGTGCTCGTGCTGCTTGAAGTCCGAAACCAAGACGGCAAGTCGCAGTGGCATTTCGCCGCCGCGCGGCTGACCACCGGCGGCATCACCCTGAACTATCAGGAAAAGAAGGTCTGGGAGGCCGAGTTTGTCCGGCCGGGCACGGCGCCTTACCCCACCTGGACGTTCTTCCCCACACCGCGCACGCCGGTTGCGGGGGAGGAGACGCCGTGATCGGGTCATTTCGGTTTGCCGGGTGGGTGATTGTGTCGCTGATTGCGTCAGACGCCATGTCGGCAGTGGCCCAAGACCCCGCCAATCGGGAGCGAGGCGAGCCGTCGCAGGCCAAAGCGTGGGCCGAGCGGGCGGCCAAGATGGCCCTGGCCGAAGCGCGAGCCTGGGACATCCGTTTGGAAAAGGAAGACGGACCGCAGGCCAAACTTATCGAGCAGCCGGTCCTCAAGTGGTCCAACACCTACGAGGCTTCAGTTTACGGCAGCGCCTTCGTCTGGACGCAAGACGGCCGCCCGGCGGCAATCGCCTGCATCTACAAGTTCTTCACGACGGACATCAAGTTCGACGCCGAGTTTCACTCGCTGGCTACCGCGCCGCTCGTGGCCATCAAGGAAAAGCAAACGGCGTGGCAACCGCAAGACGCAGGGGTGGAATTCAAGTGGCTGGCTGCCGCGGCGACGCCGGCCAAAACGGCGGGACAGCGGCTGGTACAGATGCGAGATCTGGCCCGCGAATTCTCCGCCGACATGACCGCGGTAATCGACAAGACCCAACACCGCCTGCGACTCTTGACGCAGCCCCTCTATCGGTATCGCAGCGGTTCCCAAGCCGTGTTGGACGGCGCGATCTTCGCCTTCGCGCGGGAGACCGATCCCGATGTGCTCTTGCTGCTGGAAGCGACCGCGCCGTCGGAAGGTAAATCTTCCACTTGGCAGTTCGCGATCGCGCGGATGCACGTTGGCGCGCTGTTGGTCAAGCACGGCGACAAGGAAGTCTGGAGCGTGACCGAGATGTCCTGGCCCTATGGCCGCAAGAATGAACGTTATTCGTTGTTTCAGAAAATACCGGAGCCGAAGGTGGACTGACTTCTGTCCCCTGATTCCCGACACCTGACCCCTTCCACATGTCCTACGACCCCCGCCAACTCGTCAGCCCCGCGTTCTTCTCACGGCTCGACAACCTCGAGCTGCGGGCCCGCGGCATTGTCGAGGGGTTCATGCACGGCCTGCACCGCAGCCCGTTTGTCGGATTCTCGGTCGAATTCGCGTCCCACCGGGAATACGCGCAAGGCGACGACCTGCGGCACGTGAATTGGAAGCTCTTCGCCCGGCAGAAGCGACTGTACGTCAAGCAGTTCGACGCCGAGACCAATATGAATCTGTACCTGCTCTTGGACGTGAGCGGGTCGATGAGTTGTCACAGCAAGGGGGTCAGCAAGCTCGACTATGGTGCCGCCCTGGCCGCGGCCCTGGCCCATTTGGCGCTCAAGCAGCACGATGCGGTGGGTCTGATCCTCTGGGCCGACGAGGTGATCGCCCATCTGCCGCCGCGGGCCCGGCCGCACCAGCTTAATGAAATCCTCCGCGCCATCGGCAATACCAAGCCGCAGCGCATATCGAACTCGGCGCGAGCCTTTCCGCAAGCGGCCGAGCTGTGTAACCACCGGGGAATCGTCGTGGTCCTGAGCGACCTGTTCGATGACATCGATGCGATCATGAAGGGCTTCGACCGCCTGCGGTTCGCCAAGCACGAGGTGATCCTGTTCCACTTGTGGGATCCTTGGGAGCGTGACTTGCCGCTGGAAGGGCACTACAAGTTTCACGACATCGAGACGGGGGAGGTGCTGCTGACGCAGGCGGAGGGCATCCGCGACGGCTACCTGGCCGAAGTCGGCAGGTGGCGCGACGAGATCGAGGCGCTGTGCCGCAACCGGTCCGTGGACCGCGTCGAGCTGACGACGGATGACCCACTGGATCAGGCTCTGCTTGATTATTTGGTGAGGAGAGCAAAGAGTTTTTGAGGTCCGTTACCATGTCCTTTATCCAGATCGGATTCCTCGCCGCTCTCGCCGCCCTGGCGATTCCGATCATCGTGCATCTGGTGTTCCGCCAGCGGCCCAAGCGGGTCGAACTGGGTACGCTGCGCTTTCTGCGGGTGGTGCTGGAGCATAACGCCCGCCGCCGCCGCGTGATGCGCTGGCTCTTGTTGGCATTGCGACTGGCTTGCGTGGCGCTCTTGGCACTACTCTTCGCGCGACCGTATCTGCTGGCCTACTCTTCATCCGGGCAGAAAAAGACCGCGGTCGTGCTGATTGACCGCTCGGCGTCGATGGAGCTGAAGCAGGAAGGCGTGCGAGCAGTTGAGCGGGCGGTGGCATCGGTACACGAGCTGCTCGGCAAAGCAGCCAATAATACGCGTTTCGAGATCGCCTTCTTCGATCACCAGGTGCGACCGCTCGTTGCTCCGCAGCCGGGCGAAAAGGCGGAGGGCAAGCGGCGCGACGTCTCAGTCACGGAGCTGGCATCGAAGCTCGTCGCTCCCGCCGCGTCCTATGGCGGCACCGATTACGGCGCAGCCCTGGAATGGGCCCGCGACGTGTTGTCCAAGGCGCCCGCGGGACCGCGCGAGTTGCACATCTACACCGACTTCCAGCAGAGCGGCCTGGCCTGGAGCGAGGTCGATGCCCTGCCTGAGGACGTCGCCGCCCACCTGCACGACCTGGGCCGAGCCGCGGTCAACAACGTGGCGGTCGTCGAGGCCCGCGTCGAGCGCTCCTGGCTCCGCCCGGACGAGCAAACGTCGATTCATGTCACGGTCTACAACGGCGGACCGTTTGCCGCCGATGATGTGCCGATCGCCCTCAAGCTCACCAGCCAGTCCCGCAAGCTCGAACTCCGCGAGCAGGTCAAGGTCGAGTCAGGCGCGATGGAATCGGTGCGGCTCGATCTGCCGCCGCTGGCCGCCGGATTGTGGCAGGGGACGGTGTCGGTCGAGACGGAGGACGATCTGCCGCTGGATAACCAGCGTCACGTCGCGCTGTTGGCGTCGCCGCCTTACCAGGTGCTGCTGATTGACGGCCGCGCCAGTCCGTCGCCGGTCTTGTCCTCGACGTATTTCCTCGATGCCGCCCTTCGTCTGGCGCCGCCGGGCGAGTTGTATTCCGCCAGCCCATTTGAGCCGCGACAGATTGCCGCCGGCGAGACAATTCCCAATCTTGACAAGTACGACGTAGTCGTCCTCTCCAGCGTCGGCGATTTGTCCCGCCGCGATGCCGACAAGATTCTGGGCCTGGTGGAGCGCGGCGGCGGACTGTTCGTTTTCTGCGGAGACAATGTCACGGCCGAGAAGACTACGGCGCTCGAAACGGCCGGACTTTCGGTCGGTACGATTACCGGCATTCAGGAAGCGACCGATCTGCCGCTGCGGTTCAAGAAATGGGACGCCAAGCACCCGATCTTCGCAGCCTTTGGCGACCCGCAGCTTGGCGATCTCGCGCGGCTGTCGTTTTCCACGGCGACCAAGATCGAGCCGGCCCAAGGCGCAACGGTGCTGGCCGAATTCCAGGGAACATTGTCGGCGGTTATCGAGCGGCGCATCGGCAAGGGATCGGTCGTGTGGTTCACGTCTTCCTGCGACGGCGCCTGGGGGGACTGGACGCGGAGCCGGCTCTACTTGCCGCTTGTGCACCAGTTCCTGGGCTATCAAAGCGGGCTCTTGGCCGGTGGTCGCGTGCGCTACGAAGTGCTGGAGGGTCCGGTGGAATTGCCGGCAGACGCGGTGCCCGGCAGTTTCGAGAACGAGCGCTTCACGCAGGTGATCAATTCCAGTCCGCGCGAGTCGGAGACCGACCGCAGCACGGTGGAAGAATTCGTCAATCGATTTGGCCTCAAACCTAGCGCGGAAACGCAGGTGGAAGTGGCCGCCGTGCCAGAGGAGCAGACTGCCGCTGGCAGTGAGCTGATCAAGGGCGAGTTCTGGCACTGGCTGGCGATGATTTTGGTCGCCGGATTGGTGGTGGAAGGGCTGGTGGCGAATCGGACGACAGCGTGAGGAAGGAGACAGGAGACAGGGAACAATCAATTATGGCTCATGCAACGATCTACCGATCCTGCTTCGCGCTGCTCCTGGCGCTGCTGGCTGGATTCGTGAATGCCCAAGATTCGCGCGCCAAGGACGATTCCGAGCGCAAGGAGCGCTTGGAGTTCATGAAGCGGCAGGCGGCCGAGTACACCATTACGCTCGATGCCGACAAGCCGGTCGAGCTCGCGCTGCACGACGAGCCGATCTTGCGATTCAGCAATCCAGTTGGCGGCGTGCCGGACGGGATCGTGGTCATGTGGAAGGAGGGCGCGCGGCCCGCCATCTTCGCTCAGGTCTTTCAGATCAAAAACGGCGACTGGCTGCACGAATGCCAGTCGATGGCCGCGACGGGACTGACGATGCAGTCTGGCAGTGTGACCCGCTGGCAGCCGAAATCGGGCCCGGGTGAATTCCGCCCATTGAACGACGCTGGCGCCGCTGCCGATTCGGCGGCCCGGCGGCTGGTACAGATGAAAGCGCTCGCCGCCAGGTTCGCCGCCTCCGACGATTTCAAGATCAGCTCCACCGACAAGGAGACAACGCGCCACGAGCTGCGTCTGCTGCCGACTCCGGTCTACCGCTACGAAGACAAGTCCGCCGACATTGCCGACGGCGCCGTGTTCGCGTTTGTCCACGGCACCGACCCGGAGATGTTTCTTACGCTCGAGTATCGCGATGCAGGAGGCAAAGCAGGCTGGCAGTATGCCCTGGCGCCGATGACGTGCTGGGCCGTGCAGGCACAGCTCGACGGCAAGGAAGTCTGGAGCGTTCCCGAACGACTGGGCAAGAGCACGCCCAGCGATCCCTATCACATTTGGAAATATGTCCCTGGCACAACCAGTGAGAGGTAAGACCATGTCCTCCGCTCAAACATCCTCTTTTGTTTCCCGATTCGACCGCATCTGGGCCCAGGCCCGGCGGGTGCAGCTTTCGCAGTCCCTCTGCTGGGGCGTGCTGACGGCACTGGCCGGCGTCGCCCTACTGGCCGCCGTCGATTACTGGTGGGAGCTGCCTCGGCTAGCCCGCATGGCGGCGCTTGTCGCCACCGGACTGGCGGCGATCGCCGTGGCGGTGATGCTTTCGATCCAGTCGTTTCGTCGCTGGCAGCGGCAGGCGACTGCGGCTGCCATCGAGCAGGTTTTTCCGCAGCTCGGCCAGCGGATTCGCACGACGGTGCAGTATGGCGTGCTGTCCAGCGGGCAGATCGAGAGCGAAGGAGTGGCAACGACGCTCGTGGGTGCTCTGGAGGCGGACACAGTGAAACGCGCCCAGCCGCTGCCGCTGGACGCCGTCGTGCCGTGGAAATCGCTGGCGCTGGCGTCGATGCTGGCGGCAGTCGTGGGACTCGGGTTGGCTGGCGCTTCGGCCCTCGACTGGGAATGGCGGGCCGCGGCGCAGCGGGCATTTCTGGGCGAAGAGCCGTATACCAAGATCACGGTCGATCCGGGGAACCTGACGCTGAAAGAAGGGGAATCGTCGGTGATTCATGCCACCGTCGAGGGACGTATCGGCAAGCAGGTCACCGTCTGGACGCGGCAGACGGATGAGGCAGGGAGCCAGTGGGAAGCGGAAGTTCTTTCGGCCGATGACGCGGAGCAGAAGGACGACCGCACACTCGTGTTTGAGCACGGGTTCGATCGCGTGCGGCATCCGCTCGAGTACCGAATCGCCGCCGGATCGGGCACGAGCCCGACCTATCGCGTGGACGTGCTCTATCCACTGAAGATCGCCAAGATTCAGGCGACGATGCAGGCGCCGGAGTACACCGGGCTCAAAGAGCAAGTCGTGGAAGGAGGAAACATCACCGGGCTGGCCGGAACGCAGGTGAAGTTCGCAATCGAATTGGACCGTGAAGCCCAGGAAGCGTGGCTGGAGCTGACTAGCGTCGGCCGCCGCACGGCCGAAGGCCCCGAGCTGGCGAAGTTGCCGCTGACAATTGAAGGCAAAAACATGACGGCGAGCTTCGAGCTGGCCGCCGACCAGAAGATGTCCGTCGTGGCCAAGGCGGCCGATGGGATGGAGCTGCCCGAGAACGTTTTCCGCATTCGCGTACGAAAGGACGAAGCGCCGCAAGTGTGGTTCGAGAGTCCGTCCGAGGCGCTGGAGGTCCACTCACTGGTGGAGCTGCTAATGCGGATCCGCGTCAGCGACGACTTCGGCCTGTCGCGGGCGGGGATCATGTTCGAGGTCAATAACGAAGAGGAGTATCCGCTCCTGGCGCAAGATTTCCAGGCCGCCGCGGAAGAGCTCAAGACCACAGGCAAAATCTCCCCACAGACGCGGGCCACGCTGGAGAAAATGCTCCCTCTGGAGCACTTTCAGCTCACGCCGCAGGACAGCGTGATGTACTACGCGTTTGCGGAGGACAACAAGCCGGAAAATCCGCAGCGGACCGAAAGCGACCTGCGGTTCGTCGATATTCGCGCGTTCAAGCGGCAGTATCGTTTACTCGATAGCGAGGATGGAATGCCGCCCGATGGAAATAGACCGCAGCTCAAGAGTCTGGACGAGCTGATCGCCCGCCAGCGGTACGCCCTCAATCGCACCATGCAGCTTGAGAAGCGGTTCAAGCACACCCAGGAAGCAGATCTGGCCGGCACTGACGCGATGATCAAGTTCGAAGGGGAACTGGCGAAGTTCACCCGCGAGCTGGCTGAGGGGCTGGAGGCCCGCGGCGTCGATCCCAGCGACACTGAGCTGCTCTACCAGGCGGAAACGTCCATGCTCGGAGCGACCGACTCGCTTTCGGCGGGCAACTACGAAACGGCTGTGCTCCAGCAGCGCGACGCGGTGAAGTACCTGATCGAGGGTCGCAATAAGATCCAGGAGTTCATCAGCAAAAACCCCAATCGCCAGCAGTTAGCCCAACTACGCAACTTCGACCGCACGCAGCGACAGAAGCTGCGCAAGCCCAAGACCGACGAGGAAGAGGCCAAGGAAGTGGCTCGGCGGCTGGAGCAACTGGCTGACGAAGAAGATTTCGTTTACAAGACGCTGGCCGGCATTCCCACTGCGGGGACCAGCAAAGGAGAGAGCGATTCGCAAGAAGCAACGGCCTCAAACGAGCAGCCGATGAAGCCAAACGAGAAGGGGCAGAAGGGAGACATGCCGCCAGCCAAGGCCAAGGATGGGGAGAAGGCAAAGGATGGCGACAAGGGCCAGGAAGCGGAAAAAGGCGAAAAGGGTGACAAAGGAAAGGACGCTGAAAAGGGGGACAAGGGCCAGGAAGCCGAGAAAGGGAAAAACGGCGAGACCGCCAAGGGAGAGAAGGGAGAGCAGGGCAAAGGCGAGAAGGGTGATCAGCCCGGCTCCGGCAAAGGCCAAGCCCCGTCGCCGCAGGAGCTGGAAGACAAGCAGCTCGACATCGCGGTTGAAGCCCGCGAGATCGAGAAGATCCTCAATCGGCTCAATGGCGTGACCGATCTGACCAAGGAGCGGATTGGCGCCGCGGCCAAGACGGCTGAAGAAGCGGGGACCGCGCTCGGCCAGGGGAACATGAAGGACGCCGAGAACGCAGCCAAGACCGCCGGCGGTCAGTTCCGCGAGCTCAACGAGCAGGTCAAGGCGCTGCTTGCGGAGGAGCAAGCAGACCGTGTAGGCGCCGCGCAGCAGATGGCCGCGGACCTCAGCCGCCAGCAGCAGGATTTTGTTGATCGCCTGGCCGACAAGTCGGAGCAAAGTGGCGGCGCGGGCGACCCGATGCCCAAGAAAGACAATGAGAAAGAGAAGCCCGGTAAGGGGGAAAAGGGAAAGAACGACAAGCCGCAACAGAACCAGCCAGGTCTCGGCGGTCAGGCGGAAAAGATTGCCGAGCGGGCCAAAACGCTGGCCGACGTGCTGGGGGCGGCCGCTGGAGCGAATAACCCCGAGGATCAGGCCACGGCCGAGAAAGTCAAAGAGCTGATGGGTTCGATCGGCCTCCCTGACCTGACGCAGCGGCTCCAGCAGCTCCCCGACCAGGTCGCCGGCGGCAAGACCGAAGAGGCCAAGGCTAATGCCGGCGACGGCGCCGAGCGGATGGAAGCGGCGGCCCAGCAGCTTGCGGCACTCCACCGGGCGATCGTAGCGCCGAAGGTCGATGAGCTGGCCAAGGCGGAAGAGAAGCTGACCGTACTCGACGAGGAGCTGGACACGCTTGAGACGCCGACGGCGATCACCGGCTGGCACGTCGATGCGACGGCCCTATTAGACGAGCTCGACAAGCTCGGGATTTCCAAGGAGCTGCGCGATCAGCTTTTGGACGAGATGAAGAAAGCGGGCTGGAGTCCCGACGTGGTTAGTCGCGGCTGGCGGTGGAATCGCATCGAGGGGGGCTACTACGCAGCACCGGGACCGTACCGGGTGCTGATCTCCCGCCTGTCCAGCGACATTCGCAGCCGGATGCAGGAGTTGATGCTCGGCGAGCTGGCGTTTGGCAGCGACGAACCGATCCCGCCGCAGTACCAGGAGCTGGTGGACCGGTACTACCAGGTGCTGGCTTCCGAAGGCAAGGAGCAGCCCAAGCGGCCGGCAATTACGCCGCAGAAGTAGTTTTCATGCCCCAGCTACTCCTAGCCATGTGCCTCCTTGCGGAGCCCAGCAGCGATGGCGCGGCAAAACCCGCGCAGTCGGCGACCGAATACTTGCGCGCCGAGTACCTGACGGACGCGGAGAAGTACGAGTTTGGCTCGGGGGATGAACAGGCGCAGCGGCTGGAGCTGGTTGCCAAACCGGTAATGACTTGGGCAAACGACGACGACTGGTCGGGGGACGTGTTTGTCTGGATGCATAAAGGTCAGCCAGCGGTCATCGGCAGTATTTTGGCGGGCCCCGCGGGGACTGCGAATCGGAACGTGTTCCACGAGTTTCACCTGCTTGCGGAAAAACCGATCGCTGGCGCCGATTTGCAGACCCATAGGCGCTGGCAGCCAGCGGAAGGGCTGGTACGGACGATCATCACGGATGCTCCCAAGCCGGCGGCCAATGCCCCAGCGCGGCTGACACAGATGCGGCAGCTTTCCCGCGAGTTTTCTGCCCACATGGAGGCTAGTGGCGCTTGGGAATTGAGGCTTTTGACGCAGCCGCTATTTCGGTATGGCGATGCGCATGGAAGCGTCATCGACGGAGCGCTGTTCGCGTACGTCTGGACGAAGGGGACCGATCCAGAGGTGATCCTGATGCTCGAGTGTCACAAGACCGACGCCGGACTCGCCTGGTTGTATGCCCCCGTGCGGTTCTCCAATCGGTCGGTCTGGATGCGCCGCCAAGCCAGGGAGATTTGGCGCGTGGAAAGCCATAAGGAACCATCAGACAAAAACACGACGCTGCTTTACACGACCGCCTACGCCCGCACGATGCCCCGCGCTGCACCGCCGGCCGAAGCACCAGCTAGCCAAGTCTTGCCTCAGCCCTGATCCACCCCCGAAGATATAGATTCCCCGCAGCCGAGATGTCTTTCATGATGCTTGCCGAGTCGATCTCGACCCAACTGCTGCCGGCGATATCTGCCGGTGCCGCGCTGGCTGAGGCAGATTCCAGCGGAGCAAGCAAGTTTTTCTACCGACTGCTTCCGCCATTTTCCGTAGAGCAGTCGCTGATCATCGTGTGTGCGGTGTTGGGCGGGGCAGTCGTGCTGCGTTTGCTCTTGGGCCCGGCCAACCCCGTTTCGCATCGCAGTGTGCTGTGGGCACTGCGAGGAGTGATCTTGTTCCTGATCGCCGTGATCCTGTTTGCCAATCCCGTGCGCGAGGAAATGAGAGACGGTCCCATTACGCGTCCGGAGGTGTTTTATCTCCTGGACACCTCGGCCAGCATGCAGATGGGCAACCCCCGCTCGCGATGGGACGAGTCGCTGGCCATGATCCGGCAAGCGCAAGAGCGCTCCACAAAATCTCCGGCCGTCATTAAGCCGTTCCGCTTCGGCCAACGGCTGGCGGCAATCGACCAGCCGGCGCAGATCGGCCTGTCGCCGCAGGCCGCGCCAGCCGTCACTCCCGTGTCGGCCAAGGACGAAAAGATCGACATCACGCGGTCGCGCAAGATCGTCGCCCCGACCGATGGCGACACGCGCCTCCAGGCGGCGCTGAAGCAGATTTCCAGCCGCTTCAGCCGCGTCCCGCCGCAAGGGGTGGTGGTCTTTTCCGACGGCCGGGTGCACGACGACAAAGAACTGGAAAAAGTCGCCGCCGATTTTGCCAAATTGAAGGTGCCGATCCACATTGTCCCGGTCGGCGACACGGCCATCGGCGGCGACGTGGCGATTGCCGCGGTCGTCGCTCCGCCGCGAGTCCGCAACCTGACGCAGGTGGAAGTGCAGGTCTTCCTCCGCAGCTTCGGCTACGACGGCAAGCGGATCGAGGTTCACTTGGACGAAATCGGCCCCAGCGGTGAGCCGACGCGGCAGCTTGCTCCGCCATTGCCGGTGACGCTCCAGTCGGGCTTCCAATCGGTGAGCCTCTCCTTCCGCAGCGATCTATCCACCAAGAAGCTGCGGGTCAGCCTGCCGCCGCTGGCCGCGGAGGTTTCCGACCGCAACAACCAGCTCGAAACCGAGATGTCGATCGAGCGGACGAAGATTCGCGTGCTGTATGTCGAAGGCAGCTCGCAGCCGATCACCACCGTCCGCGTCGGCGACCGCAACCAGTATCGTGGGCCGTTTACGGACCTCAAGCAGGCCCTGTCCGAGGATGAAGACATCGAGTGTGTCGTCCTCGTTTCTCCAGGCGGCGTGGGACAGCTCGTGCGGATTGCAGAGTACGCCACGGTGGACGGCGTCCGCGGCTTTCCCACCACGATCGCCGAGCTGGCCGCATTCGACGCGATTATCCTCTCGGACGTCTCGGCCGAGGCGTTTACCGAGACGCAGCTCGCCTGGATCGAGCAGTGGATCGGCCAGCGCGGCGGCGGCCTGTGCATGGTCGGCGGCGAGCACAGCTTCTCGTCCGGCGGCTGGGACCAGACGCCGCTGGCCGCGATGCTCCCCGTGGAGATGCTCCCTGGCGGCGCCGACTGGGTGCCGGGGGAAACCGTCCGCATCGCGCCCGAATTGCCCCCGACGCTCCATCCGCTGTGGAGCCTGATGGCCGACGACAAGCAGAACCGGCAGATCGTCAGCCAGTTTCCGCTGATCGCGGGGATCAACCGCTGGGCTGGAGCGCGGCCCAACTTGACGACGGTGCTGGCGACGACGTCGGTCTCGGGGACGCCAGTGATTCCCGCGGAAACGGGACCGCTTTCGGTCCGCGGCTTGACGAGCGTGCTGGAAGGGATCGTTGGCAATGGCCAGCCCAAGGGAGTTGCCGCTCCGTCCGCCGGCGGCAATAGCGTGCCGGCCATCGTCGCGGGGCGCTACGGCAAGGGTCGCACCCTGGCGCTGGCCTTTCCAATCACTTCTCCCGCCGCAGAGGAATTCGTGCAGAAGTGGGGGGTGGCCGACAACCGCTACTACAGCAAGTTCAACCGCAACCTGGTCTACTGGCTGATCGAGAATTCGGCCATCGGCCGGCGGCGGCTGGTGGCTATGGCCGACAAGCGATTCTATCGCCCCGGCGAAACGATCAAGGTCCAGGCCGCGACGTATGACGAAAGCTCCGCGCCGACGAAGAACTATCGCGTGGTGGCGATGGTCGAGCCGCACAGTACTTCGGGGGCTGACGCCGAGACCGACAATTCCCCCGTCCGCTGGCCAACGGGGATGACCCGCACCAGCGGTGAAGAAGGGCAGTACGTTGTCTGGGGGGAGGAATTTGAGCTGCCCCTAGGAGGCCAGGATCAGCCTCAACACGCGATCCAACTTCCGCTAGCCGACTCCCTCAGCAGCGGCACTTCCAGTCAGTCGCTGCGGTTGGAACTGACGGCCTACGAAGACCTGACGCAGGTGGACAGCACGTCGCTCGACATCCAGATCCTGCACGATCCGTTCGAGCAGCAAAATCCGTTTCCTAACCACGAGCTTCTGGCGCAAGTCGCCGCCGCATCGGGAGGAAAGGTGCTGAAAACACCCGAAGCTTTGGCGCAAGTGCTCAATGACGTGCCGAAGAGCGTCGGTCCGCCGATCGTGAAGAAATCCCCGATGTGGAGCAACTGGTGGCTGTGGGGGCTGGTGATTGGGCTGCTCACCGTCGAATGGTGCTGGCGAAGGAGACTGGGTCTGGCATGACCCGGCCCTCCAACCGCCCATTGGGTTCAGCCGATTCATGAGGAGCGAAATGACAAGGGTCTATTTCCTTTGCGCTACCTTCGCCGGACTCGTGCTGGCGCTGGTGATCTGCGCGGCGGCTCGGGCCAAAGACCCAACAGATGCGGCCGCCAGCGCAAAGCCAATCGACGCCTCGGCGCTTGAGCAAGCCAAGACTGTGGCCGAGCGCCTGGAGGTCCGCCTGGCTGATGCCACCGGCGAGCGCGGAATCGTGCCGCCGATCGAGCGGCCGCTACTGCTATTCGGAGACGATCCGCGCAATCTCACTCGCGGCATCCTGTGGGGGTGGGGAGCAGGTCGGCCGGTTGCCGTGGCCGAGTTGTGGAGGGGCCGGGCTGAGAATTCGCCTTATGCGGTTTCGTTGACGCTCACCGGTCCTGATATGGTGGCGATGACCAGCGACGGAAAGCCCAAGTGGGAACCGGCCAGGAAGCAAATGGAATTCATGGCTTTTGCCGATGCTCCCGTGGTTGCCACAAAGGAGAGTGCGCGACTGCGCCAGATCAAAGAGATGGCCCGTCGTTTTGAAGCCCACGAGTTCTGGGACCCGGAGAACTCGCGCTTCGAGCTGCGGCTACTCGTTCAGCCGGTCCATCGCTACAGCGACATGGCGGCCGAGATACTAGACGGCGCTCTGTTCGTTTTTGCGCACGGAACGAATCCGGAGGCCCTCTTGTTCATCGAGGCATTCGGACCAACCATCGAGAAGGCCAAGTGGCAGTATGGCCTGGTGCGAACGAGCAATGCCGAATCGCACGTGGAACTGGACGGAAGGGAAGTTTGGATGCAGCCGCGCGTCAAAGGGGGTGCGACGCGGCCGGTAGACCCCTATTTCGTCTTTTCGCTGCCGCCGGCCACAGTTCCGACCGAGCCGGCCGGCGATGCGCCGGGGAAGTGACCATGCGCAACCTGGGAAAATCTCGCGGCTTGGCAGGGACGCTGGCAGCTACGATTTTCTGGGTGCTGGTCGCGAATGCCGCAGCCCAGGAAAAGGCGGCAGAGCCATCACCCGATGAAGGCCGGCAGATTCTGAAGCACGCCGCCGAGCACATGCAAGAACTTCAGATGCATCTGGCCGACGACGCCGACACGGCGGTCGAGCTCTTCGACCGGCCGGTGTTGACCTACGGCGACTCGGCGCGGGCGAACAAGAACGGCACGCTGTGGGCCTTTGGTAAGTCGGGGCGGCCACTGGCAGTGATGGAGCTTTACCAGGGTTTGGAGCCCAATGCCCCCTGGGTGCACGCGGTCACGCTCACCGGCCAGCAGCGCATCAAGATGAAAACGCCCGCCAAAGCCCCCTGGACGCCGGCGAAGACGCAGATCGAGCCCAAGCCGTTTCCTGGCGTGGCCGGCCCCGAGGGTAAGGAGCCGCAGCGCTTGCGGCAGATGAAGGACCTGGCCCGCCGCTTTACGGCCCACGAGTTCTGGAATCCGGACAATTCCCGCTTCGAGCTAAGGCTGCTCGTGCAGCCCGTGCTCCGCTACCGCGATCCGGATAAGAATATTCAGGACGGGACAGTGTTTGTGCTGGCCCACGGGACCAACCCGGAGGTGATCCTGCTGATCGAAGCGATCGGCGCGAAGCTGGAGGAGTCCCGCTGGCATTACAGCCTGGCCCGGCTGGGGAGTGCCGAGCTGCACGTCTCCCTGGATGACACGGAGGTCTGGGAGCAGGGGCGGACCCCCGGCGTCGTCGGCCAACCGAGCGACCCATACTGGCTGTTTTTTTCCACGGCCAGGCCCCTGGAGTGACTTGCATTTAAGACAAACTGTCTGTATCCTACCATATTGATCCATCCTCACTTGGACGGCGACCCCATCGCCGCCCACTACCGGGCCGCCCTGTCGTGGCCCCTGGGAAGCAACCAGACATGCCTCGTCCACCACAAGATGTCACCGACGCAGAGCTGGCGATCCTGAACGTGCTCTGGGATCGCGGGAAAGCGACGGTCCGCGAATTGGCGGAAGAACTGTACGACAAGAGCTCGGCCTCGCAGCACGCGACCGTCCAAAAGCTGTTGGAGCGGCTGGAGGGCAAAGGCTGTGTCAGCCGCGACCGCGATTCGTGGCCCCATACCTTCGAACCGGCCATCGCCCGCGAAGACCTGATTGGCCGCCAGCTTCAGCAGACGGCCGACAAGCTGTGCGACGGCTCGCTCCAGCCGCTGCTCACCCATCTTGTGAAGGCGGGCCGCCTGTCGGCGGAAGATCGGCAGTCGTTGCGTGGCCTGCTCGATCAATTGAACCAGGAAAGCAGACGGCAGGGCAAGAAATAACCGCCGCGTGCGAATAGAATCCGCCGTCGTGCGCTTTCCCAGGGTGCAAGCGCCGGCGAATCGTTTGGCCGGGAGATCGCCATGAGCTGGCTGCTGGCAATCGGCCTCAAAAACGCGATTTTCGCCCTGCCGCTGGCGGCATTGGCCCTGGCAGTGTCCCGCTGGTCGCGCCGGCCAGCGCTGGCCCACCTTCTGTGGGTGATCGTGCTGATCAAGCTCCTCACGCCGCCGCTGATCGACGTGCCGGTGGGCTGGAAGCTGGATGTCGAGCGGTGGCTCAACTATCCCGCGACCGTCGCGTCACCAGCCAGCGGAGCATTAGCGAATTCCAATCGGGCTGGCAGCAATGCAGTTGCGGGCTACCGGGATGCACCCCGCGAATCGTCCCGAATAACCAGCGGCAAAGTGTCACAGCGAGCTAAATTGCGGCAGCAGCGGGCGCAGGCGGCAGCCCCTGCGCCATCGCGCTGGAAAGCGGCCACGATGTGGCTGGCCTCAGCGGCCAGCTGGCCGCTGCTGGTGGGCTTACTTTGGTTCAGCGGCAGCGTCGTCGCTTTCTCGATCTTCGCTTGGCGGGCGCGGCGGTTTCGCCGCTATTTGCGGTGGGCGACGGGACGGGATGAGTATCTGGGGCCGCGCGTCGCCGAGCTGGCCCATTCGGTCGGCCTGACGATTCCACCGAAGACGATCGTGGTGGACGGCATCGTTTCGCCGATGCTCTTCGGACTGGGCCAGCGGGCCTGCTTGATCTTCCCGGCCAGGCTCGCCAAACGGCTCTCACCGCAGAAGCTCGATTCGCTCCTGTTGCACGAGCTGGCGCACTATTCGCGCGGCGATCACTGGATCCGCGCGCTGGAATTGGTCGCGGTCGTCGTGTACTGGTGGAATCCGATCGTCTGGCTGGCCCGCCGTCAGATCGAGGCGGCCGAGGAGGAGTGCTGCGATGCTTGGGTGGTCGAGCACCTTCGCGGCACGCGATACTCGTACGCCGAGGCGCTGCTCACCACGATCGATTTTTTGTGCGATCGGCCGCCCATTTTGCCACCGGTCGCCTGCGGTCTGGGGGAAGTGCAGCTGTTGCGGCTGCGGCTGACGCAGATCATGCGCGGCCAGGTGACGACGGGTTTGTCGCGGTCGCTGCACGTCGCGGTTATTGTCGCTGGTCTGGTGATCTGTCCACTCGAGCCGGCGCTGTGGGCAACTAGCGCTCCGGACGTTGCGCGCCCACCGCGCACGGCGCGTTCAGCAAGCTCGCTACCGACGCGAGTGGCCCAAGCCAGTGCTTCCGTCGCCGCTTCGTCGCGCGTCACGAGAGTGGGCCCCTCCGCGGCCTCGTCAACTTCGATCTCCACTTCGCTGGCGCCCGGGCGTCCACTGCCGCCACCGGCGCGTCCCGCTGTTTCCCTGTGGGCCACGGCCGTCGCGCCCAACGGAAAGCTCCGGCTCGAAGCCCGCAGCGGCCGGCAGATCACGCTCATCAGCCAGCAATTCCGGCTCGACATGAGCGCGCACCAGATCCGCTGTGTGTCGTTCGCGCCCGATAGCCGCATTTTCGCCACCGGCCATCCCGACGCTCTCGTCCGCATCTGGGATGGCGAGACGGGCGGCCTGGAATCGTCCCTCAAGGGGAGTCAGGCTGAGATCACCTCGGTTCACATCTCGCCCGACGGTTCACGTCTGGCCGCCGGAGCGCGGGACGGCAGCGTGGTGGTGTGGGAACTGGCCAGCGGCGAAATCACGGCCCAGCTTCCGTCGCAGTCGGCGCCGGTGAGCTGCGTTCGCTGGTCCGCAAGCGGCGATCGGCTGGCCATTGCCGTGGGCGATTTTCTGGATCGGGAAAGCTCGCAGCTTCTGATCTGGTCGCCGGACCAGGGGACGATCGAAACCGAGCAGCCACTGGAAGAGCCGGCCGGTGCGATCGCCTGGTTTGCCGATGACGAGGCGCTGCTCATCGCGGCCTGGAGCGGACAGGCCTCCGTCTGGAACGTCGTTGCCGCGGAGCCGGGCGACTCTTGGCAAGTGGACAAAGACCTGGTCTCGGCCTCCGCCTGGTCCGCAGACTGCCCGCTCGTTCCCCAGTTGCTGGCCGAACAGTACTCCACCGCCAGCAGCGAGCCATGAAACTAGCGACGTTATCGCTGGGAGTTCTCGTCGCTATTGCGCTCGCCGCGTCGCCATCCGCATTAGCGCAAGAACCGCCGACCGAAAATGACGCGGCGCCAGTCAACAAGGAGCTGATTGACGCGGCACTCAAGCTCACTCAGAGCGCGGCAGTCAAGTACGAATTCACGCTCGCCGACGGGGCGAAGTCGGTCGCCGCCCTCCGCAAGGACCCGGTCCTCAAGTGGTCGAATCCGTCCGTCGGCGAGATCCATGGCAACGTCTTCTTGTGGACTGTGGACAGCCGGCCTGTCGCCGTCGGCTCGCTCTTCAAGTGGTTCACGCCGCACACGCACATGTCGCACGAGTTTCACTCGCTCGCGGAAGTGCCGTTGGTGGCCAAATACGAGGAGCGGGAGGTATGGCAGCCGCAGAAAGGGGGCGTCACGTTCGCGCCGGTCCCCCGCGCCGCCAGGCCCGCGGACACGGCGGCGCGGCGCCTCCTGCAAATGCGGGAAATCGCCAAGGGATTTTCGGCCACCAAAACCGAGCGCGACGGCAATCAGCAGGAGCTGCGACTCCTGCCACAGCCCATCTACCGCTATGCGGCCGCGAAGCAGAAGATCATCGATGGGGCGCTGTTTGTGCTCGTGCAAGGGACCGACCCGGAAGTGTTCGTGCTGTTGGAAGCCCGCGGCGAGCCGGACACTGCCCAGTGGATGCTCGCCCCAGCCCGGATGAACAGCGTGGCTTTCGACCTGCGATATCATGACGCCTCGATCTGGAATGTCGAGATCATGCCCTGGTCCGACGTCGGCAGCCACGCCCAGCCATATACGACGTTCATGTTCAAGATGCCGTGAGGATCATGCACGCTACCCTGCTATTGGCGGCGCTCGTGCTCGCTGCGGACGAGCCCCCCGCGCGGCCGGATCAGTCGGCCGTCGACAAGCAGCGGCAGGAAGAAGTGGCCAGGCTCGCGCCGGCCAAAGCGCGCATGCTGAAATTGTCCGTCGGCGACGACCAGCCAGCCCAGGCGAGTTTGCACGCCGAGCCGCTCTTGCGCTGGTCCAACCCGATTGCCGGCAGCGTTTACGGCGAGGTCTTTCTGTGGCACGTGGATCGTCGCCCGGCGGCACTGGCGTCGATCTTCCGCTGGTATCATCCGTTCAAGGACGGCACGGTCGAGATCGTCTCGCTGTCCGCCAGGCCGGTGCAGGCCCGTGAAGAGGACGAATTGAAATGGGATTGCCGCGAAGCGGGCGTGACCTTTGAGGCCGCGGGCGACATGAAGGCGCCTGCCCCCAGCAAGGGCAACCGGCTGGTGCAGATGCGCGAGCTGGTGCGGCGGTTTGCAGCGGAGCTGAAGGACGAGCGCGGGGGAGAGAGCGTAACTCGCGAGCTAAGGCTGCTCAATCAGCCGATATATCGCTACGAAAGTCCCAAGCAAGGGGTCATCGACGGGGGATTGTTTGCGTTTGCCGAGGCGAACGATCCGGAAGTCATCGTGATCGTGGAGGCGTTTCGAGACGACGGCGCGCAGAAATGGCGCTATGCGCTGGCCCGGATGAATAACCACGAGCTGCAGGTCCGCTGCGATGGCGACGTCGTCAAGACCTGGCCGCACGTCTACGAGCCGTGGAAAGACCTCAAATCGAGCTATGCGTTTTTGGTCTTCGAACCCACATCCGTCAAAATCGAAGACGCGGCGGCCAAACCGTGATCGGAAACTTGCGCGGTGGAAGGAATGCCCGATGGCGAATCGTCTGCGACTGTTGAAAGGGGCCATTGCCGGGTTCACACTGGCGATGGCGGCCTGCTCGGTGACTGCGCAGGATACGCCGTCGCGCGGAGCGAATACCATTCAGCCTGATTCCGATCAAGAGCGGCGGCAGGACGAGGTGGCCCGCCTTTCCTTGGCCAAGGCGCGGCGTTTGGAACTGACCTCCGGAAAGCAGGACACCGCGCTAGCCGAATTGCACAAGGAGGCGATCCTGCGCTGGTCGAATCCGACGATCGGCAGCATTTACGGCGAAGTCTATGTCTGGACTGTCAGAGGGCGTCCCGTGGCGCTGGGATCGATATACCGCTGGTACCATCCACACCGCACCGCCACCGTAGAGCTAGTTTCCGTTTCGGAGGGAGCCGTTGGCGCTAAAGAAGGGGACGTCGTGCGTTGGGATTGCGAGTCTTCCGGCGTCTCGTTCGACTCCGTCCCTGGCGCGCCGCCGCCGGCCGAAACCCGCGAAGGACGGCTCGTGCAGATGCGTTCGCTGGCTCGCGAATTCTCCGCGCGGTTAGAAGATGTGCGCGATGGCGAGAAGGTGACCCGCGACTTGCGACTGCTCGGCCAGCCGGTCTATCGCTATGAGCCTCTCGGCGAGACTTTGCGCGACGGAGCGATCTTCGCGTTCGTCGAAGGGACCGATCCCGAAGCGTGGCTGCTCCTGGAGGCAGACGTGCCGAAGGATGCGGCGACGCCGATCTGGCGATTTGCGCTGGCCAGAATGAATATCGACGAACTGGAGTTCAACCATGGGAGCGAGTTTGTGCAGCGCTGCGCGAACGTCCGCGACTCCTGGATGAATCCCCGCGCTAACTACACGTTGTTCAATTTCGATCCATCGCTGTTGGATGCCGAAGAACGCCCCCCCGCCCCATAACTGGTTTCTTGAACCGAGATTCTACTCATGTTCATACGTCTGACTTCACAATGGTGCCTGCTGACCGTCCTGGCGGTCTTCCTGGCGACCTCCCGATCGACGGCTGAGGATTCCGATCAGCCGGCTGCTGCGCCCAAAACCCTCCGCGAACTGATCGACGCCTCGCTCTCCTGGTACGAAGTCCTCCCCGATGCCGAGGCCAAAGAACCTGCCAAAGCGCTCACTGTGCTGCGCTGGGCCAACAACCAGCGTGGCAGCGAGGACGGGGTCACCGTGCTCTTCGTCCACGGCGGCCGGCCGCTGGCGGCGGCCTGTATCTATCCGTGGGCGCAGCGGCTGGAGCACGATTTCGAGTCGCTCTCGCGCGGCAAAATCGTGGCCCGCCGGAACGGCGCCGTTGTCTGGCAGCCGCAGGAATCTGGCGTCAAGTTCGCGGACATTCCCGGAGCGCCATCCTTTGAAGAAACGCGCCCGCAGCGCCTGCGGCAGATGAAGTCATTGGCCGAAAAATTCCAGGCGACGCTTTTGGGCTGGAAACGCGACAACAGCGACCGCGAGGAACTGCGGCTCTTGACGCGCCCGCTCTATCGTTACGACCCCAAAGAGGGGCCGGTGATCGACGGCGCGGTCTTTGCCTTCGCCATGGGGACCGATCCCGAAGTGCTCCTGCTGATCGAGGCGGTGAAGGAAGGCGATGCGGCCAAATGGCAGTATGCCTTCGCCCGGCGGACCTCCGGCGAGTTGGAGGGGCGCTTCGGGGACGAGGTGGTGTGGCAAGCGGCCCGTTTTCCGACGCAAAGCGATCCCGGCTTGCCCCACTTCACTCGCGGCACTCCGCTTCCGCCGGGGCTCGTTGAAGCCTCGGGCACCAGGCGCGTCACCGATGGGCCCGCAGCGACGAAGGAGAACAGGACGCCATGAACGCTTGCCAAGTCTGCCTGGCCGTGGCGCTGCTGGCGGCCGAAGACCAGCCTGCCTCTCAGCCAAAGGCCGCCGACCAGCTGCAGGCGCTTCATCGCCAGGAAGCCGAGAAATGGCGAATGCACGTAGATGAAGACCGCACGAGCGAGGCGAAACTTAATCCCAATCCGATCTACGTCTGGACTAATCCCACGCGTAGCGACGGTCAGAACGGCGCAGTTTTCGTCTGGCTGCACCAGGGTCGGCCGGTCGTCATCGGCAGCATTTTTTCGCACCCCGAAATGGGGCAACGAATGATCTGCCACGAGCTCCATTCGCTGGCGCCGAGAAAACTCTATCCCCAGCGCGATGCGTCGGCGGAGACCTGGCAGCCGCAAGTCGGCGTCGAAATGTTGCTGCTGCCGGACGCTCCCATGCCTGGGGCGACCGCGCCGCGCCGACTGTCGCAGATGCGGGCAATTTCCAAGAGGTTCACGGCCCACAGCATTGATTACCAGAAGGAGCGCTGGGAGCTGCGCCTCCTGCCGCAGCCAATGTACCGCTACGAGAAGCCGGAAGGGCAGGTCGTGGACGGGGCGATCTTCGCCTACGTCACCAGCGCCGGCACCGATCCCGAGGTGGTGCTCGTGCTGGAGGCGCGGAATAAAGGGGAAGGCCCGGCGTGGTTCTATCGGGCGATCCGCTTCTCCGATTCCAACCTCTACGTCCAGGTCGACGGCAAGGAAGTGTGGAATAGCATTCGCGACGACAAGAACCAGCTTCATTTCAATCCCGACCACACGTACCGGCTGATCCGCGACAAGTCGATTCCCGAGCTTTCGGAGCTGGTCGCACCAGCTCCCTAAAGGTGCCCTCGTGTTTGTCTCGCTCCTCCTGACCCTTCTCGCGGCGGCCCCAGCCGACGCGGTTGCCAAGGCGCCAAGTGCCGCGCCCACCCGCCAGGAGCGACTGAGCCAGGAGAATCTGGCCGACGCCCGGCAGTGGGACATGTATCTCGACGCCAGCCGCAAGGAGAGGGCGGAGCTGCTCGAGCGTCCCGTGTATCTGTGGACTAATCCCACCAAGAACGGCGGCCAGTACGGCTCCGTATTCGTGTGGACATACGAGGGTCGGCCCATGGTCGTCGGCAGCATTTTCGCCCATCCCGTCGCCGGTCGCCGGCAACTGGTCCACGAATTTCATTCCCTTGCTCCCACGAAGCTGTCGGCCGCGTGCCAGGACGGCGGCGAAGTCTGGGAGCCGAAGAGCGCGATTACGCTGGCGCCGCTTGCCGACGCGCCTCCGCCTGACTCGACGCCCGGTAAGCGGCTCATTCAGATTCGTTCGCTCGGTCGCCAGTTCGGGGGCCATACCGTCGATTGGCGCAAGCAGCGCTGGGAGCTGCGGCTCTTGCCGCAGCCGCTGTATCGCTACGACCAGCCAAATGGGGATGCGATCGACGGGGCGCTGTTGGCACTGGTGACCGACGCTGGCACCGACCCGGAGGTGCTGTTGCTTCTGGAGGCCCGCAAGGAGGGCTGGCACTATGCCGTCGTTCGCTTCTCGGATTCCAGTCTCTACGTTAGTCGCGGGGACAAAGAAATCTGGTCGGCTGTCCGTGGAACGGACGAGCAGCAGGAGTTCAATGCCGCTCATACGTACCGGGTTTTCAAGAAGCGATTTCTGGAAGAGCCGATCGAAGCGACGGAGGTCCAGCAGCCATGATCGTCCTTCGCTGTCTGGTCGCCATGATGGGAGTTCTGGTGCTCGCTGCGCGGCCACTGCCGGCTCAAACCACAGCGCCGACCAATCAGCAGCCACCGCCGGCCTCCGAGCAAAACCCAACTGAGTCGCAATGGCAAAACTACTTCCGCACTTTGGTCGGCGAGTATCGCATGAGCGTCGGCAAGACCGGCCAGCCGCTGACGCTCGTGGAAAAGCCGGTCCTCAAGTGGAGCCAGCCGGTGCGCGGGGGACAGGACGGAGCCGTTTATCTTTGGGTGGACGAAGGGCGGCGCCCCGCGGCCATCGGCACATTTTTCATCTGGCCACGGCAAGAAGACCTCATGGGCGTTGCTCACGAATTGCAACGCCTGAGCGATGCCGAGATCAGTGGGCAGTGGCGAGACCGTATTCGCTGGCGTCCGGCCAAGGACTCTCTTGTGTGGCAAAGCGTTCCGGACGCCGCTGTGCCGGACAAAAACCCTTCGCGCCGCGCGATTCAAGCACGGGAAATCGCCCGCCGGTTTGCCGCAACGAGCGTCAACCGCGATCAGCAAAAGTCCGAACTGCGTTTGCAGCCGCGGCCATTTTACCAGTACGACGCGGCGGACACGGACCAGCTGTGGCTTGGCGGCGCACTTTGTTCGATCGCGCATGGCACCGACACGGAAGTAATCCTCTGGCTGGAGGCGCGCCGCTCAGGGGACACCTTCCACTGGCAATATGCGTGCGCACGCATGTCGGATCTCAACTTGCGCGTGACCCTCGACGACAAGGAGGTCTGGTCTGCCGACCTGGCGAATTACGACCAGCAGGACAGCCCTTACCTCAGCATCACTCCCGAATACCTCCGTCAGCCGCCGCAGGCGGCGCCCCCATCGTCTAAAGAACCCAACAACCCGCCATGATCTCCACTCGTTCTTATCGCTTCCCAAGTCTTGTCGCTATGGCTCTCGCGGGCATTCTCGGCGGCAGGTCGCTTGCCCAGGATGCACCGGCACTCGCACCTCCCGCCGTGCAGGCGGACGATCCCGCGTCCGCCGGCACTCGCCGGGCGCTTGTCCTTTGCGGCCTTCCCGGCGATGCGCCCCATCGAAAGCTGTTCGGCGACTCGCTGGAACTGCTCTATAGCGGTCTGGCCAGCCACGGCTTTGCCGCCGAGAACGTCTATGTGCTATGGGCGGACGAGCCGACGGACAAGGACGGCCCGGCCATCAAGGCCAGCCGCGGCATTTCCTCGCGGGAGAACATCGCCAAGGCTGTGGCCGAATTGCAGACAGCAACTCAGCCAGCGGACGCACTGTGGGTAATCGTGCTGGGGCATGCCCACTACGACGGCCGGTATAGCTGGCTCAACATTCCCGGCGACGACATTCACCAGCTCGATTTCGGCCGCCTGTTCGAACCGCTGCGCTGCCGCGAGCAGGTGTTTTTCATCACCACGCCGGTCAGTGGATATTATCTCAAGTCGCTGGCGATGCCGGGGCGAATCGTCATCACGGCCACCGAGCCCGATTTGGAAGTCAACGAGACGCTATATCCGCACAAGCTGGCTCGCGCCCTGTCGGGGGCTGTCTCCTACGGCG
>DASRJP010000403.1:0-3494 GCA_035649415.1 Pirellulaceae bacterium | reverse complement strand
GGACGACCGTCCGCCAGCAGCACGAGCGATTTTTCGAGCTGGATGACGTCGCCGCTCCCTTTGCTCTTGGGGATGGCTTCGTCGAAGGCGCTGGCGGCCATTTCGAGCCGTCCGCTGTAAAAGTGCTCGCGGGCCAGTTCGACGTGCTGCGAATGGGTCGAGCAGCCGGCAAGCAGCACGATGATTGAAACCAGCGGCCAGATCGCCCAGTCTAAAGTCCAACGTCCAAAGTCTAAAGTCACTTGTCCTGACTTTGGACTTTGGACTTTGGACCTTGGACTCAAGCAGCCCATCGACGATTCTCCGCTCGGCGCCCCTACTTCGACAACCACCGGCCGGCCCGTGACTGGTGATACGCCTTGCTCAGCTCAGCCGTCTGCTTGTCCGACTGGCCGGTCTGAATATCGACCAGCTCCAGCACGAGTTGATAATCGCGCTGGTAGTTCTGGTTCTCGCGAGTCGTGCCCGATGTGAGCGTGGCAAAGAGCAGGAATTGGATTTGCTGTCCTTGCTGCTCCATCAGGGCCACAAAGCTGCGCATGTTCTGGGGGACGAACAGGTCGTCCGGCCGCAGCCGCAACTCGCGCAAGCCTGCATCGACATACTGGCGGCTGATCGGCGCGAAGCTGCCGCACTCGTGCAGCCGGCTGTCGATCGCCTGGTAGATTTGCTCCTTGAAGTCGCCGATTTCTTCCGCGCTTTTGTTGCATACGCCGACGAAGCAAACGCTGGCCCGGGGCGGGGGCAGAGTTTCCTGGTGCGCCGACACCTGCATGTGCGCGGGCACGTCGTGGCGCGACATCAGCTTCATGACCGCTTCGTCCACCAGCGGCTTGAAGGTCTCCTGGCCCGCCTGATGGCTGCCTACCATCTCCTTCTCGCCCGGCTTGATCACGTGGGCGAATTGCTTGCCGCTTTTGCAGCCCGCCAGCGGAAGGAGCGAACTGGCACAAGTAGTCAGCGCGACATGGAGGAACGAACGGCGCTTCATGGGTGTCCTTTCCCGGCGCTGACCCGCCGACTTTCCCTAGCCGGCAACGAGAGCGCGGTCGTTATCTTCATCGGTTGGCCGGCGCGCCTGTCTGTAGCGACAGGGTTGAGTCTGTGGGGGGCGGATCTTAGTCATCCGTTGCAGCAGCGGCGAGACCAGTCGCCATCTAGAGCTGCTAGCAAACCCATGCGCACTTTCTCCATTGTCCAAGTTCGACTACGCTGGACTTTTGAGATCTGGCCTCTGACTCCTGGCCCCTGACCACTCCCCGGATGCTTCCACCCTTTCGCCCACATCCGCTCATTCGCGGCGGCCACGCTCAGACGCTTGCCGGCTGCTATTTGCCCGGACTGACCATTGCCGAGCGGGCGACGCGGCACGTGGTAGATCTGCCCGATGGCGATCGGATCGTGCTGCATGAAGACGAGCCGGACCAGCGGGCACTCGAGAATGGCTCTGCCCACAATCGCGGCAAAGCCGTGCTGCTGGTCCACGGCCTGGGGGGCTCGCACCGCTCCGGCTACCTCCAGCGCTGCATGCATAAGCTGACGGCCCGCGGCATTCGCGTCTTCCGCATGGATCTCCGTGGCTGCGGCGCGGGAGTGCCGCTGGCCCGCTATCCGGTTCACGCCGGCCGCAGCGAAGACGTGGGAGCGGCCCTGGAGTTCGTCTTGCGGCGCTGCGACGAGCCGCAGGTCGCCATGGTCGGTTTTTCGATGGGCGCAAACATTATCCTCAAGCTGCTCGGGGAGCTTGGCGACCTTGCGCCGCAGCGGCTGATCGGCGCCATGGCCGTCGCGCCCCCCATCGACCTGCTCGAATGCTCGCGAAGACTCAAGTTCGGCTGGGGATGGATCTACGACCGGGCGTTTGTCGCCGGACTCATGCAGGCCGCGGCCCGCCGGCGGCGGCACGTCCCCAATGGCCATCATTTGCCGCTGTCCGCGCGCCCCAGGCGGCTTTTCGATTTTGACGATATCTATACGGCCCCAGTCGCGGGATATTCCGGAGCCGAGGAGTATTATCAGCGGGCCAGCGCCGGCCCGCTGCTGACGCAGATTCGCGTGCCGACGATGATCGTTACGGCCGGCGACGATCCCATCATCCCCGTGGACCCCTTCGAGCGGGCCAGCTACTCGCCGCACACGAAGCTGGTGATTACTTCCGGCGGCGGGCATTTGGGATTCATCGGTGTGCCAAAGGTTGACCCCGACCGGCGGTGGCTCGACTGGCGGATCATCGAGTGGGTGGAAGATCTAGCACCGGCGGATTCAGTCGGCTGCAGCCAAACCCGCGAGGTCAGGGCTACCGCGCCCACATAACGCCCAGGACGGGGCCGTGAAACACGGCTTCGCGCCGGTCGTCGAGTTGCACCGGGCCGGCCGTCAGCAAGTCGCGGTTGGCCACCATGTTGTCTGGCCCGAGGGCCAGACCCGTGAGAAAGATCGCCTGATAACCAGCGCGGATCGACCACGACGGTGCGATTTGCCAGTTGAGGGTCAGCACCAGGTCGCCGACAAACGCGGTCTTGTCGTCAAATGCGAACCGCGGGGCGGCGGCACCGTCCCGGACCGAGGCAGACAGATCGTTGTTACACATCGCTCCTTTGGCGTCGAAGTCCACGTACGCCCGCGGATGGACCAGCCACTTGAAGTCGATGCCAAGTTGCACGCCCCAGAGCTCGTTTTCTGTTTGCACGAGCGCGTCGCTGTCTGTTGTGCCATCGAAGGTAAACGAGAAATTCTCGTCAATGTTCATGTGCCGAACGCCCAGCAGGACCGAAACGTCAAACGGCCCAGGGGGCAAGTCCAGCCAGGCCCGCGCGTTGAACTCGGCAGTCTGCATCGCCGTGAAGATCGACGTCGAGGCCGATGTCCCCGCACCGGCGGTAAATCCTGTCAGGAAGCTCGACAGCACTCCCGGCGCGGGATCCACCACCGCCACCGCATCAGCCCAGGAATACGACCCTTGATAGCTGGCCTCGAGCTGGTAGCAACTCCCGATCGTCCGTCCGATCGTGATCCGCATGCCGCTGTCGAACTCCTGGTCGAGGTCGGACGTGCTCAGCGCGGTTGGTCCCGTCGGTCCGAAGCGGGCCAATTCGACGTCGTAGTACGGGTCATACGTGAGCGGAATGAAGTCGGCCGCGACATACCAATCGTTGGGGCGGTGAGCGATGAAGCCAGTGCGGCATTCGCCCGTCTCTTCGTCGCAATCATCTTCCCAGACCGCGAACGGGTCGAAGCCCCAGTAAACCGGCGGCCAGCGGCAATCGTCGAAGCGGGCATGCCAGTCGTAGTCGAAGTACGGCTGGGCGACCGGGCGGCCCGAAATTTGGCCGCTCGCCTGACCGCACGTGGCCGCCATGGCAGCTAGCAGCATTGACGCCAGCAGGAATTGCCGCCAGCGCGCTGCCCACGAAGCAAGCGTTGTCATGCTAGTGCCCTTACATGGAACACGACCGGCGCAACCGCTACGCCGCTTTGGGATAGCTTCGTCCGCA
>DASRJP010000402.1:0-4123 GCA_035649415.1 Pirellulaceae bacterium | reverse complement strand
CGACTGAGGACGTGTCGGTGCTTCGGATTCTGCTTCGCCTGTCTTTGCTCCATCAACAGAAGTGCAATCGCTGCTTGCGCTTACGGCCGACTCCATTCGTCCCTTACCGCCCACTTGGTCGCACTTTGCAAGGTACACCATGGGCTCGCAGGAGTTCTCATCGCGTTGCAGAAGTGCTTGCGTGGCAATGGTTTCAATAGCGCGGTTGCGAATTCGTGCTACTCATTCGCTAGCCAGGACTGTGACCGCAAGCGGTCCCTTGTGCTCTGGGGGCTCGGCTGGGCGATAAGGCGGCGTGTCCCAGTCCAGGTTCATCGCCGCCAGTTGTCGACGAATGAGACGCAAGTCCCAGAGATCGAGCGTGAGGTTCTCGCCGAGCGAAATCAGTTGACTGCCGTCGGGACTAAATCGATACGGCCCGCCGGACGTTGGTAAAGTGGCCAACTCGCTGCCCGTCGAGGGATCGAGCAAGCGAACCATCGTCCGATTATGAACGATCGCGACCATCGTGCCGTCCGGGGAAAACGCCGCGTTCCCCGGCAGATTGCCGGCGCCCTCCCGCGGAATTCGCAGGCGGGGCTGCCACGTTGCGCAATCCCAAAAGCAATACTCCTGCCCAGTGGAGGTCACCAGGTCTCGCCCGTCAGGGCTGAAGTTAACGATTGCGGTTGTATTCACTGGCAGGTCTTGCAGCAACTTTCCGCTATCCGGGTCCCATACCTTGACGCCGGTCGCCTGCCAGGTTCCCGTCGCGACCAATTTGCCATCGGGACTAACCGCGAGGTAGGCGAGCCCTCGATGGCTCGAAATGCGAGCCTTTTCTTTCCGCTCCTGCACATCAAAGACCTGCACCTCGCTGGCTCCCATCGCAACCGCCAGAATTCGGCCGTCGCGACTGAGATCAGCTTCGCCGATGTCTCCCGTGCCAGGTAAGCGAAATACCTGGGGTGGGCCGATCGTGATCTCGTCGCCCTCTTCCTGGGCTTTGCGCTCGATCGGCCAGATCTCGCGGCCCGCCCTGCCGGAAGTGATCAGCAGCTTGCCCGATGGGTGAAAGAAGGCATTGGAAGTGAAGTATCGCGGAATATGGGCGATTTCTTTGCCCACCCGCGTGTCCCACAGCCTGAATCCGTCCACACCAGCGGATGCCACGAGCCTCCCATCGGGGCTCACGTCTGCGTCGCTAACCTGGACCGATCCTTGAGCAAAGTGCCCATGAAGCACGCGCCGCTCGCGTGCCGGCGCCACCTCCCAGAGCCACAGCCGCTGGCCGTCCCTGCCCACAGCGAGCAGCCGGTCATCGGGGCCGAATTGCGGATTGGAATCACCCGTGGCACTCACCAGGAGCTTGCCGGTCCAGGGACTCCAGACCCGCGTCGTGCCATCCCAGCCCGTGCTGACAAGTAAGTCTCCCTGCTTGCTGAAGGTGACCCATGTTGCGACCGCGCGATGGCCGGCCAGGTCCGCAATTCGCCGTCCCGTCTCAATCTGCCACACATACACGTGCCAATTATCACACGCGGTGGCCAGGTACTTGCCGTCAGGATGCCAGGCCACGCCCCGCACAAATTTCGGATGGGGCAAGACGCGCACGACTTTCCCCGTATCCGCATCGCAAATGCGCACCTGCGGAGCTCTCAGGCTGGAAACGGCCAATTGCCGACCACCCGGTCGATAGGCGAGATGGTAGGGGACAAAGGAAGGATCCGCCGGCCAGCGGCTGGTTTCCGCCCCCGAATCCACCTCGTGAAATCGAAATGAGCCGTCCCGCTGTCCTGCAGCCACAATGCGGCTGTCGGGGCTGAATCCAAAGGCTACGTCATGGACTTGGTTGGTTATTTCCGGTACGGGCTGTTGCCGTTCGAGGTTCCAGACGCAGAACCGCAGCTGATCGTTGCGGTGGTACTTGACCGCCAGTCGCCGACCATCGGGGCTGAACGTGAAGGCCACCGCCCCAATGCCGGACCCCCGCAAGCGCATCAGCTCCTGGTCATCGTCGATGCGGCGGATGCTGATGTCGCCGTTTTCCTCCTCCCTGGCGTATCGGGCAACCTCGTAATCGACGACGGCCCCATTGCTGGGCGACGGAGCACCGTTCCACTGCTTCACAATCCGCAGGTCAGCTTGCGCGAGAAACCAAATGGCCTCGTTGCGCAGCTCCAGCGACGGCCGCTCTGCGGCTACTTTCGACAGCAAATCCAGGCTCTTGAATCGATGGCCGGCTTGTGCTCCCTGCCGCGAGATTTGAAGTTGTGCCAGGTAGGACTTCCACAATTCGAGCGCCTCCTTCTCCGCGCCCTCGGCGCGGACCTGGTTGGCCACGGCCTTGCCCCGCTCGTGGGCCAGCCACAGCGCCGCGACCGTGGCCCCGCTGGCCACGACCAGCAGCAGCAGCGCGACCACGCCGAGCAAGCCAGCCTCCAGCGGATTCCTCCGGCATAGCCGCCACATCCGCTCGGGCAGTCGGGCGCGCCGGCCTCGAACCGGCCGGTCTTCGATAAACCGCTGCAGGTCCTCCGCCAATTCAGCCGGCGCCTGGTATCGGTGCGCCGCATCGCGGGCAATTGCCTTGAGCACGACGGTCTCCAGGTCGTGCGGCACTGCAGGGTTGATCTTCCGCGGCTGCACCGGCTCGCCGTGCATCACCTGCTTGATCAACTGGCCGCGGTCGCTGGCGTCGAACGCCGGACGGAGCGTCAGCAGCTCATACAGCGTCAGGCCGAGGCTGTACAGGTCGGCGCGCACGTCCCCCTTGCCGCTCAGGCGCTCCGGGGCCATGTAGCGAAGTGTGCCGAGGATGTCGCCCTGCTCGGTGAGGTTGCGGGCGTCGTCGTCCTTCGCCAGGCCGAAGTCGGTAATCCACACGGTCCCCCGCAGATCGAGCAGCAAATTGCTCGGCTTGACGTCGCGGTGCAGCACGCCTTGCTCATGAGCGTAGGCCAGCGCCTGCGCCACCTGCACGCCAATCTGCGCCACGCTGTGCCAATACGCGTGCTGTCCGCGGCGCGTGCTCGCCGATGACGAGCCGCTGGGCAGCCGCGCCGACGAGGACGACCACATTGACTGACTGCCTGGGCTGGCGATGGACTCGCCAGGCGACGCAGCCGACGTCTGGCCACTGGCTTCGGTCGCCGCAACCAGCTTGGAAGGAGTCGCCGCCGGGTCAGGCACGGCTGGCCGAAAGCTGCCTGCCATGAGCGATTGGGCAACCTCGGCGGCCGTAATGTCGGTCCGTTTGCTGATCCTTATCTCCCCGCTGGGCAGGCTGCTGCCCCGCACGTCGCGTGACATCCGCTGCAACTCGGCCAGTACATCGTCAAGCGCCAGCCCCTGGATAAACTGCATTGCGTAGTAATGCGTTCCCTCGTGCTCACCGACGCCAAAGACGGGCACGATGTTCGTGTGGTGCAGCCGAGCAGCGGCCCGCGCCTCGCGCTCGAACCGCTGCTTCACCTTTGAGTCGGCCAGCAGGTGCCGTGGCAGCACCTTCAGCGCTACGTGCCGCCCCAGCGATACCTGTTCGGCCTCATACACGACGCCCATGCCCCCGCGTCCCACCTGGCGGATGATCCGGAAGTCGCCAAGTTGCCGGAGCGACTCCTCGACCACGATCGCCGCCTTGGGAGACACGCTCTGGCTGCTGTCGACCGCCGGCTTCAGCTTCTCCATCGTCACCAGCGCCGGAAACAAGTCGCGAATATCCGCCGCGAGCTCGGGGTGCCGGCCCACATACTCTTCCAGCGTTGGCCGCTCGCCACGGCGTTTGCGTTCCAGGAATTCCTCGGCCAGCGCCTCCACCGGATCGCGAGACAATTCCAAGTCGTTCATTGGACGCTCCTTACTGCTGCGATCGTCACTCGTCGAGCATCCCCGGAATGCTCGCCATTGCCTCTTTCAGTCGTTTTAGTGCGCGAATGTAACGTTTGCTGGCTGTGCCCGGCTGAATCTCCAGCACCTGGGCCGCCTCGTCGTTGCTCAATTCCTCGAAGTGCCGCAGAGCCAGAATCTCGCGGTCGATCTCTTCCATTTCGTTGAGCGTTTCTTGAAGCTTGATTTGCTGCTCGGCCCGCACCACTTGCTGGCTGACCGAGGTGAAATGCCCCAGGAGCCGCGACGCCAGAAA
>DASRJP010000401.1:0-5670 GCA_035649415.1 Pirellulaceae bacterium | reverse complement strand
ACGGGTTGACCACTTTTCCCCACATGCAGGTGATGACGTATGCCGAAATCGCCGCTGCTCTGCCGGCCGAGAAGCGGGATCGCAAGCTGGAGATTCTGGCCGAGGCGCTAGTCAAAGCGCAGGCGATCAAGGAGCCCGGCTTCCGGCTGGCGTCGATCGCCAAAGTCGGCGAGGCGCTCCTCGACGCGGGAGAAAAGGAGCGCGGGAAAAAGCTGCTGCTGGAAAATGCCGAGAGTGCCAAGAAGCTCAACAAGGCTGGCTACGACGCCTTCCTGCGCGGCATGTATGCCGAGGAGCTGGCGCAGGTGGACTTGGAAACCGCATTGGCGATGGTCAAAGAGATCAACGACTATGGAGAGAAGACCCGGCATCTGGGAAACATAGCGCACGAGTTGGCGGCAATCGACCCTGCACAGGCTGAGCGCGTGCTGGAGTCGATGCCGCCGCCGCCGGCCGACTCGCGCGTCATCTGGAGCAAAGATTCCGATGCCGTGAAGGTCTGCTACCGCATGGCCAAGGTTGATCTGCCGCGGGCTGTCAAGATAGCCGGCGGCTGCGCCGATCCGTTTCACAAGGCGCACGCTCACGGGGCTATCGCCGTGGCAATTGCCAACAGCGACGCCAGGCAGGCGGCCGACTACATGCGACTGGCGTTTGAATCCCTCGACGAGGCGGCACACCCGGGCCGCGAGCTGCCGGTGTCGGCCGGGAATTTTGGCAACGTCGGCGGCTGGCTGGTCTGGCAGGCGCAGCAGATCGACCCGGAGCTGGGGGCGGAGATGCTGTGGCGGCTGCTGGCGGTGCTTCCCGAGGAGCCGAATGCCGATCCGCAAAAGACGTGGCGCGATACGGAGGGTCTGTCCTCTGCCGCCATGTTCCTGTCGCTGATGGACGAGTCTCTGGCCCGCACCTTGCTGACTCGGCTCGAGCGGAGCCAGAATCTTGCTTACAGCCGGACATGGCTCCCGGCGTGGGGACTGGTCGATCCGGAGAAAGCGTTCGAGAAAGCCAGCGCACCGGCCGATCAGGCCAATCCGGGCGGACGCAGGGCCCAACTCATCGGCGCTATGGCGGCAACCGGCGAGCAGCGGCTGAAGACAATCCACTACAACGCCGGTTTGTGGCGGATCGACGTCGAGGATTTGGATCAGTAGGCCATGCCGCAAGTGCGCGGGACTAAGGCGCGCTGACAATTTCAATCGGCCGCGCCGCATCGGCCACGCCCAGTGGCCCGGCGTCGAACTTCGCATGCAGCGATAGGAGACCCGGCGCTTGATTCTGCGGCACCCGAACCGGGACCGCGCACAGTGTGCCTCAGCCGAAACCGGACGTGTGCCGCGAGATCACGGTGCCGTCGGTCCGCATCAACTCGACTTCCGCCGCGCGACCTTGCGAGTAGGAATCGGTCGTATCGGCGGCTCCTTCGTCGCAGCGCTGGATGAGCATGCCATCCTGCGTGTAGAGACCTGGTTCGACCCGGAACTCGCTGCCGGCAGGAATTTTCTGCTCCAGTGCCGCTCCCTCCAGCCGGAAGTCGAGCTTGCCGACCGGGTCGATCGAGATTTCCTTCGCGGCAGCCACCGCATGCCAGTCCTGCTCGCGCGGGCTGTCGTAGCGCGAGAAGACGAAGTACCACCTCTCTTCCGATTGGCGATGGACGAGCAGGAGCGACAGCGCCCGCGTCGCGTACTCACCCGGCGGCACGTCGATCGGCTCACTGCTGCCGCGGGCTGAATAGACCGATCCGTCGCGCGCCGCCAGCGACAGTTCCAACTCCTTGAGCTCGAACGATTCGGGCAGCGTCTCCAGCTTCACGACGATTTTGCCAATGCCGGTGATCTCGTCGAGCGCCAACCGCGTGCCGGCCTCGTCCGACCGCATGGCGTAACGCTGTCCCTCCAGCGACAGCACCGGCTGGAAAGGAAACTGCTCGTCGAACGGATCAAACTTGCCGTCGCCATTCATGTCGAGCCACAGCCGGTCCTGCGGATCGGCAAACAGGCCATTGGCATTCCCATCGACACGGCGGGCGGCAATCGTCCGCTCCCCGAGAGTCACGCCTCCGGCCAGATATCCGAGCGTCGCCACGCTCAGTGATTTGCCGCTGGCACTCTTGCGAATGAGCACTTGCCGCGGATACTCTTCAGCCGCCCGGTCGCGATAGGTGATCGCGCTCTTGATTTCCAATTGCCGCGCGCGTCCACTCCCTGCTATTGGCCTGGCATCCGCCATTTCGCCGCTGCGTGAAAAATCGATCGTCAGGTCAAACTCCTCGCCGTCGCGCTGATCCACGACTATCGGCAGAAGCGGGGAATTGGGACTGCCGTAACGGAGTAAGGCATACGAGCGTTTGCCACCGCTGGCCGGCGGCTCGGTCTTAATCGCCTCGGGGCGCTGGTCCGCCAGGGGCAAGACCACCGTCGGCGATGCAAAGCCGCTCCCCGTGCTGTCGGGGACGACATATCGCCAGGTGCTGCCATCATCGGCATAACCCTGGCGAAAGAGCATCGCCAGTCCGATTCCCAAGATCAGTCTCAGTCGGACGAGCGCTTGGCGGATTGTCATGAGTCAGCCTCGCCGAAGAGTCGTACAGCGCGTTCCCTCACGATGACGCCGGCCGGCCAATTATTTTCCGCCCTACTCGATCTTCCGCAGCTCCACCAGGAAGTGCAGCGTGGCCTTGGGGGGGACTGCTGCGCCTGCCCCGCGGTCGCCATAGGCCAGGTCGGGGGGAATCTCCAGCTCGATCATTCCTCCCTCGCCTACGAGCTGCATCCCTTCGGTCCAACCTTTGATTACCCGGTTCAGCGGAAAGGAGATCGGCTCCTTGCGCTCGTAAGAGCTGTCGAACACCTTGCCGCTGTCGAGCCAGCCGTGGTAGTTGACGTTGACCGAATCAATCGCCTTGGGCATCGCGCCCTTGCCCTTGCGGAGCACGCGGTACTTGAGCCCCGTCTTCGTCGTGGTGAAGGTCTTGGGGGCGTCCTTGTCCATCGCACCGGCTCCTTCGGGGAGTTTGGGCAGAGCGACTTCCTTGTTTTCTTGAGCGTTCACAGGAACCTCGGCATAAAGAGTGGCAATACAAAACAGCGGGACAGCGACCAACAGACAATTTCGCATAAATGGCTTTCTTTGATGGGAGCGTAGAAAAAACAATGCCCGAAGTCGTTTGACTTTGGCTACTCAACTTCCCTTAAACATCGCCAGCACGCGGCATCCTCCAGCTACTCCGTGTCGCTGACCTCAGCGGTCGCCAGGGGCAAAGGTGCCGTACCTTGGCCCTGTTCCCTGGTTTCGGCCGCGAACGCCTTGAGAATTGGGCAGCCTATCCCAACCGAAGAGTCGCGACAATTGCGACCGCTCTTCCTTCTCCCGCTCGATCAGCTCCAGGAGGGTCAGCGGTTGGCCATCAAGCCAGCGGCCTTTAATCTTGCCCTCTGGCTTGTCCAGGGACTGCGAAATGAACTGGATTGCCGTGGTGTAAGCCTCGACGGCCTGGTCGGCGAGCTTCTCAGCCTCTTGGCGATGGGGCAGATCTCCGCCAAACGAGAAAATCAGTGCACTCGTCGCCGCCAGCACCTTGCGCTCGTAGTAGTCCGCCAGCAGCTTGTAGGCCTGCATGTAGTTGCAAACTTCGGCGACCTCGGCGTGGTTTTTCTTGATCGTGGCGCTGGCTCGCTGGGCGGACTGATGGCAGGCCGAACCCAGCCGCCGCACCTGGCGCATGTGCTCCTCGGGAGTAATCGGATAGTCCCCGAGGCCCCACATCAGCTCCTGCGAGCCTGGATGCTCTTTGTTCTTTTCGCCGTCCGCGCCGCTATTGTCGTGAAACTGCTCGCCAAATTGAGCCACCACGCGGGCGTAGTATCGCAGCGGCAGAAGTACGCCGCAGCGAGACGGCGAAGCCAGGTAGCTCCATCGTGGCTCCTCGCCCGTCCAATACCAATACGGCAGCACAAGCTGCCGCGAAACGCCCAAGTCGTGCGGCGCCCAGGCCAATGCGCCCATTTCTGGCGTGATTCGCGCGGCGGCGTCGTAGGCGGCAAGCAGGTGCGCCGCGGCATCACGGTCCCCAAAACGCTCGGTCAGCAGCTCAAGCCAGGGCTCGTCCGAGTACGGCACATCGTGTCTGGCGTACCAGGCCAGCGCTTTCCGCATGAGGTAGTCGTGATGATCGATCGAAAACCAGGCCAGGATGCCATCGCAACGGTCGAACTGTCGGCAGTGGTGAACGATCTCCCAAGCCAGTCGCGGCGAATTGAAAGGAAAGCCAGCCTCGAAATTGTGATGCATTACCTCGACCACTGTCGGAACCGTCGCGCGCTCCAGCCAGCGGACGTACGTTGGGTAAGGTTTCGCGTCGGTGAACACTTCCGCGTTGGCGTGCACTGCCAGCCACGTGTTGTCGTAGACGTCCTTGGGCGCCATATCGATGAGAAAATCCTCCAGCGGCTGCATCCAACTGGCGGCCAGGAACAGCGGCTTGCGTCCCGAACGCTTCAGTCCCGGCACCACCGCCTGCGGATACCACGTGCTCCGTTTGCCGGGGACCGCTTCCCCCATCGCGCCATACAGACCGTCCAATTCCGGATACGTCTCCAGCAGCTCGGCAATCGCTGCCGACGTGAACTCTCGCGTCAGTTGGTTGCGGACGCCGAAGTGGCGCCCCATGCTTTCAAGATTGTGCCGAAAATCGACCGTGGACGAGACGGGCAGCTCGCGATCCAGGCCGTGGGCCGTGGCGAATGCCGGGGTCGTGACGATGAAGTAGCAAAAAAGCAGGTTCTTGAGCCCCACCTCATGCGCTCGACGAAAAATCCAGCCGACATGTTCCACGAGCTTGTCGGATTGCTCTTCCGTCAGCTCTTTGGCCTCAGGATGTGCCTTGTGGCGGATGAGAAAGGTCTGCCAAGCATGTTTGTTCCAGGGTTCGACCCAGTACAGGAGATAGTTGTATTGCTCCGCTTCCCAGCCGCGCAGGAGGCGGTCCCAATGGCTCTTGTCCCAAAACTGCTCCGCCTCCGCCTTGTGTCCGTTCTCCGCATACCAGTAGGGATTGCGGAGCGTTTCGACGCCGATGCGCGCGCTGAGCTGTCTAGTGCCCGCCTGGGGTGGCGTTTTCGCCTCGCGGACCTCCTCGGCCGCACTGGCCGAAGACTGCCGCGGCGCAAGGACGCCGTCCAGGCCAAGCCCCAGACAGCCGGAACTGAGGAGCTGCATCCACTGGCGGCGGTGAACGGAAGGGGCGGAGCGCATGGGAGTCTTGCCGGAGGTTCGAGCGAGCTTGACGCTGAGGACAACGTTGTGGAACGAGCGACTTTGGCTACTCTTCTTCTCGCAGCTTCGCCAGCACGCTGTAATCTTCCAGCGTCGTCGTGTCACCGACGGTTTCTTTGCCGGCGGCAATGTCGCGGAGCAGGCGGCGCATGATCTTGCCGCTGCGGGTCTTGGGCAGATCGGGCGTGAAGTAGATCGCCTTCGGCTTGGCGATCGCGCCGATCTCGACGGCGACGTGATCACGCAAGTCGCGCTCGCTGACGTCCTCGCCGCCGCGCAGGGTCACGTAGGCGATGATCGCCTGGCCGGTCGTGGCGTCGTTGGCGCCCACCACGGCCGCTTCGGCCACCGACGGGTGGGACACGAGCGCCGACTCGACCTCGGTCGTCGAGA
>DASRJP010000400.1:0-3101 GCA_035649415.1 Pirellulaceae bacterium | reverse complement strand
TCAGGCCCAGGCGGCCGTCTTCCAGAACCAGAAAATTGCCCGGGTGGATGTCGGCATAGAACAGCCGGCCTGCGTACATCATGCGATACCAGGCCCGCAGAATCTTGCCGGCAAGCTCGTTGCGCTCCTCCTGCGAGGGGTTTCGGGCGACGAACTGGTCGAGCGTCTGGCCTGCCAGATAATCCATCGTCAGCACGCGGCTGGTGGTGTGCTCGCGGTAGACACGCGGCACGACGATGTCGTCCTCGTCGCGGAAGAGCCGCCGCACGCGCTCTTGCATCACCGCCTCCTGGTCGTAGTCGGTTTCCCGTTCCAGCCGCAGTCGCAGGTCTTCGAATTGACCCTTGAGATTCTCCCAGTCGCGGCTGAAGCGGGCTGGGAGCAAGAAGAAGAACAGGTTGCGAAAGTCCTGGCGGATCGTGCGGGCAATGCCGGGGTACTGAATTTTGACGGCCACGTCCTGGCCGGTTTTGAGCTGGGCGCGATGTACCTGGCCCAGCGATGCCGCGGCAAAAGCCCGCCGGTCAAAGGCGGCAAAGCGGTCGAGTGGATCGCCCCCCAGTTCGTTGTGAACCAGCTCCTTGAGCAGCGACCAGTGCATGGGCGGCGCGTCGAAATGCAGCCGCTCCAGGGTCTCGACCAACGCACCAGGCAAAATGTCGGGGAAGTTGGCCATCATCTGGCCGACCTTCATCGTCGCGCCGCGCAGGTAGCTCATTGAATCCAGCACGCGGAGGGCCGTCCCCCACTGCGTTTCGGCCAGCAGCCGTTCCTTCTGGGCGGCAGTCTTGAACCAGCCGCGCAGCCAGAGAAAGAGATAGGCCGCGCCGATTTCGGCGTGCAGCGTTCCCAGAACGCGCAAGCGGCGAAAGGCGCCGACGGGAACCGGGCGCAAAGCCCAGTCCTCCAGCAACTCCGGCAGCAGCCCTGGGGGCCGGGCCGAGAGCTCCAAGCTCGGTTCGGGCAATGCGTCCATCAGTTCGGCAACTGTCGCCATATCGTTACCCTGCGGCTTTCTGACGTTTCCATGACTGACTTGAGTCGTGCATCGGAACCCTCACCCGGCGGCTGCGCCGCCACCCTCTCCCAGAGGGAGAAGGATTTTCATTGGCGTTCGTCTACAGTGATCGAGGCTGCGCATACTCGCTCCGGTCCCAACCCGTGGCTTTGATCTCTTCCTCGGCAATCGGAGCGACGTCGATTTTCGCTTTGAGTTTGTAGAGCATCGACCGCCAGCCGAACTGCTGCCGGGCGATGACGGGCGTGCAGGGGCGGGAGCGGTTGTAGCGCTTGCGGACCATCTCCACGAAAAGGTCAATGCCGCGGCGGAAGTCGGCTTCGTCAGCAAAGTCGAATTCGCCGCCGTCGTAGCGCGAGTGCCAGCACCAGTCGGCATATTCCTCGGACAGCTTCAGACGATCCCGGTCTTCCGGCGCGTCGCTGATCCAGGACCATTCTTTCATCGCTGCGATGCGGTCGTCGCGGCGGCCGGTGGTCAGCGGCCGGTCAATCATCCGCATCAGCTCCCACAGCGTGTCGTCCAGCTCCAGCATGAAGCCGAAATCGATCACTCCCAGCCGACCGTCCTCCATGAATAGATAATTGCCCGGGTGCATGTCGGCATAGATCAGCCGCCCGGTATACATCATCCGGTACCAGGCCCGCAGCATCTTCCGGGCGAACTCGTTGCGGACTTCCTGCGACGGATTGGTTTCCAGGAACGCATCGAGGTGCATCCCTTCCAACCGCTCCATCGTCAGGATGCGTGGCGTGCAATAGTCGGAGAAGATGCGCGGCACGACAATTCCGTCGTCTTCGTGGAACAGCGGCCGCACTTTGGCGAGCATGGCGGCCTCGCGCTCGTAGTCAGTCTCGCGCTCCAGGCGCATCCGCAGATCATCGAATTGCTCCTTGGCGTTCTCCCAGTCGCGGCTGAGGCGGGCCGGGAGGAGGAACATGAGCAGATTGCGAAAATCGACGCGGATCGTGCGGCCGATGCCGGGATACTGGATTTTTACGGCGACCTCTTCGCCACTGGTCAGTCGGGCGCGATGAACCTGCCCTAGCGAGGCGGCGGCAAACGCCTGCTTCTCAAACGAGGCGAAGATTTTTTCCGGATCGTCGCCCAAGTCATTGAAGACCATTTCCTTGAGCAGTGACCAGTGCATCGGGGGCGCGCTGAAGTGAAGCTGCTCGAGCGTCTCCACGAACTCCCGCGGCACAATGTCCGGAAAGCTGGCCAGTGTCTGGCCGACTTTCATCGTCGCACCGCGCAAATAGCTCATCGAGTCGAGCACGCGAAAGGCGGTGCGCCAGTGGGTCTCGGCTAAATGCCGCTGGTTCTCGTCGGCACTCTTGAACCAGCCGCGGAGCCAGTGGAAGAGGTAGGCGGCGCCGATTTTGGCCTGGAGCGTCCCCAACACTTGCATCCTCCGGAACCAGCCGACGGGGACGGGGCGCAGCGACCAGGCCTGGAGCATTTCGGGCAGTGGGCTGCGTTCCTTGACTTCCGCCTCTTCGGCCGACTCGGGGAGAGCGGACATGAGCTCGGCAACGGTAGGCATGATGTATCGACCTCAGGATGGTGAACTTGAGCTTTTCGAGTTGCTGGACAGGTTGGAACCCTGTCCTACGTTGGCCCTTAGCCAACCGGCAAACATGGCCAGCGACTGGTCGAGCAGCGCCAGCGTGTCTTCCTGGCGCGGCGACGAGTCGGTTGCCCAAAACGTCAGCAAGCCGATCAGCAACGTCCAGTAAAGCTGGAGAGCGACCGCGGATAGCGAATCGAGTTCGCCGTACCGGGCGGCAATCTGGCCGACCGCTTCCAAGTGACTCGAGCGGAGCGATGGCTGTCCGTTTGCCTCCTGGCTGGCTGCCGGCGAAAGGGACGTTTCCAGCACCGCCGGCAGGTACTTGCGATACGGCTTCAGCTTTCGCAAAAGGGCCGCGACGTGGGCGAACAGTTCCTCTTCCAGCGACGACGAATCCTGCGATCCGCTCGCGAATGCCTCCGACGCCCGCATCCAGGCGTCGCCAACGAGGGCCAGGGCGACCGAATCCTTAGTGGGAAAGTAGTTGAACAACGTCCCCACGCCGATGCT
>DASRJP010000399.1:0-6323 GCA_035649415.1 Pirellulaceae bacterium | reverse complement strand
CGCAAGCCCTCCCAGACGGCATCGCCCCCTTGGACCACTGAATCGAACGGACTGACGGCCGCCTGATCGCGGTGGACCAATTTACCGTTCACGTTGACGATCAGGTCGCGATTCTGCTCGTGAAACTTCTGTAGCATGGCTTTACGGGCTGATTCTCACTACTGCAAACAATTATCGCAGCCGGTGCTCGTGAAGTTGTTCATAGCACTCCAGGCATTGGCGGTAAATGTCCGCCAGATCGTCTGGCACTGGCTCACCCTTTGGCTGGTAAGGACGAAAGCCGGTCGAGTTCACAACTTCACGATACCAGTATGGCGCCCAGACCCCGTCGGTGGATCGGGAACCAGACGACCAGGAGAGCATCGATTCCTCGAAGGGAATGCCGAGAGCCTCGCACAACAGTCCAAGCGTCCGTCGCGGCTCATTGAGGACATCCACGGCATCGACGATAATAGGCGCGGCACGCTGCTGGCGGCGGACCCACTCAAAGATTTCAAGCTGCTGCGTAAAGCCAGTGTCCGCCAAAGTTGGCCGCTCGCGGATTCTCACGTACGAAGTGAGTACGTCGCGGGGGTGCCGAATGAGGAAGGCACTGGTCACCTGCGCGAGCCATTGGCGATCAATTTGCGGCAGCAGGTGGTGAGTCATGTGCTTCTGGTAGTAAATGCGTTTGCCGCCGGGTATGGGGCCGGTCAATTCGGCCACGACGGTCCGCCAGTCCGTCGGCTGCGAGGCAATCACCTCCTCACGCGCGGGATGATTGTCCCCTGTAACCAGCAAGAAATGAGCGTACAGCGGCTCATCCACGACGATGGTATCGCTGCGATTGCCCCACGAACGCATCAGGGCGGTGGAGATATTCCGCGGGCCGGACCACATTGCCAGGCGAATTGGCTCAGCATTAACGGGCACAAATGCAATTCCGGCGAAATGAGTCGTCCCAGGCCTGCAAAAAAAGCCGCAACCCCTTATGGGACCGCGGCTTGCGAAGTTGACCTCCTAGGATTTGAACCTAGACTAAGTGATCCAGAGTCACTCGTGCTACCGTTACACCAGAGGTCAGTGCCAAGGCGTTTCCTGCCCTTACGTTACGTGTCGATTTTGCGCTGGTCAAGGGTAGTGAGTGCAGCGCTGTGATCGACAATTCCGCTTGCGGTCTGGCCGGTTCGACGGGTATGCATGAGGCCGTCGCACGCTCTGTTCTTTGCCCTGCCTGCCATTGGAGCCCGAGATGGAATCGGCTGCATTCGACTTCCTCAAGACATTGCTCGATACGCCCAGCCCCTCGGGTTATGAGCGGCCGATCCAGGCGGTGGTTCGCAAATACGTCGCCGCATTTGCCGACGATGTGCGGACCGACCTGCACGGCAACGTGATCGCCAGCAAGAATCCGTCCGCCAGATTGCGAGTGATGTTCGCCGGCCACTGCGACCAGATCGGGATGCTGGTCACGCACGTCAACGACAATGGTTTCATCTACGCGCAGACGATCGGCGGCTGGGACGCGCAGCAGCTCATCGGCCAGCGAATGGTGATCTGGACCGCGGACGGCCCGCTGCCTGCCGTGATCAGTCGCAAGCCGATTCACCTGCTGACTGACGAGGAGCGCAAACAGGTAACCAAGCTCGACGATCTGTGGCTCGATATCGGCGCGAAATCCAAGACCGAGGCGCAGGAACTGGTCCGCGTGGGCGACCCGGTGACGCTCAAGCTCGGTTTTCAGGAAATGCGCAACGCCCTGGCAAACTCGCCGGCCATGGACAACAAGTGCGGTTTATGGGTCTGCGTCGAAGCGCTGCGGCGCGCGGCACAAAGGAAACTCAACGTCGCGGTCTATGCCGTATCCACAGTGGCGGAGGAGATCGGACTCCGCGGCGCTCAAACGAGCGCCTTTGGAATCGATCCGCAGGTCGGCATTGCCGTCGATGTGACGCACGCTACCGATTGCCCGTCGATCGACAAGAAGCAGCAGGGGGATATTTCTTTGGGAAGCGGACCGGTCATATTCCGCGGGCCGAATATGAATCCCCTGGTGACCGAGCGGCTGATTCGCACCGCTAACGAATCGGCGCTCGCCTACCAGCTCGCCGCCAGCGGCAAGGCTGTTCCGAACGATGCCAACGCGCTGCAAATCAGTCGCGCGGGAGTGGCCACTGGACTAGTCAGTATTCCCAATCGCTACATGCATAGCGCCGTCGAAATGATCTCGCTGGAAGACATCGACAAGGCAGCCGATCTCTTGGCCGCTTTTGTCTTAGGACTGGAGGGAAACGAGGATTTTACGCCGCAATAACTCATTTGTCGGCAATAGGTTGCAACGAGGCAGAACAGCCTTCATCAATCCTTCACGTCGGCGGGCGAATCTCTGAGCAAAGCACGAAACCAAGTCACATCCTAAGGAGCGACTCGATGAATCCCGAGTTAGCCCGAGAGGTTTGGCAGCGGTTGAGTCAGTTTGAACTGGACGATCCCCAGGCCGCCTATCCGTTCTCGGCGCGGCTGGCAAGAGAAAACGGCTGGTCGCACGGTTTTGCACGCCGCGTCATGGAAGAGTACAAGCGATACCTGCTGCTCTGCGTTAGCTGTGATGCCCCACCTTGTCCGTCCGAGCACGTCGATCAAGCCTGGCATCTCCATCTGACGTACACACGCTCGTACTGGAAACGGCTCTGTGGCGAAATCCTCGGCAGACCGATCCATCACGATCCAACGCGCGGCGGGCCGGACGAGCATCGCAAGCACGTGCGGATGTACGAGCAGACACTGACTTCGTACCGCGAATTCTTCGGCCACGAGCCGCCGCTGGACATCTGGCCGCCGGCCAAGATCCGCTTTGGCGACGACGTGGAGCACCAGCGAGTCAATGTCCGCCACAACTGGATCGTCCCTAAATGGATTTTATGGCCGCTGCCCAAGCGACGCTCAGCCACGATTGCCGCCTGCGCCGGGCTGATCGTGCTGCCACTGGCGGCACTCAATCCGTTTGACTGGACAGGCCCATCGTTCATTGGTTTCTACATCGCCGTCTACGTCATGGCGCTGATTGCTGGTCTGGTGCTGCGGCAACTGCTGCGCAGCAATCCGGCGACGGAAAAATTTAAGGAGCCATCGCCTGCGGAAGCGGCCTGCCTGGCGTACAACCAGCCGGCCGCGATCAATGCCACGATTTGCCAAATGGTGCACCAAGGCTCGCTACGACTGGCCAGCGAGGACACAAAACTACTTGGCTTCACGGTCGGCCAGGCTCCTTACCTGTCCGCGGGTGACGGACTGCCTGTGGGCGCTGACCCAATAGAGCAGGAGATGTTCAAAGCGGCACAGGGGAAGTCCAAGGTCAGCTATCACGATTTGCATACCGCCGGCATGTCGTCGGCGGCAAAAGTCGAACGGGGCCTGGTCGAACGCGGCCTGATCGAGCAACCAGAGAACACGCGACTGGCTCGCTGGCTTCCCGTCGCACTGATGATGTCGCTGGTCGTATTGGGCATCATCAAGATCGGCATAGGGATTTCGCGCGACAAGCCGGTGTTGTTCCTGATACTGGGCTGCGTAGCCGCCTTGGTAACCGCCTTTTTCTTCCTGAGGCAGATTCGCAGAACGCGGGCGGGCGACGAACTCCTTAAGTTGCTGCGGGAGCGGCACGCCAATCTGGCAGCTCCCAGCTCGATAAAGCCGGGCGTTTGCGAGACGCTCTCACCGACGATGCTCGCCATGTCGGTGGGGCTGTTCGGGGCCGGGATATTGGCTGGCGGACCGCTGGCCGGTTTGCAGAGCTTGTGGATGAGCCATCAACAAGTGTATCGGGGCAACGGGGGCTGCGGCGGCGGGTGCAGCGGCAGCGGATGCGGGGCTGGCGGCGGTGGCTGCGGGGGAGGGGGCGGCTGTGGTGGTGGCGGCTGCGGCGGCGGTGGTTGCGGCGGCTGCGGCGGGGGATAGTCATCTAGCGGTAAGGCTACCCCTTTCCGACAAATTCAATGGCCCTGCTGCAATAACCAGAACCGCCAGCCGTTTCTCTGGTTTAAGCAGACATGGCGACGGTTTCAGGCGGGCCATCACGCGAAGAGTTCGCCTACCGCTGGGTGCGTGAGCATGCAGCGGCCGTGCGCGGCTACCTGCTGGGTTTGGTGCGCCGTCCCGAAGTGGCAGACGACCTGGCTCAGGAGGTGTTTCGACGCGCGTGGCAGGCTCACGATCGCTATCAGGATCGCGGACGGCAGCGCGCCTATCTGCTTACGATTGCCGATCGGCTGGCGTGCGACCGGGCGCGGCGCTTGGGGGTCGAAGTCACCGTGGACGGCGACGCCTGGCGAACGATCGAGCCGGCGGAGAGTGATCGCCCGCTTGATCAACTGACCGAAAGGGAGTCGGAGGAAGAACTGGCCCAAGCCCTGGAGCAACTCTCGCCCGTGCAACGTCGGGTGCTGCTCCTCAGGTATTACGGCGAGATGGAGTTCGCGGAAATCGCCGCTGCGATTGGCTGTCCGCTGAGCACAGCGCTCAGCCATTGCCGCCGCGGCCTGCTCGCGCTGCGCAAACTGCTCGCGGAGCAAAACGCATGAACCACGACAACCCGAATTTGCTACAGCTTGAGCTGGCGACGTCGCGCCGCGCGGAACCTGCCGCCGCGCTCGATCCGGAAACCGCCGAGCTGCGCGAAGGCTGGTTAGTGCTGAGCGAGTCGCTCGCTCGCGAGCAGGCGCGCGATGACTCCGCGTTTGCAGCGCTTGTCGCTGCTGAACTGTCCGTTGCGCCGCCGGTCATTGCTCGCTCTAATGGTCGTCGCTTGGCGGTTCTTGGCGCGCTCGCCGCCGTTGCTGCCACCGCGCTAGTGGCTGTCAGCCATTGGACTGCCAACGAGTCGGAGTTATGGGACGTTGCAGAGGCCCGGCATTCGCAATTCGCATCAAATCACGATCCGGTAACCAACGACTCGGGAGATTCAGCCGACGACTGGGACGATCCGCTCGATGGGCAGATCGCTTCGCTTGAGGAGCAGTTGGGGCAGCTGGCCGGATCGCCCCCTAGCCTCGATGCCTCGTTGTCAGCGCTCGATCAACAACTGGCGGAACTAGCGGATGATCTGGATGCCGGCTCGTTGTGATCGAGAAACGGCAGGCAAACAACGCACACGCGGATGACAGGTGCAACATGAAACGGTATCGACTCCTGGCGTGTTCGCTGGCAATGGCTGCGGCTTGCATGACCGCGGCGGCAGCGCAACAAGGCGAGCCGCGCCGCAGTGAGCGGCAGCCTGCTCGCGGCGAGCCTCGCCCGGCAAACCCCCGCGCTGAGGCGGGACCACGGTCTGGCGACCCGGTCCGCCGTCCGCCGCCCGATGGCCAGCGCCCTTTGCCTGCCGGTCCTTTCGGCGGGCCCGGCGGCCCGGATGGTCCGCCCGGTCCCCGCGGCCGCGTGGGTTTTCGGCCGCCAGCCGAGGGAGGAAGGTTCCCCGGTGAGCCGGCGGTTTTTGCGGATCCCGATATGGCGGCGCTGATCCGTGAAGACTCGGAACTCGAACAGCAGACCATGTTGCTCGCCCAGCGCATTTCGCAACTGGCACGTCAGACTTCCAAGACCGAAGAACTAGACAATGCCAAAGTGGAGCTCAAGCAAGTGGTGACCAAACACTTTGACGTGCGGCAAAAGCGCCGCGAGCTCCAGATTCAGCGGCTGGAAGAGGAACTCAAGCGGTTGCGAGAGGCGGTCGCCAAGCGGAACGAATCGCGCGACGAAATCATCAGCAAGCGACTGGCCGACTTGGTCGGACAACGAGACGAACTGGAATTCTAGCGGCTTGAATACAGAGTTGAACAACGCCGCGAACGGCGCTTAACGAACACGGCTCGGGGGAGTCATGTCCTTCACAATCAGGAGAAAGCAATGAAACGATGGTTCTCAGCGAGCCGGCGATGGCTATACGCTCTGCCGCTGGCCTGTGGGGCGATGGGATTGCCGCTGGTAGTTTCGGCCGATGATTCGGCGGCGCGCGCTTCAGCGGCAGCATCCGACGAAAGCCTGGATGGACTGTTCGCGCAATCGGATGGCTCGTCGCGCCGCGACGGCGACCGAGGACCTGGCCGCCAGGGGGCCGATCGCGACCGACTGCAGCGCGATGAAGATCGGCGGCCGGATGGGCCGCCGGAGGCTCGGCGTCCCGAAGGTCGCGAGGAAGGTCGACCCGGTGGTCCACCCCGCGAAGGCGATCGCGGTGCCCCGCCGCGGCGTCCCGGCGGCCCGGCGCCGGAGGAACGCCGCGCACGTCCCGGAGGCGGAGGAATTGAAGAACGTATCAACCAGCTCGAGCGACGGCTGAGCGCGCTGGA
>DASRJP010000398.1:0-24241 GCA_035649415.1 Pirellulaceae bacterium | reverse complement strand
TTCTCGCCGCGGCGCGCCCTTGCGTGGCGATTACCAATGGCACGGTGGACGAGCACAATCTCTTTCCAGAAGTCGGCGCATTTCTCCTGATCCATCCGCCGAGTGACCAGCCGGACCTGACTGTCCCCAGGATCTTTGGCTCGGGCACGCTGATCGACTCGCGGCTGATCCTCACCGCCGGACATGTGACCGAGGCCATCGAATTCAACGTCGCGATGGGGCGCCTGGAGCCAGACGATTTTCGCATCAGCTTCGGCGCCAACGCCTTCGACCCGGCGACGTGGAAAGAGATCGACACGGTGATCACCCACCCGGAGTTCGCCTTTGAGGAGCCGGACTGGCATGACGTAGGGGTGGCGATCCTCAAGGAGCCAGTGCTGGACGTTCAACCGGCCACACTCGCGACGGCAGGATTCCTCAAGGAACTCAGTGCCGCTGGCGCACTCAATAGCTCCCGCGCAACGTTCACGGTCGTGGGGTATGGCGATACGCTGCTGTTCCCGCCACCGACGCCGGTCCAGCGCGACGGCCTGCGGCGGTTTGGCACGCAAGTCTTTCTGTCGCTACAGGGACCGCTCCCCTGGCTGCTGCTCTACCAGAACCCGGCGACCGGAGATGGTGGGATCGGCGCGGGGGATTCCGGCGGGCCGGTGTACTGGATTGGCGACGACGGCACACGCATCCTCGTGGCGCTCAATTCCCGGGGCGCAGCGCCGGGGCCTGCGCTGGCCTACCGGCTGGATATCCCGCAAGCCCTCGATTTCCTCGATTTCGTGCGATTCGTCGTTGATTGAGCCGACCAGTCACGTCATGACCGGACGCCAGGTCTGCTCGCCGGAAGCGATGACGTTCCTTACTTTGTCGCAGACCGAGAGAGGTGAACCGTGTTTCACGCAGTCTGTCACGTGGCCGAGCGAATGGCAGCGACCGTCTCGCGGCGTTCGTTTCTGAGCCGAATCGGACAAGGTGCGCTCGCTTTGGCAGGAGCGCTGGGAATCATGCCGTTGGCCAACCATGCGCAGGCCGCAGGCGGCGGCAAGCGCTGCTGCTGGTACTACCACGCCAGGATCAATGCTTACACGACGCAGTGCGTCAACCTCCGCGACGCGTGTCCTGGATATCCCGTCTACCAGGAGATCGTCCAGGGTTGTCGTCAGTGCCGCATCGAAAACATTTGACGTTTCTGTTTCCCCCCAGGAAAGAATGGCCGCGGGCCGGTGAGAGGACGTGCCATGACCGCCGTTTTGCTGGTCTCCAGTCTGTTGCACTGGGCCTTGGCGCTACTCCTGGGCTTCCTGCTACTGGGCGCGCTGCGCGCCCAGGGACTGCTCGAATGGCGACTCGATCAGCTCGAAGCCACGATGCCCAGCCGCATCGGCCGCAGCGGGCTGGCGCCGGGCAGGAAGGCACCGCCCTTCGCGCTCGCCGACGTTCATGGCGATATCGTCTCGTTCGACGACTTTGCCGGCCGCCAGGTGCTGCTGGTCTTTGTTCAAAGCGGCTGCGGACCCTGTCACGAAATCGTGCCGGAGCTAAACAAGTTGGCGGCCAGAGACCGCAAGCTGCAAATCCTGGCCGTCAATCACGCCACCCCCCAGGCCGCCTGCGCGTGGGCCGTGGAGACCGGCGCCGCCTTTACAGTCCTCTATCAAGAGGATTGGTCCGTCTCCAAGTTATACGAGGCCTTCGCCACGCCGTTTGCTTTCTTCATCGACGAGCGCGGCTTCGTGAAGGCCAAGGGGATCGTCAGCCAACCCCATCACCTGGGATACATTCTCTCGGCAGCAGTCCGTCAGCCGGCCGGCCACGACGAACCCGCTATTGCCGCTCCTTCGCATGTCGAGCGTGACCGGTCTGTCATGTCCTCTGCTGCTGCGCCTTAAGGGTGCGCAGAGCCGCCCTGTGCAAAATCGAGATCACGCTTGAGATGAGGCGGATGGGAAGCGATCTTGTCTACGCGGCGAAAAAAGCAACATCCGTCGAAACTCAACGGCCCGGCTTCAGTGCCCTTTGTTCGATCGGATCGGGCCGCGAAACGGAGCAAACCGTGGGGCCCGAGTTCCGTGGCCAAGGCACGGATCAAGACTGCGGATTGGCCACGCCCGCGATCAAGAGGAGAAGCTTGGTGTACAGGTTTCGCATGGCCGGTGTCGCCCCCGCGACCGGGACGCGGAAATGCGCACTTGGAATTCAAGTGCGACACGAGCGCCGAAAATGGGCAGCGGTGACAAGCTGTTTCCTCTTTCGAGCGCGCGAAAAAATGCGCGCGCCTGTTAACCATACGTTCTCAGTTTCGAAGCTTCGAACTTTTTGACCCAGTGGTTAACACAAGTAGAGAGCTTTTCGTGTCCGTTCCAGGACGTCGGAGAGAACGCCGACTACTTAACAATTGGACCAGGCTGCGTCGGAACGTCGCCAGGACACAGTTCCATTTCCACATGGTGCTCCTGTCGATCATCGACCAGCACGACGAAATCGTCGGATAATTCGGCACCATCCAGCACCAGGCGGCCGACCGCCCCTCCCGCGGCATGGTTGCGGATGGTGATGTGATAGAAAGTTTCGCGATAGCGATAGTGAATCTTGAATTCGGTCCAGGTTGCCGGCAGACACGGCGCGAAGCGCATCCGGTCCACCTCCAGATGCAGGCCCAAGAGGGACTCCACGATCAGTCGGTACATCCAGCCGGCCGAGCCGGTGTACCAGGTCCAGCCGCCGCGCCCGGTGTGCGGGTCCACTCCGTAGACGTCAGCAGCTACCACATAGGGCTCAGCGCGGTAGGTCGCGATGTCGGCGGCCGAGGCCCCGTGAGAAATCGGATTGATCAGTCCGAATAGCTCCCACGCCCGCTCGCGATCTCCCATCGCGGCCATGGCCATGACGGTCCAGATGGCGCTATGCGTGTACTGGCCGCCGTTTTCGCGGACGCCGGGGACATACCCCTTGATGTACCCGGGGTTCAAGTTCGACTTGTCAAACGGCGGATCGAGCAGCAGGATCAAGCGGGCATCGCGGCGGACGAGGCGCTTATCAACGCTCTGCAGGGCCTCGATCCGCCGCTCGTGGGTGCCGGCCCCGGAAAGCACCGACCAACTCTGCGAGATCGCATCGATCTGGCATTCTTCGTTCGTGGCTGAGCCCAGCGGCGTGCCGTCGTCGAAATAGGCTCGACGATACCACTGTCCATCCCATCCGTTCTCATGGATGTTGCCGCGCAGCCGGCCCGCTTCGACCGTGTACCGGTCGGCCAGCGCCACATCCCCTCGCCGCCGCGCCAAGTCGGCAAATTGCGTGAGCACCTGGAACAGGAAAAACGCCAGCCACACGCTCTCTCCCCGCCCGTGTTGGCCGACCAGGTTCATACCGTCGTTCCAGTCGCCACAGCCCATCAGCGGCAGTCCGTGCTCCCCGAATCGCAAGCCGTGATCGAGAGCGCGGACCCCATGCTCGTAGAGCGTGCCGATTTCGTCGGAGACCTGCGGCAAGTCGTAGTTCGATTCCTCGTCGTCGCGAAGGAGGCGCGCCGTCAAATACGGAATCCGTTCGTCCAGCACGCCAGTGTCCCCCGTGACGCCGACGTAGCGGCAGATGGCCAGCGGAAGCCACAGGAAATCGTCGGAGAAATGGGTCCGCACACCCCGCCCCAGCGGCGGGTGCCACCAGTGCTGCACGTCTCCTTCGCGAAACTGGCGGGAAGCGGCGCGGAGCAGATGCTCGCGAAGCAACGCCGGCTGGGCATGGACCAACGCCATCGCATCCTGGAGCTGATCGCGGAAGCCGAATGCGCCCCCCGATTGATAAAACCCGCTGCGGGCCCACATCCGGCAGGCCAGCGTTTGATACACGAGCCAGCCGTTGGCCAGGTAATTGACCGCGGGATCGGGCGTTTCCAGATAGACCACTCCCAGCGTCCGGCTCCAGTAGTGCCACACCCCCTCAATCGCCCGATGAGCGCTCTCGACGCTGCGATAACGCTGCGCCAGCGACCTGGCCTCCGCAGCGCCGCGCGCGGCGCCGATCGTGAAAGTGATGATCCGCTCTTGCCCGTCGGCGAGTGTCAGCGGCGCTTGTACGGCAGCGCACGGATCGTATCCTGCGCCGACCCGCCCCGAAAGCCGCATTCGGCGCATTGCCGAGGGGTAGGCCAGTTGGCCATTGCGGCCAAGGAACTCGGCGCGGTCGCCGGTGAATGTACGCGTCGTTTCGCTGCAATTGAAAAACGCCACGCGGTCCCCGAACTCCGGGCTGTAGACGTTGCGGGCGAGGATCGCGCCGCTCGTCGGATCGGACTCGGTCACCACGTGCAGCAGCGTCTTGCTGCGGAAATCGCCCAGGACCAGTTCCCAATAGCCGGTGACCGACAACTGCCGCGTCCGACCGGAATGGTTGGCAATCTTGAGCTTGTAGAACTTCACCGGCGCGTCGGTCGCCACATAGACGCACAGCTCCGTCGTCAGCGCTTCCTCGGTGTAATCGAAAATGGTGTAACCGAATCCGTGGCGGACCATGTATGTGTTTTTCCCGCGGGCGGGCAGCGGCGAGGGGGACCAGAACCGTCCCGACTCCTCATCGCGCAGGTAGATCGCTTCGCCGCTGATGTCGGTGACGGGATCGTTGCGCCAGGGGGTGAGCCGGAACTCGTGGCTGTTTTCCGCCCAGGTGTAAGCGCTTCCTCCCTCCGAGACGACGGTGCCCAACTGCGCGTTGGCGATTACGTTCACCCACGGCGCTGGAGTGGTCTGGCCGGGGCCCAGGATGGTGATGTATTCGCGGCCATCGTGGCTGAATCCCCCCAGGCCATTGAAGAATGCCAGGTCACGCTGCGGGGGCTCGTAGGGGATCGGTTCGCTCTGGCGCCGAACAGGCTTGAGCGGCGGGATCGATACGTCAGGCCGACCGCGACGCTCGGCCTGTTCGGCCAGTGTTCCGCCGTCGTCCAAGAGGACGATTCGCGCCACCGTCTGGAGGAGCGCCCGGTCTTCCTCCGACATCTGTTCGCCGCGGCGGATGAAAATGCCGCCCGGGCGGTCCACGAGCGACGCTTCGGGACTGGCGGCGACGAGATCGACAATTGCATCCTGCAGCGTCTGCCGATAGACCGAATCGTCTTCATTCCATACCACCAGGTCGACCGCCAGCCCCTTCAGCCGCCAGTACGCGTGCGCATGGACCGCCTGGCGAACGAGGGCGATCCGCTCGTGGTCGCGAATCCGGACCAGAACGATCGGCAAGTCCCCGGAAATGCCGTAGCCCCACAATCCCGATTGGCCGCGGCGGTTGTGGGCGAGGATGCTGGCCTTGGCCCGCCGCAGGGCCGACGCATAGATGATCGAGCCGGCCAGGCGGCCGTAGACCTGGGCATCGGCTTCGGAGGCGCTGAGCTGCTGCAGGAGAATATGGGAGTGGGTCCAGGCCAGGTCGAATACGCGTTCGGCCAGGCTGGCGTCGCGATACTTCTCGGTCAACCCTTCGACTCCTTCTCGTGACTCGGCGACGCCGGTGACGATGTCGATCCGTGCCGACTCGTTGGGCATGAGCAGCACTGTTTGACGGATGCTGACGATCGGATCGAGGACCGGCCCGGCGGTGTTGGACAGGGGGATCGGGCGATCGAGGGCCGCTGGCGACGCGAGGGTCCGGTGCCGGCCGATAAACCGCATCCGGTCGGTCTCATAGGAGGGATCGCCGATCGTAACTCCGCGGACCGCCATCATGTGCATCATCCACGGAGGGCGCTCTTCGGCCGAACGCGGCCGGCGCGTCGCATAAATCGCCTGGCGGCCCGGGACCAGCTCGGTCTGCACGAACAGGTTGCTGAACGCCGGATGGGACTCGTCCTGCGCCTGCGTCGCCAGCACGACCTCGGCATAGCTGGTGATCTCGAGAGTCCGCGGCATCTCGGCGCGGTTGGTCAGCGTGATCCGTCTCAGCTCGATGTCATCTTCGGGCGAGACGCTGATCTGCGTGTAGGTTTCCACCTCGTCGTCGGTACGGCGAAACTCCGCCCGGGATTGAGTGAAGATTGCCTCATAGCCTTTGATGCGGCTCGTCGTTGGGTGATAGGTGTTGGACCACACAGCGCCGCTGTCTAAATCCCGCACGTAGCAGAAGCTGCCGTAGCCGTCCCGCGTCGCGTCCTCGCGCCACCGCGTCACGGCCAGGTCGCGCCAGCGGCTGTAGCCGCCGCCGGCACTAGTCACTGCGACGTGGTAGCGGCCGTTGGAGAGCAAGTGGGCTTCCACCGTCGCGCCGCTCGGATCCGTGAAGACGCGCATGCTCCCCGTCTCTTCTCCCGACGCCAGCCGCGTGGCGCTCGCTTCGGCCGCGTGGGGATAGACCGGCGCCACCGCGGTGGGAACACGTTCCTGCAGCAGCAGAATGCCCGCTCGCAACATCGGATCGGCCAGGAAGCGCCGCTGCATTGGCCGCTCGAGGAGCACGTATGCCAGCGACAGCAGGCTCATGCCTTCGTGATGCGCCATGAACTGCCGCACGGTGACCCGCTCGACGCCGGGGGGCAAGCGCGAGGGGGTGTAATCGATCGCTTCGTAGAAGCCGTAAGGGCCTTGGTGTCCGTCCGCCGCCAGCCGCTCGAGATTGCGGCAAGCTGCTTCCGGCGCCACCATCAGCGCCAGCGCGCTGGCGTAAGGAGCAATGACGAGGTCTTCCACGAGGCCCCGCTTCAGCCCCAGTCCCGGCACGCCGAAGGCCCGATACTGATAGGTCTTGTGCTGATCGAACATGTTGTAGCCGGATTCGGAAATGCCCCACGGCACTCCTCGCTGACGACCGTACTCGATCTGCCGGCGTACGGCCGCGTGATATGTGCGGTCCAGCAGCGTGTTCTCGTAGGTCGGCATTACCAAGAGCGGCATCAAGTACTCGAACATCGACCCGCTCCAGCTCAGCAGGGTCGGCACGCTCCCGGCGCTGGTCAGCAGTCGGCCCAGCGCGAACCAGTGCTCTTGGCCGAAGTGCCCCTGGGCGATAACGATAAAGCTGGCCAGCCGCGCTTCCGAGGCGAGCAGATCGTAAAAGCTCCCATCGAGCCGCCGTTCGCTGACGTTGTAGCCGATCGAGAACAACTCGCGCCCGGAATCGTACAGCATGCTGAAATCCATATCGGCCAGCTCGCGGCACTTCTCGGCTATCTTCTCCAAGGCGTGGATCCGCGCGGCGGCGTTATCCGCGGAATCGGAGAGCGCAGTCCGCAACTGCGCGAGCCATTGCTTCGCCTCCGCGGCGGCAGTCGGCATTGCCGCGTCGATCAACGGCAGCGCTGACTGCTGCAAGCCAGCCACGTCGGGAAGCGTCGCCGCGCGATCGAGACCGTCGAGGGTCTGGCGCAACTTGCTCAGGTGCTCGCACTGCCGGGGGCAATCGCAATCCCACGTTCCAGCCGGAGCGGGCGGCAGGGCCAGCCAGGCCGCCAAATGCAAGAGGTCCGCGCGATGGTCGGTGCAAGACAACTCGTAGGCGCCCGCCCACCAGGCGACTTCGGGATCACCACCTGCCGTAGCGGCGGTCAATTCGGCGGCTGCGGCGGTCAGTTGCGAGAGCAGGGCGTATTCCGAGTACAGCGTGGCGTCAGCCCGCTCGAGGTCTTCGATCTGCCGCTCGATTTTTCTCAGGACGTCAGCCGCGACCAGAGGACCGGCCGTGCCGCGGGCGGCGTCCAGCAGCACGCGCAGCGTATCGCGCAGGCCGCCGCTCCAGCGCGGCGGCAGGATGCGAGCTTCGCTCAATTCCAGGCAGCCGCTGCCGAGCACCAGCAGGCTAGCCGCCAGGTTGCCGCTATCGACCGTGGAAACATACTGCGGATGCAAGGGGGCCAGCGTCCGCGTCTGATACCAGTTTAAAAAATGCCCCCGATAGCGCTCCAGGCGCGACATCGTTTCCAGCGTGCGCTCCGTCCGCGCCATCAGGCGCGCCGCCGAGCAGTAGCCAAAGTCGTGTGCCGCCAGTTCGGCCAGCAGCGCCATGCCGATATTCGTCGGGCTGGTGCGCGGCGCGATCGACAAACCAGGATTCTGCTGGACGTTGTCGGGGGGCAGCCAATTGTCTTCCGCCGTGACGAAGTCCTCGAAATAGCGCCACGTTTTGCGCGACAGCTTCTCGAGAAAATGTCGCTGGCTGCCTGTGAACTTCAGCTCCTGTCGCGGGAGCGGCTGGCTCAGCCACCACGCGATGAAAGGAGAAGCGATCCAGGCGGCGATCCAGGGCCCCGCATAAACGAGCGCCTGGCGATCGTAAAAAACCAGCAGCAGTAATGCCGACGCGGCTAAAGCGGGGGCAAGCGCCATCGTGCGGAAGGTGTCTTCGAGGCTGCCGTCGGCGCCGCGTTCCGAATCACTGGCAGTCTTCCATTCCAGCAGGCGCCGTTTGGTCCACATCATGCGCACCAGCGTGCGGACGACGGCATCGATGCTGACGAAGGCCTCGTAAGCCAAGAAGGTGCAGAGAAGCACGCCTTGCGCGAGCGACCGCCCCAGCGTGTGAAGCGTCTCGCCCAGGTGCATTCCCAGCGGCAAGTCTGCCGGTTTGCGGAATAGATCGGCGGCGGCGGTCAACAGCGGCGGAAGCGCAACCACGCTCGCCACAAACAAGAGAGCGGCGGCTGCCATGGCCGGCGAAAGCAGCCAGGACAGAACGAGCAATAACAGCACGGCCGCCGGCACCAGGCTGCGGCGCAGGTTGTCGAAGATCTTCCACCGCGACAAGGCGGAAATTGGGTTGCGGACGCGCTTACCCGACCGCCCCGGCACCCACGGCAGGATCCAGGAAGCGATCTGCCAGTCGCCGCGCATCCAGCGATGCCGGCGGGCGACGTCCCCCAGGTAGCGGGCGGGATGTTCTTCGTAAAGCACCACGTCGCTCAGCAGGGCGGAGCGGGCATAGGCACACTCGATCAAGTCGTGGCTGAGGATGGCGTTCTCGGGAAAGTCGCCGCAGCAGCACTCGAAGGAATCGACGTCGTAGATCCCTTTGCCGATGAACGAGCCCTCGCCGAACAAGTCCTGGTACACGTCGGACACGACGCGCGTGTAGGGATCGACCCCGGGCTCTCCCGCAAACAACTGCACGAAGCGCGACCGCTGCGCGCTGGGGAGGCTGACTCCGACCCGCGGCTGCAGGATCGAATACCCCTCGACGACGCGGCGGCAGTGGTCCGCCAGAACTGGCCGATTGAGCGGATGCGCGAGGGTTCCCACCATCAGCTGGGCCGCACCGCGCGGGAGCTGCGTGTCGCTATCGAGCGTGATGACGTAACGAATGCTTTGCAGGATGGCGGTCCGGCCGACGACGACCGCGAAACGGTCTGTGGCGCCGCGGAGCATGGCGTTCAAATCGGCCAGCTTGCCGCGCTTCCGCTCGTAGCCCATCCATACGCCTTCCTGCTCGTTCCAGCGGCGCGCCCGGTGAAAGAGGTAGAAGATGTCGCTCCGGATGCTGGCGTACTTTTCGTTGAGCTGCTCGATCCCTTCCCGCGCCAGCCGCGCCAACTCCGCGTCGCTGGGCATTGTCTCGGCCGGGGCATCGGCAAAATCGGTCAGCAAGGCAAAGTGCAAGTTCGCGTCGCGATTGGCCAAGTATCGTACTTCCAGCCCATCCAGCAAATGCTCGATCCCCTCGGCACTGGTGAGCATCGTGGGGACCGCTACCAGCGTGCGATGTTGAGAGGGAATGCCGCGTTCGAAATCCATCCGCGGCAGAGACTGCGGGGTGAGGACGTGGGTGGCCAGCCAGTTGACGACCGCCATTCCCATCTGAGAACCGCTGATCAGCACCGGCAACACCAGCAGCGCTGCGGACCACCAGGGAGTAGCGCTCCGCAGCGCCCACCAACCCAAGAGTACGGCCGCCGCCAAGGTGACCAGCGACATGAGGGACAGGTAACAGGTCAGCGGAAACTTTCGCCGCAGCTTGTCGAGGACGACTTCCGCCGACAGTCGCATCTCAGCCAGTCGCTCCAGCGCCGGCCGGCCCCGATCGACCAGGAAGTAGCCGACGTGGGCGGCGCGGTCGGCTGGCTTTTCCCGCGCCTGCGTTTCGGCCAGTTGCACCGCCTTGCGGGCCACGTCGTACTCCGTCAGCTGGCTGCGGCGAGCGATTCCTTCGACCGCGTGCCGGTAGCGGTCGCGGGTCGCGAAGTCCATCTGGGTATAGATGCGGGCCGGATCGTCCGCGAGGGTCTGCTCGACCAGGCTATGCTCGCCGACGAACTGCCGCCAGTCATGGGCGTTCACGAACCGCAGACTGTTGATGCTGTTGCCGATCGAAACCTGGTCGGCGGCCTGGGCCTGCCCTTCGGCACGCACGAGCTGCTCGGTCGTCAGCCCTTGGTCGGCCAGGCGATGCTCGAGCCAACTGTTGGCGAAGGCGAAGTTCGGATTCTGCCCCTGCAAATGGCGAGTCAGCTCCGCCAAAAACGCCCCCGACAGGAGCGGATCGGCGCGTGCCATGTCCGCCAGCACCAGGATCAAGTCAGTGGGCTTGTGCTCCACAACGCTGACCATCCGCTGCGCCCAGTCGCTGGCCAGGTCGCGGTCGCGACGCGCGGCCGCAATCCGCACGGCGACCCGCCGCAGGTTCTCGATCAGCGCCAGCCGCAGCATCAGCGGCAGGGCCCATAATTCCCCGAGCTTGAGCGGCTCGACCGACTGGTACGAGGCGATAAAGCCGTTGAGGCTGGCGGCATCGACCCGCCCGTCGACGTGGGCAATCAGTTCCAGGGCGATGCCGTACGCGCGGGGAAAGCTGGCGGCCGGGCCGCTGGCCAGCCGCGGCAGTTCGCGGCTATACGACGGGGGGAGCAAGCGCCGGACGGCGCGGATCTGCTCCTCGATGAGGTAGAAGTTATCGAGGAGCCATTCGGCGGCCGGCTCGATGCGGCGGTTCTGATCGGCGGCCGCCGTCACCAGGTCGTACGTTTCGATCAGCACCCGCTCATTGTCGTCCAGCCGAGAGAGCAGCTTGTCGCGGGCCCAGCCTGTGGCAAGCTGGTGCGACGCGGCAATAGCCCGGGCGTGGCGCTCGAGCTGATCGATGCTGAAGAGCTCCGCTCGCAGCGGCTGTTCGTCCGTGTGTCTCGTGAGCGGGGATTCTCCCTCCGTGGAACGTCGCCAGGACATCAGCCGCAGCAGCCTGTCTGAGACGTCCGGGACACGCACTTCATTCTCCTGTAGCTCCTGACCTGATTGGAGCATGAGCGAACGAATTGAGTATAGCCCGGCCCTGGCAGGTCGCGAAGCGACATGTGAAATGCGCCGGCGGTAGCTTGTTTCGGGCAGCGCTTGCATCCATCAGTCACATTGCGGACTCCCGTGCGCAGTTTTCAGCCTCTTACGCCAAAAATCTGTCGGTTCGATTGGGCCGGCGATTAATGCCGCAGTCCTAAGCCGTCCTGCGCAACAATGAGGCGCCAGGGGGTGGCCCGGCGCCGGAAAATGGCGGATGTAGATGCAAGGTTGAGCCGCATGTGGAAGACACTATTTTTGCACACCGGTGGTCCAGTCACGAGTCGGTCGCGGAGGCCTGGGATCTTTGTCGGCGCCTCCGTGACTCGAAGCCAGAAACCCACACTCAGAATTCAAGTGCCTCACGAGCGGCAAAAATGCGCGGCTATGGCAAGCTGCGTCCTCTTGCGAGCGCGCGAAAACTGCGCGCGCCTGTTAACCAAATGGCTTCAGTTTCGAAGAGTGTCTTGCCCGGGGAGTTGGCTTGCCACCTGCGAACTTCGGCCACCGCGTCTCATTCTAGGGCGTCGGTTTTTCGCGCAGCTGGGCCGGTTTCTTTCAGAAAGAATGTCAAGGCCAGCGCAATGGCGATGCCGTACAGGAGCGGTGCGAATCCGGCCTGATAGTTGGCCAGTGCCGACGCGTCGGCGTCACTTGGCTCTTGGACCAGCCGCGATCCAAACACTGGGCAAAGCAGCGCGCTGAACGTGAAATTGATGAAATTGATCACGCCCGTGGCCGACCCGCCCAGCTCGGGCGGGTTGGCTTCCTTGATGACGGAGTACGGCAGCATGGCGGCGCCAGAGGCGATACCCAGGAGAATTCCCACGACGGGACCTCGGAGGATCGCAGGATCGCCGAACAAAATCCAGGCTTTTGGCGACCGGTCTTCCTCGCCCAAGCTCCAGAAACGGCGCGCGCGAACATCAACTTGGATACGCTGCGACCACTACGGATTCCACTTCCGCCAGTTTCTTTGCAGCAAGACTTCGCCGCGCTAGTCGCTCGTCACGAACGGCTGCGGGCCGGTCAGCGGGAGGCGCTGCGCCAGTCCGAGCACCTCTTCCAATCCCACCGCGCCTTCACCACCGGCCTTTGATCTTTGGGCCGCCGCCCGGATGGCGATGTGTTCGCACGGCGCGCCAAGCGAAAAACAAACTTTTGTACATGTCGAATAACCGCGCCCGGCCGCGCATCGAACTTGTTGGTGCCCCTGCGCGCGGCGCGGCGGTGTACGCGGTCTTTGACAATCCAGACAATCCAGTATCACGGCGGATCGGGCCGCACAGCGCGGGTGCGCCCCCCCGAATGGGGCGCTCCCTTCAGACAAGCTGTCTTCAGCGACTTGCGCTCGCGAGGAGCGAGAAAGCCGAAGTATAAACTGATGTATAGTAGCAGCTTATGGGCGGCGGTGCGCCGACAGGAGAGTCGTAAGTCTCAAAACTGATGCCCCCCTCGAGGTATTCCCTTGTAGGACAGGTTTTTAACCTGTCCAAGACGGATTCAGGACAGGTTGGAAAGCGGGTCCTACGAAGGAACCATTCAGGACAGGTTGAAAGCCTGTCCTACGATGGGGCACCCGACTCGCTTAGCCGACTCATCTCCACGGTGAGCAGTGCCGCGCGACTCACCGTAAGACGATATGGTACAAAAGTTTACATCGCGTGAGTCGGCTGTGCGCGACCCTGCCAAACCGACTCAAAAAGCGACTCAGGGGACGGGGGCAGGAACGTAGGACAGGTTTCCAACCTGTCCAGTAACAATTAGGACAGGTTGGAAACCTGTCCTACTTCAGATTCATGTTCATCAAAAACTCGGCATTCGTCTTCGTCTTGCCGAGCTGCTTGGTGAGCAGGTCCATGGCGTCGGGGGGGGTTCATGTCGGCCAGCACGCGGCGCATGACGGAGACGCGGCAGTGCTCCTCCGGGTCCATCAGCATCTCCTCGCGGCGAGTGCCGCTCTTGTTGATGTCGATGGCCGGCCAGATGCGTTTATCGACCAGCCGCCAGTCAGCGGCAACGCGGGCCACTGACACACCCAGGCCGATCGCCACCATCATCTCAAACAGCGTGATCGAGGCGATGAGGTTGATCAATTGGCCGAGCTGCGCACTAATCACTTTCGTTCAGCTTCTGGACGAGTCGGGATGACGTCTTGCGAACCGACTCCATTGTGTAAGCGTCATCTGGGTGTCGTGAGAGTCTTTTTTTCGAAGCAGGGGCGTTCCCCAAACACGCGTCCCCCCTTCGCGTCGGACTCCCGGACGAGCTCTTGCAGTCGGTATTCAAGCTTGAGCATCCAGCCAAGACGCTATTTGGCCAACTTAAATCGCCGAGGTAGCACGCCCTCGGCGTTTTTTGTAAAGTGCCCTGATATCAAAGAATTTGCAACATTCCACTGACTAGACCCTCCTAAACTGAATTGTCTTTGACAAAGGACGCATAAATGTTCAGAATTGTGTTGCCCAAGGACGAGTCCAATTGTGCTGCGCATTACGGAGCTGCTCCATGACTGACTATCAATTGAACCGCCGAGAAGCCCTCATCGTGGGTGGCCTGGGTACGCTGAGCCTTGGCATGCCGGGGTCGGTTTTCGGCAAGGACGAACTCGACGCGCAGGGGAATGCCGCCCGCGCGGAAAAATCGTGCATCTTCATCCTCCTCTGCGGTGGACCGAGTCACGTCGATACGTGGGACATGAAGCCCGAGGCGCCGTCGTCGATTCGCGGACCTTACCAGCCCATCGCCACCAAGGTGCCGGGGATGCGGATCAACGAAATGCACACGGAGCTGGCGAAGCTGACCGACGAGTTTCTGCTGATCAACTCCATGACCCATCCGGGCTCCATCGCCAATCATTTCGACGCGATGCACAATCTGCTCAGCGGCCAATCGGCCAAGCGCGTCCAGGAAGGGCAGCCTGACGACCAGCCGTATCTCGGCTCGTTCGTGGCCAAGCACAAACCCAGCAAGCGGAATCTCGTTTCCAACGCCTGGCTGATCAAGTGCGTCGGGCCACCCGTCTTCTGCGCCCCGAACATCGGCATCGGCGGCTACCTCGGCTCGGCGTACGCCCCGGTGTTCGTGGGCTCGGCCGATAACCATCCGGCCATGGACACCTTCAAACCGCCGGAGATTTACGACTTCGGCAACCAGGAGGACACCGACCGGCGCAGAAATCTGCTGGCAAACTTGGAGTCGAGCAAGCTGAGCCGCGTCGCCAGCGGCAAGGACTGGTCCGACCTGCGCGCCAAGGCCTACGAAGCGATGACGCGACCGGAAGGGCGGCAGGCATTCGACATGAGCCGCGAGCCGACTAAGGTTCGCGAGCGTTATGGGATGCATCCGCTGGGTCAAAATTTGCTGCTGGCCAGGCGCATGGTCGAGGCCGGCGTGCGATTTGTCACCGTCAATGGCTGGACCGGTCAGGCGCCGCATGATACGGCCGGCCCTCCCAGCAGCAGTTGGGACATGCACGGCGGCAACATGGGCATGGGCAATGCCTTCGGCGACGGCTCCTATGGCATGGGCTTTTGCCTGCCGCGGCTGGATCAGGCACTCTCCGCTCTGCTATCGGACCTCAAGGACCGCGGCATGCTGAAGAACACGCTCGTGGTGTGCATGGGCGAGTTTGGCCGCACGCCGAACGTCCTGACCCAGGACCCGCCCGGCCGTCAGCACTGGCCCCAGGTCTTCTCCGCTATCTTGGCCGGCTGCGGCATTCGCGGCGGGGCGCTCTACGGCAAGTCCGACAAACACGGCGCCGCCGTCGAAAGCAACCCGGTTCGTCCCGAGGAACTGGCCGCCACGATCTATCACGCCCTCGACGTCCCCCTCAATGCGCCGCAGAACAACAGCGGCATCTCGCGGCCGATCACCACGGGCAAGCCGATTATGGAGCTGTTTGGGTAACGGCAGCTCTTTCCCCTGCCGCGGAGCGGCAGCCTGATGGTAGGTCCGTGGGTTTTAACCCACGGACCGCGGTCGCCCGGCGCGTATCCGCGTCGCGGAGCGACGCTCGAAAATATCCTCAATCCAAAGATATCGCTCATCGTATTTAATGCCGTGCCGATCGAGCAGCGCGCGATGTTCTTCCTGGAAGGTCCGCGTGCGGTGATGCTCGCGCTGATTCTCGATATATGCGGATACGTCGGACACCGCGGATTTGCTGACCGTGAATGCGCCGTAGCCGTCTTACCATAAGAATTCGGCCAGCTTGGGAAACTCTTCGTGAATCCAGGCAGAGGATCCGCCTTTGACGAGCTGGGCGATCTTAGCCGGGGCGATTGTTGGAGGTGCATCGAGAAGGATGTGGGCATGATCCTCAATGCCGCCGATCTTAATTGGCTTGGGCTTGTTCTTCTTCAGAATTCCGCCCAAATAAGCCCAGACTCGTTCTTCGATCTCCGCCGCGATCCAAGGCTGACGATTCTTCGTGCTGAACGTGAAATGGTAATGGAGCGACGTGTAGGTGTTAGCCATGAGAGGTTGTCTCTAGAGGCGGCATCATTCGTCGCTCCGCGACTTGACCGCGATTGTGTCCCACAATACCGGGCCTTGAAAGGCCCGGCTTCCATCAAGATGCCGCTCCGCGGCAGCGGCATACGCGGCGTAGCGTTCTATGGCAAGTCCGACCGGCAGGCTGGCCAGGGTTGGCCGCTGTCGCCTCTGCGGCCATGTAACTTCTGCTTGTTTTGGCGCGGCGGCACGCTTGATAATGGAGCTTCACCCCTGGGATACTCGCACATGTCGCCACCCACTGACCCTCCGCGCCGCCGCTCTTGGCTCGTGCCGCAGTTCAGCCTGGGGACGCTGATGTGGATGATGGTGGTCGTCGGCATGGCGTTGGTCTGGTGGAAGGACCGGAGCAGCCTGGACCAGCGGATCCAGAAGCTGGAGCAAATGTATGACTCCCGGACGCAGGTCTTGTGGAGTGCGGCGGACATTCTCGGCGCGCCGGACGATCCCTCGGGCGGGTCGGGTAAATCCTGGTGTCCCTTGAGCTCAAGAGCAGTCGATTGGGTTGAGATCGGTTTCGACAGAGCCGTGGCGGCGACGACAATCGACATCTATGAGACCTACTCGGTGGGATGCGTTACGGAGGTCATCGTGATCGATAAAAGTGGCGTCGAGACCAGCATCTGGAAGGGGACCGACCCGACGACGCCGACGGCTCGAGCGGGACTGTTCAAGGTGCCGGTGCCGGCATCAATCAAGTCCGTGCAGCGGGTGAAGATCCGCGTGGACAGTACCCCCAACGGCTCCTGGGCCTGTATCGACGCGGTGGGATTGACGACGAGTGCCAGCAAAACCATCTGGGCGACGTCGTCGGACTCAAGTAGCGTCTATGGCGGCAACAGCCGGAGCGCTGAGAGCGAGAAAAAGCCGTGGTACAGTCTCTGGTGACATCCATGGGCCGCAGAGCCACACCGGCATTTCGCGCCCCATCACCACGGTCAAAGCGGTCTTAGAGCTGACAGGATGAGTCATCGGATACGGGTTCAGCCCCACATGCTGTGCAGGCGCTCTTTGTCGGAAATCCCCAGCGGGAATTTCTTGCTGAAAGGATGCTCGGCAATGTCGGCGAGCTCGCGCAGGGCGGTGTGGATGTGCTCGGGCCGGACGCGGGTCCCCTTTTCTGGGCTGAGGTTCAGCGTCGCCGGATCGATCGCGACCTGAAACTGCTTTTCGTCCGTGGCGCCGATGACGCGGTTGCCCTTGATCCCCCGGCCGAGGAACATGATCGAGCCAATCGACCAGTGGTCCTTGCCGTTCCCCTTGTTGTAAGTCGGCGTGCGACCCATCTCACTTTGCGCGATCACCACGAGCTGCTCGCGGATCTCTAGCTCCTCAGCACGTCGCAGCAGATAGGCGATCCCGGCGAGAAACTCAGGGATCAGCTTCATCTGGTCGGGGTCGTTGTTGGCGTGGCTGTCGAATTGGCTGATCGTGAGATTAGCCGAGACACACACGCCCGCCTTGAAGCTGGCCAGGGCGATTTCGGCTTGTTGCGCCAATCGCTCCTTGGGGATCGACGATGGAATATAGGGGGTCACGCGCTCCAGGGCCTTCGAATTGACCTGCGCCGCGTAAAGCATGTTTTCAGCACGCTCCTGTCGTGGCAGCCGCGGCGACTGGTCGGCGGCCGCATTCTGATCGGCTAGCGCCTGCTCGATCCGGTCCAGGGCGAAGCGATCGTGATAAGGGGCCCGCACGTTCCCCTCGACCGCGTCGGCATTGGCGATCCGCTGTAGCGAGGGAAGATAAGGGATACGCGACATGGCCACGAGGTTCCCCGTGACCGAGTAATTGCCGAAGGTCAGAAACGCCAGCGGGCACGTCGGTCCCTGGCAGGCGGCTACGAGGGCCGCGAACGTGGGATACGCGAGGCTGTCGAGCTTCCCGGTCGCCATGTACCGCGCGCCGGGGGAGTGGTTGTTGACCGAGTAGTCGAGCCCATTGAGCACCAGCAACTCGTCGCCGAACTGGGCGTAAAAGTCCTCGTTGCTCATCCCTTCTTGAATGTGCTTGGCCGTCGGGGCGAACTTGTGCGCCCCGTGGGTGAGGATGTCCCCTTGCTGATAGAGTCGGTTGATCTCGTTGATCCCCTTGGGATCCATCAGATACGTCGTGTCCCAGCCCCCGGATGCGTTGAGCACGATGTAATACGGGCCTGGATACGGCTCGTTTTTGATTTCCGAGCGGGCCCACCGGGGCCAGCTTGGCATCGCCAGTCCCAGCCCAGCCAGGGTGCAGTATTTCAGGAAGTCGCGTCGCATGGATTGCCCTCGCTTACGCGTCGGGTTGGTGGTCACTCGTAAAGAAACTCTGGCCGCCGCAGCAGGTAGGTGACGACGGCCCGCCAGGCGCGGATCGTGTAATTCGGATCGGACGGGAGGTCCGGCGTCTCACGCCGGCAGTAGTAACTCTCGCGATTGTCGAGGCCCTTCTGCTCGCTGGCCTGCTTTACGATGTCGGCAAAGAGCGCGAACGTGCGATCCACCTCGACGGAATCCGAATCGACGTTGCGCCCGAGGATATAGGCGTGCAGATGCACGATCGCCTGGCGAATAGCGACGTCCCCCTCGGGCGACTGGCCGGGCAGCACATCCGGCTCGATCCTGGGAAAGAGCAGCCGCTCACTGGGCGGCTTAGCAAAGTCGCGGATGGTGTGACGGCAGGCCACGTCATTGGCGAGCGTCCGCTGGATCGCCCCCATCGCCCCGCTGGGGTCGGTGGCCCGCTCGGTCACCTCCTGCGAATCAATGCCGCCGTAGAGCATTTCCAGCGGCCCCTCGAGCCTGCCCCACGGCTGGCCGAAAACCGCTTTCACTTTCCGCTCGAGTTGCTCAGGCGCGAGCAACCGCACCAGCCCAATGTCGTCCAGCTCCGCCCGCCGCTCGGGGCTGTCCGCTGCCGTCGCCAGGCCGTCGGCCCGGTAGAAATCGCTGACGGCCCAGTCCTTGAACACGCTCTTCAAGTTGAAGTTCGCCGCCGCGAAACGCGCCGCGATCGCCTCGGTCTGGCACCGCTGCTCCTGGTACGCGCGGCGCTTCGCGGCATACAGCGGATCATCGAGCTCTTTCGTCGGGAGCAGGACCTTGCGGCCGGTCAGGATGTAATAGACATGCTCCACCATCGTGGTCGCGAAGCGCGGGTCCTTCGCCGTCCGCTCGCCGAGCCATTGGAGGGCCCGCCATTGGTCGTCCTTGGGCAAATTCTCCCCTTCGAAGCCCGCGGCAAACATGTCCTGGTACCAGCCGTCCTTTCGCCGGCCGTAAACCCCTTCCGGCTTGTAGTATTCCTGGAACAGCCCCGCCACGGGGTCGACCGTCTTGTGGCAGACGACGCACTCGGCGGCCTGCATCGTCGGAATTTCGTATTTTGCTGTCACAGCCGCCGCATCGGCCACGCGTGCCGCCAGCTCCAAGGCATCGACGCCGAGAAAATGCTGGTAGTACATCCGCGCCCGGAGCCGATTGCGGTTGGTCTCCGTGTTTGGATAGCGGCGGAGGTATTGAAACGTGCTCAGCAATCCGGCGTGCGGATAGAAGCCGGTGGCGGACGGCTGATCCTCAATGCGATTGCGGCCGACGAGGGCCTTGAGCTTCACGGGGATATACTCGAAGGGATCGTCCGGGTTTTTGAATTGCGACTTGACCTCGTCGAAAATGCCATAGCCGCGTGCCGTGTACGGCGAGACCATGATGTAATCGGCCGTGACGATCTCGGTGAACGGCCGGTCATTCTTGACGATGTGCTCGATCAGCCGCATCGGCTCGCCGAACAAGGCCGCGCGGTAATCATCGGCGAGCTTGTAGCCGGCCCGCGTCCGCTCTTTCTCGTCGGCGATGTGGCTCAAGTCGTGCTTCTGAGTCCAGTGCCGCGTTTCGCTGAAATGGTCGTAGGACAAGGCCGATTCCGCACCGTCGATGTAGCCCACCGTGAGGAAAATATCGTTGAAGGCTTCCCGCAGCCGGTCGTAGAACGCCTGCTCGGTCATCACGCCGTCGAGCACTGTGGGCACTGCCTTCAGCCCCTCGCGCGAAACCGTCTCGACCTCCGCCGCTGTCGGCAGCCGGCCGGCAAGCGACAGCGTCATCCGCCGCAAGAGCCGCAGGTCGTCGAGCATGGCCACACCTTCAAAGAAGGGGGGCGAATTGGGATCGACGCTGGCCACATCGGAGATTCCAGCGGCAGCCGGCGCATTAACCCGGCGGACGAACTCGGCCAGGATCTTGTACTCGGTGGAATCAGCTTTCAGCACTTCCTCGCCGCCGTGATCGAGTCCACCAGCCACCTTCACCAAAATCTTGTACTCTTCCGCCTCTTTGACTTTGGCCATCTGCGCGAACACCTTGCGGTTCTGCCGCAGTGCATCCGCCTTGGCCTCTGCCTGGCTCCGCTCGGGATCACGCAAGACGAGTTGGCTCTCTTCAGCATCCCCTCCGGCCTTATGGCACGTCAGGCACTTTTGCGCGGCGACTTTTGCCCAAACTTCGTCGGCAAAAAACCTGTCCGCCGTTTGCGCGCAGGGGCGTTCACCACGGTTCGGCGACTCTTCGGCCCCGACAATCGCCACGGGTGCGATCAGCGAAGCAATAAGAGCGATGCGGATGGTTGGCATGGAAGCAGCTAAACGAGGCGGGAAGGGTCAGGCGGGACCAGTGTTGGTGAGGGGTTTCAGCCGCTCCGGCAGACTTCCTATGTTATAAGCATCTTCCGCCGAATTCGCACGAAAAATGCCAGGCTAGGCGGATGGGTGATGCTGGCCATCACCTCCGTGCGGCGACGGATTATGCCTGTCAGCGTCTGCCCGCGACTTTCAATCGATTGATTGCCCGTTCAAGTGCCAGTAGGAACAGTGGGATGAGTTAGAATCGATTACATCGCACTCGATCGCAAATGTCTTGTGTCATCATCGCCATTGCTGACGGAGCACCGACCTTTGTAAATCCAAGGAAGCGGACGAGCGCGAGCGCAATGAGCCAGACCGAAAACAGGCTTGACTCCCAAAACGTGGCGTACGTCGAACGCCTCCTGGAACTATATCAGCGCGATCCCACGCAGGTGCCCAGCGAGTGGCGTGACTATTTTCGGGAGATCGGCGCTTCTAGCGGCAATGGTAAGGCGCGATTCGGGCCGTCGTTTCGGCCAGCGAGCCTCTTCAATCCGCCGCCGCTCGCAATCGATGGCCGGCCCCTGGCGGGCGCTGAATTGCAGGATCGGGTGAGCCAACTGATTCGGGCCTACCGGGTCCGCGGCCACCTGGCGGCCAGACTCGATCCGCTGGGTGCCGACCCGCCCGAGCCTCCCGAACTCACCCTGGGGTTTCACCGCCTCTGTGAGGCGGACCTTAAGCAGCCATTCAGTGCCGCGTCGCTTGGCGGACCAGAAACGCAAACCCTCCGCGATATCGTGGAGCGGTTACGAACGACTTACTGCCGTTACATCGGCGCCCAGTTCATGCACATCGATGAGCTGGAGGTTCGCGACTGGCTGGCTGAACGGATGGAGAGGACGCAGAACCGGCTGGCGATATCTCGGGAGGAGCAACTACAGATCCTTACGCGCCTTACCGACGCGGTGATCTTCGAGCAGTTTGTGCGGAAAAAATACGTTGGCGCCAAGACGTTTTCGCTGGAAGGGGCGGAAAGCCTGATTCCGCTATTGCATCTGGCGATCGAGAAAAGCGCCCGTCAGGGAATCAACGAGATCGTTGTGGGTATGGCCCATCGTGGGCGGCTCAACGTGCTGGCCAACATCATCGGCAAGACGCCGCGGGAAATATTTTGGGAGTTTGCCGACCCGGAGCACAGTGAGCATCGCGGTGCAGGGGACGTGAAGTACCATTTGGGCTTCAGCGGAGACTGGCTAGCGGCCGACGGTCGCCAGGTTCATCTGTCGCTTTGTTTCAACCCCAGCCACCTGGAGTTCATCAACCCCGTGGCACTTGGGCGAATGTGCGCCAAGCAAGATCGTGCCGGAGACCACGAGCGGCGAAGGGGAATAGTGCTGTTGATTCACGGCGACGCAGCGTTTGCCGGCGAAGGGGTCGTACAGGAGACACTCAACTTGAGCCAGCTCGCCGCTTACAAGACTGGCGGCACGCTGCACGTGGTGGTCAACAATCAGATTGGCTTCACCACCTCGCCCGCTGAAGGCCGCTCGACCACGTATGCCACGGATGTGGCGAAGATGCTGCAAATTCCCATTTTTCACGTGAATGGGGAAGATCCCGAAGCCGTCGCCCAGGTCGTCGATCTGGCCCTCGATTTTCGCGAGAAGTTCCGCCGCGACGTGGTCATCGATATGTATGGTTACCGCCGCTGGGGTCACAATGAGGGGGACGAGCCCAGCTTCACGCAGCCGGTGCTTTATCGGGCGATACAGCAGCGGCCGCCCGTTCGGGAGGCGTACTTGGAGCACCTGCTCAAGCTGGAGGGTGTGACGCGCGACGAAGCCGATCGCATTGCCAATGAGCGTTATGAGCACCTTGAAAGGGAGTTCAAGCAAGTCCAGGAAGGGGCAGTTGACCCGAAGCCGCAAACATTGAGCGGCATCTGGCAGGGCTACCGCGGCGGTCCTGAGCCGGAAGATGACGAACCGCAGACCGGCATCGAACCAGAACGTCTAGGTGAATTGCTGCTGGAGCTGAGCCAGACGCCGGCCGATTTCCATCTGCACCCCAAATTGCAGCGAACGGTTGAGCGGCGGCGGCAGATGGCCGCCGGCGAACAGCCGCTCGACTGGTCGGCGGCTGAATCGCTGGCCTTGGCCACGTTGTCGCTGGAAGGTCACCCAGTGCGAATTACAGGTCAAGACTCGGCTCGGGGCACTTTCAGCCAGCGTCATGCGGTGCTGTTCGACGCAGAAAACGGGCGCCGGTATGAAGTGCTGGCGCACCTCGCAGAGGACCAGGCGCCGGTCCAAATCGTTAATGGTCCATTGTGCGAGACGGGCGATTTGGGCTTTCAGTACGGATACAGCCTGGACTATCCGGAAGCGCTGGTAGCGTGGGAAGCGCAATACGGCGACTTCGCCAACGCGGCTCAGGTCGTGATCGACCAGTTCCTCGTCTGTGCGGAGGACAAATGGCGGCGGCTGAGCGGACTAGTGCTGCTTCTCCCTCACGGATTCGAAGGAAGCGGGCCGGAGCACTCCAGCGCCCGGCTGGAGCGGTTTCTGGAGCTAGCCGCCGAGCACAATATCCAGATCGCCGTGCCTTCCACGCCGGCACAGTATTTCCATCTCCTGCGGCGGCAGGTCAAACGCCGCTGGCGCAAACCGCTCGTCATCATGACGCCTAAGAGTCTTCTGCGCCATCCGCAAGTTGTTTCAGCACTCGAGGATTTTTCACCGCGCAGCACGTACCAGAAAATCATTTGCCCGAGCCTGAAACAGCGATACTGGGCAAAGGAGACTGGAGACAGCGAAAACCGACCGTCACGCGTGCTGCTTTGCAGCGGTAAGATTTACTACGAGTTAATGGCGGCGGGCGCCGGCGAGCGGCCAGACATGCCAGTCATACGCATCGAGCAATTGTATCCGCGGCCGGAAAAGGAGTTGAGTGCGGCACTCCAGTCGGTCCCCGCCGACGTACCGGTGATTTGGGTACAGGAGGAGCCGGAGAACATGGGTGCCTGGCCTTATTGGCGGCAAACCTTTGGCGAGCGGCTATGGGGCCGGTTTCCGTTGGCAGGAATCGCGAGGCCCAAATCCGCCAGCCCGGCCACGGGCTCGTCGGCGGCACACAAGCGCCAGCAGCAAGAGTTGGTCGAGCGAGCGCTGGGAAGGTTTACTCATCAACCGCCTACTTCGTGAGAAACGAGCAAGTCGGCGCTCGGCTGCGACATCACTATGAGCATCGAATTGAAGATTCCTGCCCTGGGCGAATCGATCCAGGAAGTTCAAATCGGCCGCTGGCTGAAGCGCGAAGGCGAAGCGGTGGCCGAGGACGAGAACGTCGTCGAGCTGGAGACCGACAAAGCGTCCATGGAGCTGCCTGCCCCGACTGCCGGCGTGCTGGCCAAAATCCTCAAGCACGAAGGGGACAGCGTCTCGATCGGCCAGGCGATTGCCGTATTCGAGCAAGATGGCCAGTCCGCTGAAAAAAAGAAACCAGGAGCTGAAGACGTTGTCGCGAGAGAGGCACCCACTAAATCGCCCCAATCTGTCGCGGGAGAATCGGCTGCGGATTCAACGCCCAAGACTCAACGCAAGGCCGCTGATTCGTCATCCGAATCCCACAGAGCCTCGCCCGCAGTCACGCCGTCCGCTCGTCGTGCGCTGCGCGAAGCGGGAGTTCGCGCCGAGGATGTCGCCGCCACTGGAAACCAATTGCGTCGCGAGGATGTCCTGCGGCACGTGGAGCAGCGGCAGCAGACGGATGTGGCCAGCGGAGGTCAGCCAGCGGAGAATCGGCCCGTGACCGATTCGGCCACATCAAATCTGGAAGAAGTCGTGCCCATGAGCCTTATCCGCCGCCGGATCGCCCAGCGGCT
>DASRJP010000397.1:0-36768 GCA_035649415.1 Pirellulaceae bacterium | reverse complement strand
GGTCGCCAGTTGCTGGATCATGTTCTCGGCAAGAATGCCGCTAATCGTGTCCCGCAGCTCATCCAGGTCGTCATCCACGGCCTGCACGGTGGTGCTATAGGAAATCGCTGACGAACCGGAGCCCGCTACGGGATCGAACTTCATCGAGAGGTGAGTGCCGACGTAGGCCCCGTTGTGATAGTGACGTACGGCGGAGTAAGTGAAGGTGGCAACGTCCTTGTAGGGAAGCATCTTGTCGCCAAACAGGCTGGCCTTATAAACTCCGCGCTCGTGGCAGCGGAAACTCATGTACTTGAGGGCGACGGCGCCTACGAGGCAGCCGATGCCCACGGGCACCAGACCAATACCCACAAAGAGCAAGGTCGGCTCCTGCGGCTGCTGAATGATGTTCCCCGCCACCAGGCAAATGCCGACGATGATCGCCACGATGCCGGCCACGACGCAGAGCGGCGGCCAGGCGGCACTCGGCTTTTTTTCGAACAGAATTCGGCCAAGTCCAGTAGTCGAGGATTCCGCGGGACGCTCTTCCGGACTCTTCATCCGCGGACCGATGAGCATGGGGAGCAAATGGGCGTTGCGGCTCTTGAGCGGCACGCGGCAAAACGCATCGTCGCGCCCCTGCTGCCAGAGGCACATGGATCGCTCAAATGGCTCGACAGCCGTGATGGCAGCCAGCGGTACCTGCTCCTGCTGCGCGGGAGGACCGTAAATAAAGGAATTCCGGTCCAGCCGCCACCCCTCGCCGGCCACGGCCCCACCTTGACCAACGATGGCATCCATGCGGGCGGCAAAGGAGCCAATCAATCGATTGATGAGGTCGTAGAGGGGATCATTCTGGTTGAGCTTGATGGTGTTTTCCATCACGATCGGTTCGGTCTCCCCTTCCATCCATATGCTGAACGTGCGCTTGTGGCCCGAGATCTCGCCATTGGACAGTTTTCGTTCGGACTCCAGTGCAATGGCGGAAATCTGTTCATCGCGATAGGTTCGCGTTCCCTTGCGGTCGGTGACGTCGAGTCCGTCGTCGCGCTCGGTGACCCACGTCCGCTGGCGGTGCTCGATGGCCGCATAGACTTCCAGGCCCGCGGAAAGTAGCACGCCGCAAGCCGCAAACAACCACCATCCCCAGCCGAGCCCGAAAGAGCCGAGAGCAATGCCCACGACGGCGATGACCGGGCCGGCAATGCGGCCGACCGTGAGCCAGATGGATGTTTCGCCCCGAACGAGCACCGGCATCGACATAGGACCGACTCCAAACGAGTGTCTCAATCGTAGCTTGTGGAATAACCGGCAAAACGCTATCGGTGACGTATCTTCCGAAGGGGCGTATTAGAATGCAAGTTGGCTGGCGGCCAGTTTCTACATCGGCTGCCGCCGGTGACGCCATTGGATTGTCGCCTGAAATTCGGCCCAGGAGCCAAGTCATGCCTACAGCGGGCATTTCGCGTTTGACGCCGGGGGCGGTGATTGCTCCCTTATTGGTCCTCCTGTCAGTGGCTCCAGCCGCCTGTCAGACGCGTCAGCCGTACGAGCGCGCCCGCCAGAAAATGGTGGATGAACACCTGGTTGCTGCCGGCGTCAAGGACGAACGGGTTGTGAAGGCGATGCTGGCCACGCCGCGGCATGAGTTCGTCGCCACGGCGCTGCGGCCGAAGGCGTACTTGGACATAGCGCTGCCGATCGGCGAGCAGCAAACGATCTCGTCGCCGTTCATCGTGGGTTACATGACCCAATCGCTCGATCCGCAGCCGACCGACAAGGTCCTGGAAATCGGCACCGGGAGCGGCTACCAGGCAGCAGTCCTCAGCCCGCTCGTCAAAGACGTGTATTCGATCGAGATCGTCGAGTCACTGGGAAAAAAAGCGGCCGCGACGCTCAAGCGCCTGGGATACGCCAACGTGCATACGAAAGTCGGCGACGGCTATCTCGGCTGGCCCGAGCACGCACCGTTTGACAAGATCATCGTGACCTGCTCGCCGGAGAAAGTCCCGCAGCCCCTGACGGAACAATTGGCCGAAGGGGGCCTGATGGTGATCCCGGTCGGCGAGCGGTACTCGCAAACGTTGTTCTTGCTGCGCAAAAAGGACGGCAAGCTGAAATCGGAAGCGCTCTTGCCAACCCTGTTTGTGCCGATGACCGGCAAGGCGGAGGCGTCCCGCGAAGTGCTTCCCGACGCGGCCAATCCCCGCGCCGTCAATGGCAGCTTCGAGGAACCGGCGCTCGCTGGCGGAGCGCAGCCCGGGTGGTATTACGAGAAGCTCGTGACGTGGAAAACGGACGCCGAGGCGCCGGACGGCGAGCACTACGTCACGTTCAAGAACAGCGAGCTGGGGCTGTCGGCTCATTTGCTGCAAGGCTTTTCGATCGACGGCCGCAAGGTAAAGGAGATCGACGTTTCAGCACAGGTGAAGTGTCAAGAGTGCGCGCAGGGCAACAATGCGGACGAAGCGCCGGGGATCATCGTTACGTTCTTTGACGATCAGCGGCGCCAGATCGAGGGAGCCTTTGGAATTGGCCCGATCCTGGGTAGCAAAGAGTGGCACAAGAAGTCCCAGACTTTTCGCGTTCCAGCGGAAGCCCGTGAAGGAATTCTGCGAGTTGGCCTGTTTGGGGCCACCGGCTCGATCAGCTTCGACAAGGTGGAGATGAAGAAAGTGACCAAGTAGAACGGAATTTCATTCCGTTCGCGACCGGTTGATGCCAATTGATCGAGTGTTTTCGAACGGATAAATTCCGTTCTACGAGCTACGCCACCGCCTTCTGCGCCTGGTATAGATACGGATTCAGCGCCGGGTCGTTGTACATCTTCAGCGCCCGGTAGGTCTTGTGCCGTTTGCGGCCATGGAAGAGATCGTCGGCTAGCTCCTGCGCGGCCCGCGACAAGTCGGCCAGTTGCTCCAGTGCAATCGCCAGCTTGCGCGACACGTTCTGGCGGTGGTCGGCCGACGCGTCGGCGCGGTCCCGCTGCTCCTCGAGGTGAAAGATGCGCAGCGCCAGAATCGATAGCCGGTCGATGGTGCTGCCGAGCGTTTCGGTATTCTGCGGCGTAGCGCCCGCGGACATGATGTGCAGCTCGGCGAGCCGATCGGTGATCCAGTCGTCGATCTTTTCGATCCAGTCGTTGCGCTGCTGGTTGTATCTGTCGATGGCGCGCTTCACCTGCGCGATCCGCGCGTCGGAGACATCGGGGCTGCGGGCAATGTCCTCCTCATGCCACAGAAGGAAGTTATAGCCCATCTGGCGGCAAACGATTCCCAGCAATCCGTCGTATGAATTGTCCACGTCCTGCTGATGCCAGCGAACCACCAGGTTCCGCTGTAGCTCGACGATTTCGGCCAGATCGATCACGTGCATGAGAGCCTCCCTGCGTGTGCGAACCGCTGTACTCCCGGCTGCTGCCAGCGGCGATTCTACGTAAGGGTCTTTCGTTTTCACAAGACGAAAATGTCTGACGTAGGCGGCCTGGTGCATGCAGCGTAGAATGCGTTTTGCGAGGTTCCTTGCTCCGTGCCGCTCAGCATGACCAAGACCACGAATCACGCCTGGCCAAAGGCAATCGGGATCGACCGATCGGCGCTGTTGTTTTGGGTTGTCGCTGGGTTGGTTTTGGCGGCGCTGGGGTACCTGCTCTTTTCCGGCGGCGTACTGGCCTGGCAGCGGCCGCGGGGCTCGAAGCTGACGCTCGACGACATTCCTTTCGACGGCCAGCGGGCCTACGAGCATCTCGTGGCCATCTGCGACATCGGGCCGCGAATCTCCGCGACGCAGGGGATGTACAAGCAGCAGGAGTACCTGCGGAGCCAATTCGAAAAACTCGGCGGCAGCGTCTCGCTCCAGGAATTCGAGGTCCGCCACCCCGAAAACGGCGCCAGAGTCACGCTGGCCAACATGCTTGTCCAATGGCATCCCGAAAAGAAGGAGCGGATCCTGCTGGCCTGCCACTACGACACGCGGCCGTTCCCCGACCAGGATCCCGATCCACGAAAACGGCGCGGCAGGTTCATCGGCGCCAACGACGGCGCCAGCGGCGCCGCGCTGTTCTGCGAGCTGGCACAGCATATGCGCTCGCTCAAGTGCCCCTACGGCGTCGATTTTGTCCTGTTCGATGCCGAGGAATTCATTTTCGATCCCAACCGCGATCCGTTTTTCCTGGGGTCGGAGCACTTTGCACGGCAATATGCCGCCGAGCCGCCGTCCTATCGATATCGCTGCGGGATTGTCGTGGACATGATCGGCGACAAGGAGTTGCAGTTATATCGCGAGCCTAACAGCCTCAAAACGCGCGATACGCAGAAGCTCGTGGCCGACATCTGGTCCACCGCCCGCTCGCTCGGGGTCGTCGAGTTCATCCCCCAGACGCGCTTTGAAGAGATCCGCGATGACCATCTGGCCTTAAACAACATCGCCGGCATTCCCGCCATCGATATCATCGACTTCGATTATCCGCGCGCTCGCGGTGCGAGTTACTGGCACACGACGAAGGACCTCCCCGAAAACTGCTCGGCACTGTCGCTGGCCAAAGTCGGCTGGGTGCTCAAGGAATGGCTCGAGCGCGTGAAGTAGGAGGAGGATTCTGACCCCTAATTCTGAACCCTCCCATGTGGTCCTCCATCCTCTTTGCCGTCTTTCTGCTGGCGATCTCCGCGGGACTGATCGCGTGGCACGTGCTCGCCTGGCGGCGGGCCGATCATGGCGGTCTGGCCGATGCCGACTATCGCTTCTACCGCCATCAGTTCCGCCGGCGGCTGCAATCCAGTGCGCTCGTTGGGCTGGTGGGCGTGTTGTCGCTGGTCGATTTGTGGATTCAGGACGTCACCGCCCGCGTGGTCCTGTGGTGCTTCATCCTGCTGATCGTCCTGTGGGCGCTACTGCTGGCCGGCGCCGACTGGCTGGCCAGCCGGCTGCACTTCGACAAGCTGCTTTCGGCCAGCGCGGTCGAGCACGCGCTCCTGAAACGCGAGATCGAGAAAATCCGCCGCGAGCAGAACGCAAAGCATTCTGACCCCTGATCCCTGACGCCTAATTCCGTCGCATGTCCTTCGCCCGCTGGGTCTTTCGCATCGCCGGCATTTACGGGGTTCTGGTCATCGCGCCGATGTATTTTCTGGAAGAGCGCTTCGGCCGCGACATGCCGCCGCCGCTGAATCACCCAGAATTCTTCTATGGCTTTGCCGGCGTCGCGCTGGCGTGGCAGGTCGCGTTCCTGGTCATCTCGTTCGAACCGGCCCGCTATCGGCTGATGATGATTCCGGCAATCGTGGAGAAGTTTTCATTTACGGCGGCCGCCGTCGTGCTGCTCGTTCAAGGGCGCATCCCGCTGCCGATGTTCGCCGGCGCGATGCTCGACCTGGTGTGGGGGGTGCTCTTTGTGGCGGCATTCGTGGCGACCATGCCGCGCGCGAAAGAAATTACCTGACACAGCTCGCTATCGATTTACAATGAATCGGGATCTGGAGCTTCACCATAAGGACAAGCGACCATGACCGACATCCGCAGCCCCTGGCTGCTCTATGCCAAAGGGGTTCTCTTCCTGCTGCTGGGCATATTGGCCGCGGGAATCCTGCTGAGTGAGCATCCAAGGTGGAAAGTCGCGGTGCTGTTGGGCCTGTCCGTGTGGGGCTTTTGCCGGGCCTATTACTTTGCTTTTTACGTCATCGAGCACTACGTGGATCCCAGCTACAAATTCGCGGGGCTTTCGTCGTTTGCCTGGTACATGCTGGCCGGCCGGCGCGGAATTCAAGGCGGCCACCGTTCGGCTGACTGACGATTCCTGGCCAAGTCGCAGATTTTTTGCCACTTCCTCTGGAAATCGACGCGAAATCGCTCGATAATCAATCGCGCAAGTCCCGATCGATGGGAATTGCCAGGGCGATGAAACTGCGCCCTGCCTGCCGGTCTGTGGAAGGATCTCGCGATGCTACGAATCCTCGGCTCCGTCAGACAGCTTTGTCAGGGACTTTCCCGGCGAGACATGCTGCGCGTCGGCGGCCTGGGACTTGGCGGTTTGTCGTTGCCGCAGATTCTTTCGTTACAAGAGGCGTCCGCGTCGGCACCCGTCGAGCGCGAGCGGTCGTTCGGAAAAGCCAAAGCGCTAATCCTGATTCACCTCTACGGCTCCCCCAGCCAGCTCGAGTGGGTCGATTGCAAACCCGATGCGCCGGCGGAGGTCCGCGGGGAACTGAAGACGATTCCCTCCACGCTCAAAGGCTGTGATGTTTGCGAGCTGTTTCCCAACATGGCCAAGGTGATGGATCGCACCACGGTCCTCCGCTCGCTCACGCACCCTTACCCGATTCACGGCGTCGCTTTCGCGCTCACGGGAGTGCCGGCCATCGACGTGGCCATGGAGCTGAGCCCGCACGATTCCAAGCATTGGCCCTACTTCGGCTCGGTTGTCGAGTACATCGATAGTCGCCGGCGGCAAGGCGAGCCGGTCGTGCCGAGCAATATCGCCTTGCCCTTCCCCTTCAGCACCAAGCGCGTCGGCGAGGTTCACCGCGCCGGGCCGTATGCCGCATTCCTCGGCAGTCAGTACGATCCGCTGTGGGCCGATTTTCAGGGGATCGCCACCAAGGGAATTACCAAGACCCTGCGGGACATGACTTACACGGGGAACGACCCGTACATCGGCATTGCGCCGGACAGCTATTTCGTCGTACCCAACGCCTCGAGCTTGCAGCCTGAGATGACGCTGGATCGGCTGAACATCCGTAAATCGCTGCTGGGACAACTGAACGACAACATCGCTGGTTTGGCTGCCACGTCGCCCGGCCGCTCGCTGACCAAACACCAGCAGTCGGCGCTGTCGCTGCTTGAATCCCCCAAGCTGGCGCAGGCGCTCGATCTCCGCCGCGAGGCGCCAGAAACTCGCGCACTTTATGGCGAGTCACTTTTCGGGCAATCGTGCCTGGCGGCGCGGCGACTCGTCGAAGCCGGCAGCCGCGTCGTGAGCGTCTTCTGGGATGAGTACGGCCTCGCGGGCATGGCCTGGGACACGCACTGGAACCACTATCCGCGAATGAAGCAGGAATTGGCCCCTGGTTTCGACACTGGCTGGTACGGCCTGATTACCGACCTCGATCGACGCGGCATGCTGGACGACGTGCTGGTTGTCTGCACCAGCGAGCATGGCAGGACTCCCAAGGTGACCAGTGGCATGGGAGGCGGCCGCGACCATTGGTCGCGGGCTTATTCCTCGCTCATCGCCGGTGCGGGGATCAAGCGTGGATACGTCGTAGGGGCCACGGACAAACAGGCCGGGGACGTAACGGACCGGCCGATCAGCCCCAAAGACCTCCTGGCGACGATGTACCACCTCTTGGGGATCGATCCCCACACTCTAATTCGCGATCGCCAAGGGCGACCGCTGCCGTTGGTGGACGGACAAGTGGTGGAAGAGGCGCTGTCTTAAGAGGAAGTAGCTGCAATTGGTGCCGCGATTTCGCTCGCGCCACCGTTTTTCTCGGCGGAGCTAGTCGGCTTCCCCAAATGCTCCGCGGCTACATCCCAAACCCTTGACGCCCCAGACCCGGGTATTACAATCGCGTTTTGAGACGATACAGAGTCTCAATATCTATCAACTAGCCCACCCTGGAATTTCCCGCCATGCGCCGCACCCCACCTGCCCGTAAGGCCTTTACCCTGGTCGAACTCCTGGTCGTCATTGCCATCATCGGCATCCTGGTCGCCCTGTTGCTGCCCGCCGTCCAGTTTGCCCGCGAATCGGCCCGCCGCATGTCGTGCAGCAACAATCTCAAGCAATTGGCGCTGGCAGTCCACAACTTCGAAGCTGCCAACAATCGGATGCCCTCCTCCTTTCACCCAACGGCGGCACAGGCCAATGGCAATGTGGACGGCTGGTCGTGCCAAGCGCAGATCTTGCCCTACCTGGAGCGCGGCGACCTCTACGACCGCATTGATTTCAGCGCAACATACAACCAACAGATCCAAATCCCCGGCGCCAACGGACCGCAGCGTCTGGCGGCCGTGAAGGTGGAAGTTCTCGCCTGCCCGTCAGAAGTCAATCGGCATATTCGCGTGAACGCCGCCGGCCCGGAGCACGCGCCCCTCAATTACGGCTGCAACCTGGGCATCTGGTTCGTTTACGACCGCACGACGGGAAAGACAGGCGACGGTGCTTTCGTTCCGGTCACGCAAATCAGTCCCGGCGAGTACCAGGATGGACGCACCAACACCCTGGCTTTCATGGAAGTCAAAACCTACACGCCCTATTACCGCAATGCCGGCCTTGCCAATCCGCCTCCTCCGACAATCGGCGGCGTGTGCGCCCTGGGCGGACAATTCAAGGTCGATAGCGGACACACGGAGTGGGTCGATGGCCGCGCTCACCAGACTGGTTGCACCACCTTCTTTGGCCCCAATGCCAAAGTGCACTGCAACGTTGGAGGCATCCCTTACAACCTGGACTGGAACAACCAGCAGGAAGGAGTTGGCACTGCGCCGACGTGTGCCGCGGTCACGTCGCGGAGCTTCCACCCCAACATCGTTCAGGCGGCGATGATGGACGGTTCGGTCCACAGCTTCTCCAACAGCATCGCACTGGGGATCTGGCAGGGAATGTCGACGCGCAACCTGGGCGAGACGGCGTCGGTTGAATGACGGGCGGTGCTGGCGCGGTTCGCGGCAGTGCGTGGGAGATACACTACCCGCCAGTCGAATTCGAGCCGCTTATTTCGCTGGCAGCGGATGTTCGCTGAAGAACTTCCAAATCGTCTCGTTGATGTCCTCTTTCGTCGCCCAAACGTGCCCCATTCCCGCCACCTCGACATACTTCACCTCGTGCCCCTCACGCCGGTACTTGTCGCGGTTTTCGCGGGCCCACTCGACCGGCAGAATTCGGTCTTGATCGCCGTGGATGATGAGGACGGGGAATTTTCGCTCGGCATGGACTCCCAGCAGCGTTTGCAGGCCGAGCGGGCCGGAGTGCGATGCGACGGCAGCCACCTTCTGGGATCGCTCTTGTCCGACCAGGTGGGCGAAATAGCCGCCGTTGGACATGCCCAACACGTAGATCCGCTTGTCATCGATCTTGTAATCGGAAGTCAGCCTCGTTTCGAGCGCGTCGAAGAACGCCAGATCGGCTTTGACCTTCTCGGGCTTTAGCCCCCAACTTCGATCAACGGCTTCCGGATAGGCCACGATGAACCTGTGTTTCTCTGCCGTCTGGTTAAGGCCCGTGTAAATCGGCATGAAGTTCTTGCTGTCGATCGCCATGCCGTGAAAGGCGACCACCAGCGGCACCGGCGTTTTAAGATCGACCGTCCGGGGCACTACGAGCCGATACTCGCGAGTTGTCTCGCCGACCTTGACCTGCCGCGACGCGAAATTGCCGTGGCCGTTTTCCGCGGCCTGGCCGGTTGCGGCTACCACAGCCCAAGCTACCGCTATCAGAACTCGTGCGGCTATTGACATGGATGGCCTCTCGCAGTGACCGGCCTTTATTCAACACTACCTTGCGGCAAGGGCGCCGGTTGCGTCGGTGCGGAAGAAGGCTGTCGAAGAGCAGATCTGCGTCGCCATCGCCACACGGTCAGGCCCGCCGTTGCGACTGCCAGGAGCACAAGCGAGCCGAGAAATCCGGCCCCTTCAAAGGCGAAAACCGGCTGGCTCACCCGCCGCTGGTAGTAGGTACGTATGGCCGTGGTCGTCGTGAGCACATCCACGCCCGGAAGCGCCCCTTTCATCGCGGCAGCGACCTCCGAAGGCGGCTGCCGCCGGAAATGGAACTCCCGCACGGTCCCCAGACGCCTCAATCGATCTGCTGCCGGCGGCACTTGTTCGCTCTTCAGATCCCAGGTGCAAAAGACCGTCGGATAGCCTAGCCAGCCGCTCCCCAGTTGCTCGCGGAGCCACGGCTCCGACTTGGGAGCGAACTTCATGGTGATCTGCCCCAGCCAGTTTGGCTCTTCCAGATCGACGAGAATGCCGCTGCCGACCAGTTCCGCCGTCAGCTTCGTTCGATTCTGGGCTTGGCGGTTCAGGTAGGCGAGCCACGCGGTGACAATTGCCAGGAACGTGACAAAGATCAACAGTCCTCGCAGGCCAAACTGAAAACGTCGTCTGGCGGGCATGGAATCGTTCATCGTCCGCTCCCCCGCAGCGGCTGATGAAGAACGGAGGGGCCGCGCGGCTGGATGGTATTCGGCAGAGCGGCCCGAAGATTGACCTCGGTATCGTCTCTCGGTCGCTGGTGGCTTACCATCGGATGGAGAATCAACTTGCCAGGCTGGCTGGAGTCAGACAGAATGTCTGATTCCACCGGCTCACTCGGCGGATGAGAATCACGTCATGAATTCCAGCCTCATTGCCTTGGCCGTCGTGGCGGCATTCACCGGGCAAATGCCCCAGGATCAACCCCCAGCGGCGCCAGAGCCGGCCACCGACCGCCAAGAGGAATTTTCGTTTCTCAAGGAAAAGGCGACGGAGTTGAGCCTCTTTCGCGGTGCAGATGCAAACGAACCCCAGCCGCTCAAAGCCGAGCCCGTTCTCCGCTACAGCAATTCGGAACGTGACATCGGCTCGCTCGATGGTTCCACGTTTCTGTGGCTCGTAGGAAAGCGTCCACTGGCCGCCGTCTCGACATCGGTCCGCAAGCTCAATAGCGGAGCCTATCGTGAATGCACGTCGTTCAGTTCCGCACCGCTCGTGTGCCGCACGGGCCAGACCACGGTCTGGTCGCCCAAAACGGGTGGCTTGCTCGATCGGCCACTAGAAGACGCCGCCGCTCCTGCCGCGGGCAAGCCTCAGCGGCTGACGCAAATGCGCTCGCTCGCCCGGCGGTTCACGGCGTCGTGCTATAACCCGCGGTCCGAAGAGCCGACGGAGCTGCGGCTGCTCCCCCAGCCGCTCTACCGATTTGAGGACGATGCGGCTGGCATTCTCGACGGGGCGCTATTCGCTTTCGTCGTCAGCAACGACCCGGAGCTGTTCCTGCTGATGGAAGCCCGCTCGGACGTCAAAGAAGGAGAATCGGCCTGGCGCTATTCGCTGGCGCGAATGTCGTCGCAGAAGGAGACGGTCCGCCTGGACGGAAAGGAGATCTGGTCCGTCCCCAACTACTGGCGCGACCCGGCCGAGGATCGCAAGACCGGACCGTACGTCGAGGCGAAGGTGGGCACGTTCGTCCCCAGAACGCGTGAATAGGGACTAATCACTGCTTCCGCTTCGATCAAGACATAGTGTCTTAACTGCTCAAAACCGGCTGGACCGACGATGTGATAACGAGTACAATAGGGAACTTATGTGCGCTAAGTGGCAAAAGTGTGCGCCTGGACCCCGCCGGCTCGCGTCGGCAGCGACAGCTGGAGCGGTTTGTCTTGCGCGCGGACCTAGGCTCTTTGAAAATCTGGTTGTTTTCTGGGCGGGTTCAAGTCGCCATTCGCCCCAACTTTCCGTGGCCTGTCAGTGGTTGCGAATCTTCCCTAGCTGATTCACAAACATGTCGCTGGGGAAGCGGCAAAGAAGCCGACTCAAGTTGGGGCGCGAATCGGGCAGAGAATCACTATTAACCTATTGTACAGATTCAAGTTCCGGCTGATTCACCGCCACACTCACGCTCGCCAAAGGCGACTCAAAAGCCGACTCAGCAAGCCGACTCAGCAGGCCGACTCATAGGAGCCGTTTGGCACGCGCGTAGGGGGCCAATTCTTCCGCGAGATCGTCGGTGCGACTCGCTGAGGGTGCTTTGCCTTGCCCCAGCGGTTCGAGCGGACGGCAAGGGAACAGGTTCAACCCTGGCAAGCTGGGAAGCTTGCCCCAAGTTACGTCCCGTACTCGATCCGCCCGTGCTTGGCGCTGCGGCTGATCTTGTCCATGGCATACAGACCTGCCAGGACAAACTCAACGCACGAGGCGCGGACCGCCGGATCGCCCGAGGCGTTCACCTCGAACGCCTTGTCCCAGGCCGGCGGCACCCGCTTCATCCTCTCCGCGTAATGAGACGAAGGCAGCATGTCGCCGACCTCGATCTTGACCCCCTTGCCAAAAATCTCGGCAATCTCGGCCAGGCCATGCTCCTCGACGTACTCCGTGAAGACCACGCGGATCGCCTCGGCAATTACCGCGTCGAGCACCTGCCGCTCGGTCATTTGATGGCTCCCCATCAGGTCGAGCTCGAGCTTGCCCAGCGATGACGAGTAGATGTGGCCGAGGTCCGAAATCCGCGGCACGGCCGGCTTCTCGCCGAGCACGACGCTCCGCTGACGCGCCGAGGCGACCATCGTGCGGTAGTTGGCGATGCTGAAGCGGGCACTGACGCCGGACTGCTGGTCGATGTACTTGCTCCTGCGTGCCTGCACGGTGATCTGTTCGATGAGCTGCTTCATGAAGTACGGCACGACGACGGGGTACTCGCCGCTGAGATCGATGCCGGCCTCCTGCTCGGTGATCGCGATCCCCAGATCGCGATCGCGAGGGTAGTGCGTGTGGATCACCGAGCCAATGCGGTCCTTGAGCTGCGGGATGACTTTGCCGCTGCGGTTGTAGGTGGCCGGGTTGGCGGAAAAGAGGATCAGCACGTCGATGTCAAATCGGATTGGATATCCGCGGATTTGCACGTCGCGCTCTTCGAGGATGTTGAACAGGCCGACTTGTACCAGCTCGTCGAGCTCGGGCAGCTCGTTAATGGCGAAAATGCCGCGGTGCATGCGGGGGATCAGTCCGAAGTGAAGCGCTTCCTCGGTGGACATGCTGACGCCGCCGGCGAGCTTGGCCGGATCGATCTCGCCGATGATGTCGGCGAATTTGGTCCCTGGCGCGAGTCGCTCGGCATAGCGGTCCTCGCGCGGCCACCAGGCGACCGGGATTTGGTCCTCTGGGTGATCGGCGACGAAGCGCCTGGCAATGCTACTGATTGGGTGATACGGATCTTCGTGAATGGGACACCCCGGGATGTCGAGGAATGGCACTGCCTCGTCGAGGAAGCGCACCAGGGTGCGCATCAGGCGGCTTTTGCCCTGGCCCTTTTCGCCTAAAAAGAGCAGGTCGTGTCCGGCCAAGAGCCCCAAATTGAGTTCGGGAATGACCGTGTCGTCGTATCCGATGATGCCGGGATAAAGATCCCCGCCGGCGGCTAGCTGCCGCAGGAAGTTGTCGTGAATCTCTTGTTTGACAGTTTTGGAGACCCAGCCTGAAGCGCGCAATTGAGCGAGCGATGCCGGGCAAGCTGATGAGGGCATGACAAGCAGGAAAAGTGAAAAGGGTTGATTTGTTTGCTGATCCATATGCGCGAGCGTCGGAATTATAGCCTCAGGCCAGACGAAATCGGCCAGTCGAGCTGCGCGAAGTCATGGCATTGTGGACCAATTGATTCGGCAGGGCTGGCACTGCCTGCACGGTCCGTGCCTCTATGGAACTGCGCTTGACAATAAAGACAAGTTGTCTTAACTTAGCTGACATCGCGACAATCCCCGCAACATTTGACGGTTTGCCACGTTTCCGAAGCAGCAGCAAAACCAATAGATCGAATTGGCCGTCCAATTGCGGGGGAACAGCGGTGGTTCTCATGGCACGCATCAGGTCCGAACATCGACACACTCAACCGTCATCTGGCGAAATCTGGTCGCCATCACCCGTGCAGCCGCTTTTGTCCGCCCGCCGCCTCCGGCTAGAAATCGATGTCACCACTTGGATGCTTGCCGCGATGTGGCTGTTCATTGCCGCCGTGTCGGCACTCGACGTGTACATGTCGATCAAGTATCAGTACCGGCTCATTGACGAGGAATGGAACCCCCTGGGCCGCTGGTTGATGGCAATCGACGGCGGATCGGTGGGACTGTTCCTTTCGTGCAAGTTCTTTGGCAACGTGGTGACGCTGGCAGTACTCCAGGCGCTGTATTTCTCGTACCGTACGCTCTGCCTGATCGCCACCTCCGTGCTGATGGTACTTCAGGGATTTCTGGCGATCATTCTTCTCGTGTAGCCAGGCGGTCACCGCGGCAACTAACACGGTGCGTCGCACCAACTTCGATTGCATCCCAGCCAGCCGGCCAGTAGGCTTGTACAAATCGCCGAGCAGCGCGGGGTCGGTTCCGATGGCCGAAAACAGCGTCTCCTGTCCCAATTGCCGCCAACCCGTGTCGGGCACAGCAACGCCCGGCAGTGCGATGCTGCGCTGCTCGGCTTGCGGGTTGCGCTTCATGCCGGTGACCGCAGCGGACATTACGACCGATGTTCCTTCGCTTGGAGTGCCGCCACGGATCGATCCTGCCCCTCGGCGACGCGAGATTCAAATGGCAGCTGAGGGGCCGGCACCTGTTCGCTCCGGCCTGCCGCCGATCATCGTCACCGGCAACGATCGTGGCCCTGCGCCAGTCTCAACTCAAGCAGCGGCGCCGCGGCCGCTGACTGCGTCGCCAGCGCCGTACGCAAGTCCGGCGGAAAATACGTCGGCACCAGCCGGACTTCCACCGGTCATTGTCACCCAGGGTGATCGCCAGCACATCTCAGTGTCGGCTCCAGGGATGGGGTCCGCTCCATCGATTGCCGCAGCGCCTGCGCCGGCCGTTGCCGCCGGGTCCCGACCGCAGCGAAGCAAAGGCTTCGGTCCGCTGGAGATCGTCAAGGTCGTCGTCGGCGGGGCGGCCGGGCTCGGGATTGGATATCTCCTGGTGTTCTGGCTTCAGTATCGAGGTGCGCCCGATCCCGCGGTCGCTGCCAGCAAGCTGCCAGAGCGGACTGCTTCGAGCACGTCTTCCGAAGTCAAGTTTCCCGAGTTCAGGCCGCCGCCGATAGCTCCAGTTGCCCCCTCGACGCCGGCATTTTCGCCGCCCCCTTATTCCAGCTTTGGTACACCAATTAGCCCGCTCCCACCCGGTCCGCCTGACTTTCATACACGTTCCAATCCGCCAGTTAGCACGGTGCCGCCACCCGAGACCACAGCGTCCACGACTCCAGCGCCCATTCCGCAGCAAGCGCTCGATGGCCTTGCAGAAACGTTGAAACTTCCTTCTCTCGTCGACACATCGCCGTCGGTGATCACCAGCCTCCATGTCCCGGAAGGCAAGCCGCTCGACATATCGTTCAATTCGGTGGCCGCCAACATTCCGGCCGACGCGGCATTCCTGGTGGAGCCGCAGGACGGGACGCCGCTGTCGTGGCTGGTCTGTTATGCGCCGAATCTCAGCGGTACGACGGACGACAAGCGCGTGCTGGCCGAGATGTCGCACGTCGGAGGGGAGCTAAAGTTCGCCTGGCGAGCGCCGATCGAGGACGCCGAAATTCGCAAAGAGCTTCCCAATTGCCTGATGCGGCTGACTTGCGAGAACGTTTCGAAGACGTCGCTGCTGCGTTCCGCAAGTGCGGCGCCGCGGCTGTCATTGGACCTAACGAAGGAAATTGGCGTCCATTCGCTTCCGCGTGTTGACCTTCCCAAAGAAGAGAGTGTGCGGCTGGAGGTCGCAGCACTAAACGGGTTTCCGGGCGGGGCGGCTTTCAAGGACGATAGGCGAGTGCTGAAGCTCAAGGAGAAAACGGCCATTCAGTTCGAGCAATTGAAAGGGGCCGAAATCCAAATGGAATTCCGCCGCCAACCGGAGGGCGATCTACAAGTCATCCTGCGACCGGAGTTTCGCGAAAATGCCGCCGACAAGTTTCCCATGACGCTGCCGCGGCTGGCGGACCTGAAAGAGGCCATGGAAAAGGGGATTCCGGAAAATGAGGCCAGGCTGGTGGCCTTGGGCAAGGAGATTAAGGCGCTCAATCAGCAGCTCAAGGATCTCGGGCCACGTCCCGGCGGCGCAGCCTTTGCCGCCTGGCAATCCAAGTTGAACTCTCTTCAGTCGGCCATCTCGAGCCGCAACAGCCAGATGTCCCGCATCAGTCGCCGCCTGCCCGAAATGAAGGCCCGCCTAGCGGCGGCGCCTGCCATAGAGCGGTTCCTTCGAGACATGCATCAGAAGGCCGCGCTCGAGCTGCGCGTCTATGCGGAATGCGGCGATGCGAAGATTGTGTTAATCAGTGCGCATCTCGATCCTGCCGCCCAGGATCAGCAGCCGGGAACTTGAGCGGCTGCGACCGCTTTCGTTGACGTTTCCCCCTGGAAAGTGTTAGAGTAACCGAAGGCATTGGTCTGCGCTCGACAAGGCATCTTCTCCCAGCACCTCGTCAGCACGTGCTGACGTGGGATGTGTAACGGGGATGTCACCGCTAGAACCAATCCCCATGGATTGGCGTCTAATACGGGGGCATCCTCTGCGCCGGTGCTGCCCACCCGCCGAGGGAGCCAGAATGCGCCACGCCAGGTTTCGCATTGGGACCGCGCGAAGGTCGCGGTGAAACGGTAAGAAGCGTTATGGCCGACGACTTCGATCCCTATTACACCTGGCTGGGAATCCCTCCGGAAGAGCAGCCTGCCGACAACTACCGGCTGCTCGGCGTCCGCCGATTTGAAACGAACGCGGACGTCATTACCAACGCTATGGACCAGCGGATGCACTATCTGCGTTCGCTGCAAGTGGGAAAGCGTTCCGCACTCTCGCAGAAGATACTCAACGAGGTCTCGTCCGCGGGCGTGGTGCTGCTCGATCCGAAGCGCCGCGTTGAATACGACCAGCAGCTCAAGGCCAAGGACGAGAAAGAAGCCAAGGCGGCCACCGGTTCAAAAATCGCGGCGTCTCCTGCGCCGTTGCCTGCGCCCGCCCAGTCCGGCTCGGCAACCACCGGTACCAAGACCTCTCGGCAGCTTCCAGTTGCTGCGTCTCTTCCCAAGGCAGCACCGCTCCCCTTGCACGCCGCCAGCAACACACCATCGGCTTCGCAGGCGGGCACTAGCGTCGTGGTTACCTCGGCGCCGGCTGGCCGGGCGGACAAACGCCCCGCTAAAGCCGCGCTGTGGAAATCTCCCGTCGTGCTCGGTGGGGCATCGTTTGCCGCCGTGGCGATGATCGGCCTGGTGGGGCTGATTGTCGTGCGGTCGATGCAAACGCCCAAAACGAACGACGGTGGCAACAAACAGACGACCACGGTTACAAGCAAAGGAACGGGCAAGAACAAGACGAAGGGAAATGGCACCGACAAGGGGACGGTCACCGACAACGGAAAGAGCAAGACACCGACGGTTGACCCAATTACGCCCGCGACATCCAGTGTCGCGGCCTGGGCCGGCGATGCCGACGCTCAGCGTCTCTTCGTGCTCGATTTCGACAAGCGCGCGAGCATGGAGATCGAGCAGACGGCCGCTTTGGTCTCGCTGGCTCAAAACACCACAATCGAGGGATGGTTCAAACTACGGCTCGACAGCCCACAGACGATGTCGCTATTTGGCACGCGCAGCGGCGGCAGTTCGGGAATGCCGCCGCAGGGCTGGGAGCTCATGGCGCGGCGAGGGGTTGAGAACAGCAAGATGGCTGACCAGCTCGTGCTGGAAGCGTGGAAGAGCGGTGGCCAGGTTGTTCAATACCGAGCGGCTTTCGCGCGGCCCACCGATTGGCATCATCTGGCGCTCGTTTCCGCCGCCGGCAAAGAGTGGTTGCTTTACATCGATGGCAAGGAGGCGCTCCGCTATACGGCCGAATCGGGACTCGTCGGCAGCGGCGCGAATCTCCGCCTCGGTGATGACGCGGCTGGCCGCGGCAGCGGACTGGAAGGGCAAGTGTGCGGCCTGCGAATTTCTGATGCGGTCCGCTATCAAAAGCCGTTTGCACCGCCGTCGCCGCTGGCGCTGATCTACGACGAGCCAACCGCGGCGTCGCTGCACTTCACAATGGCGGTGCCGGGCGCGGCCGCGGGAACGGTCCGCCGCTCCGTGCCGCAGTGGCAGTATGGGCACGGGCGCTACGACGAATCGACGAAAAAGGTCGAGGGCTTCACGGCCATGCTGGAGTGGAACGGCCTGGTTTGGAAGCCCGGATCGAGCTTGCCGCAAAGTGTTTCGGAATGGATGTCCCTCGATCCGCTGGGCGGGCATGCGGGCAACGGTCAGCAGTACGCGGTCATTCGCCGCTGGACCGCGCCCCAAGATGGTGCGCTGGCGATTACCGGCAAGCTGACGCATGCGCATGAGACTCGATTCGGCGACGGCATTCATGGACGCATCGTGAGCAGTTCGGCCGGGCAAGTTGGCGAGTGGGATTCGCTCTTTAAGGAAGTGGATACACCCGTCGAGAAATTGCCGGTTCGCAAGGGAGACCAGATTGATTTCGTCGTGGAATGCAAAAACGACAACCACTGCGATAAATTCGCCTGGCAGGTGCAACTGGCGCTCAGCGCCGAGGACGGCAAGCCGCTGGGGTCGTGGGATTCGCAGCGGGACTTTCACGGACCCAACCAGTCTGGCGCGGTTTATCAACTCGCACGGCTGAAGGGCGCCCGCTGGCAGCGGGTTGATCCGTCGGCCACCGTGGGCCTGACCCAGCTTGCGCCCATTGCTTCAGTCGCTGTGCCGCAGCCTGCAACGGCCCAACGGCGGCTCGACTTGATCCAATCCGCCTTTGATGAGCGCAAGCCGCCGATGCGTGGACAGGTGACCCGCGAGGGCTCATCGCTGCGAACCAAGGAGAACGACCCAACCGCTTTTACGCTAAATATCGCGTTTCCGGACGAGTACGTGCTTGAAGCGGAAGTGGTGCGGGAAAGCGGTGGCGACTCCATCTGCTTCGGCTTCCCAATTCCCGGCAATCGACGGATGACGGCGATCGTGGACGGCCAGAAGGGGGCCAGGAGCGGTTTTGCCGCGGTCAACGACCAGCAGATTTTCACGAAAGGAAACCCACTCGTTCGCGAGGGACGGCTGCTCACGACCGGTAAGCCCGCGCTGGTTCGCATCAGCGTGGCCAAGACTGCCGTGGAACTAACTGTCGATGGCATGTCGATCGCCAAATGGAATGTCAACGCCACCGACAAGGTGCTCGCGGCCAAAGGCATGGGTTATCCCAGCGCCAGGGCGCTGGCCATCATGACCTGGGATGCGCCGTTTCGGATCAACCGGCTGGAGATGATTCCCCAAACGAGCAGCGCCGAGCCTGGACCACCGCCCCCCTCAGCAGGGCGGATTGAGCTGGTGAAAAAGCATGGCGCTTCGATCGAACGCGTCCGCGGTCAGGTTTCGCATTCCGAAAGCGACGGCTGGCTGGCGGACGGCACTGGCACCGGCTTCATGATCCCTGAGACGATTCCCGACGAATACGCTCTGGAAGCGGAGGTGATTCGCGAGGAAGGCACCGGCTCGATCTCGTTCCATTTACCCGTCCGCGGAAGTCCCCTGAGCGCGATCATCGACATCTATAACGCCCGCTTGACCGGCTTGTCGGACATCAACGATTGGAACATACAGTCGACAGACAATCCGACGGTCCACCGCGGGCCGGTGCTGACCAACGGGCAGCCGGCCCGCGTTCGCATCGTCGTCAGCCAGAAGGAAGTTTCGCTCTCGGTGGACGACAAGAAGCTGTCCAGTTGGCCCTACGATTCCAGTGCCAGGTTGAATGCCTACCAAGGGCTCCGTCTGCCCGACCCACGCAAACTCGGCGTGACGACGGGAAATTCCAAGTTTCGGATTCGGCGAATGGAGTTGATCCCGGGCGCCGCCGCGAGAAGCTCCGCCGAACCCGCGCCCCTCGCATCTGCCATCGATCTTATCGACGCCCGCCGCCGGACCGTCCGCGGCGTGGAAGGGACCTTCAGCGTCTCTGGAAAAGCGTTGACGACCGGTCCAACCAAGTCGCGCGTGATCGTCGACCAGGATCTGCCTGACGAATACACGCTCGAGGCTGAAATCACGCGCCTGGCTGGGGATGACACGCTCGGGATTGGCTTTCCGGTTCAGGGGCGACCTTTGTGCATCTTGATCGACGGCTGGCATTCCGACCGCAGCGGCATTTGCATTATTCCCGGACAGGATGGTAGCGATCCCAGCGGCGCGACGATTCAAAAGGGGCCACTTTTGACCAATGGAAAGCCGGCTCGCCTGCGGATTCTCGTCAGCCGCCGCGAAGTCCTGTTGGCGGTCGATGACAAGACGATCGCGCGCTGGAACAACATACCCACCGCCGAACTGAGGGCTTTCGGAAGCTATGAGCCGGACGGAAGAAAGCTTGCCATCACCAGCTTTAGTGTTTACCGCATCGCCAACCTGAAGCTGATGCCGCAGGGAAGCTCCGCGCCAGGCGAGTCGACTCCGCCTGCAACTGCCCTTGCCGGCGCGAAGAAGGTGCCCATCCCCGACGACGCGGCCAAAGCCAAAGCCAACGCTCAAATTGCAGCCGTCTTTGGGGACGAGCTGAAGGGGGCAAAAACGCCGCCGGCCAAGGCCACCGTGGCCAGGAAAATCAACGACTTGGCGCGGGAGACAAAGGACCTGGCGACAAAGTACGTCATGCTCGAAGAGGCCCGCAAGCTTTTCGTCGAGCTGAAGGACGTCGGTTCCGCGATGCAGACCGTCGAAGCCATCACCCAGGAATTCGACGTGCCGCCGCTGCCGGCTAAGGTCAAGCTCCTGGAGATTCTCGCAGATGGAACGCTCTCCGCGTCCCAGCGGGCGGAAATTGTCAGCGAAGCCTGCACGCTGGGCTACGAAGCGATCGACAGCGACCAGTTCGAAATCGCACAGGCCATGGCCGCCGTTGTCCGAACGGCAGCCGCGCGGGCCACGGCCGCTGAAGTGAAGGCGGATGCCAAGGAGTTCATCGACGAGTTTACCCTGCGTCACAAGCGCTGGGAGACGGTTCGCAAGGCCGAACAAACAGCGGCCGCCAATCCCGACGATCCAGCCGCCAATCTGGCGCTGGGGCTGTATCACCTCTTCGATCGCGGCGATCAAGCCAAGGGTCTGGCGATGCTCGCCAAGGGAAGTGATGCCAAGCTGGCTGCTGCCGCCAAGGCGCGGCAGGAAACCGTCTCCAAGGGGCTGGCCGCGTCGCTTGCCGAGGCCGACGCCTGGTTCGATTGCCTGGCCACGATTCCGGCAGAATACAAACCGGCCGTGCAGAAACGGGCGATGGAGGCATACGATCTGGCGGCCTCCTCGGTGGACGGACTCGACAAGGCCAAGGCCGAAAAACGTCGCGACCAGCTCAAGGCCGATCTGGCCGCGGCGCCGGCGCCAGCAACTGGCTCCAAGCGTGGAGAGCGTGTTCGCCGTAGCGACCTGCCGGAAAGCTCGCCCGGCATGGTGGGACGCGTGTTTCTGGGAGGGAAGGACGCAGGCATTCTGGTGACCTATGACCCGCAGCGAACCATGGACACGACCAGGCTGCGAAATATTCTGGCTCAGGCCAAGATTCTCGGCGGACGCATCGTCCTGGAAGGGACGCTAACGTGTCCTACCCCGATGTCGATGTACGTTAGTCACCGCGGCGCCTCGACCGCCGCCACACAGCAATTGCTCGTCAACGGCAAGGTCCTGTCCACGGTCGGCGGCAGCCGGGGGCAATATGACTCCGAGCGGCTCCAGCTCGTGGCGGGCAATCATCTGATCCAATGGATCCTCGAGTTTGACGGCAGCACCGCTCCCTCCATTCACATTTACGAAGACGGCAATGGCCGGCGAGTGCCGCTGAACTTCAGCCGCGACCAGAACTACGGCGCCCGCAAGGCGACGACGAATCAGGAAGTGGACCTGGGCGAATAGCGGCCGCCGCTCGTTTAGGGGATGTCATGTCGATCATCGAGACGGCGATTCGGAGCATCCAGTTCAATCGCCCACGCACACTGGCCACGCTCGACAAGATCGAGCAGGAACAGGACCCCCTTGGCGTGCTGGGCTGGCGCCCCGGCCCCGGCCGGGCTCATATCGCCTGGCAGCTCATGCACCTCGGCATTACGGAGGAGCTATTCGCCACGGAGCGGCTGGTGCCCGGAGCCAAACCGCAGTTCGCGGAGCTGGTGCCGCGGTTCAGAGGTGGAAGCACGCCGGATGACCGTATTCCCGCACCGGCGGACATTCGCCGCGTGCTCGGGGAGTCGCGCGAGCACCTGCTGGCGACGCTGCGGCGTTTTTCTGACGCCGACCTGGCGATGACGCCCCAGACCCTTCCCGAACGGCTTCGCGAACAGAAGTTTACTTTGCGGGACATACTCAGCCTGCTCTCGTGGCACGAAGCACACCACCAAGGGCAGGCGCATATCACGCTGAATCTCTACAAAGCGCGCTCGCAGTGATTCGCGCGTGGGTGGGCCGCCGCCAATTCTTCGATCACTTCGCGATGGGCACCGCAAAGTCCCCCGCCATGTCCCGCCACAAAGAGTGGATGTGGTTGGCCGGGTTGCCGGCGGAGTCGGGCTGCGTGTTGACGAACTCGATCAGGAACGTCGGCCCCTGGACGCGATAGTAGTGGCCGACGCCCGGCTTGTCCGCTCCGGCCCAGGCGAAGCGGACCTTCTCCGTGCCCGCCTTGTCGATGGCCGCCTTGCGGGCCTTTGCCACCTCCGCTGGCAGGTTGTCGCAGTACGCATCGAGCAGCGCAACCAGCGTTTTGCGCTGCGCGTCGGTCAATTTATCGGCAGCAATGCCGACGGCGGCTTCGGTCGGCGGCTGCGGCTCTCCTGCAGCGCGCACCTCGGACGGGGCCTTTTCCGCGATGATGGCCGCTTTCCGCTCCTCGGGCGTGAGCGACTGCACCAGGTCGAAGGCCAGCGTTTCCTCCTTGGCCAGCACCCGCGTCCCCTTCTTGATGTCGTGCGACCCTGGGTAGTCGGACATCACCGTCGCCGGATTGGCGGCAAAGACGGTCGGGGTACTGGAAATCACCTTACCCTTCTCAACGACGAAGTTGAGCGACAGGTGATGTCCTTCCACCGACAGCCCCCATTTGCCGTCGGCGGTCGGCTTGCCAAAGACGCAGAAGTAGTACCGCTCGGAGTCGCGGATCGGGCCCCCTTTCGCCTTCTGAAGCTCCGCCAGCAGCGATTCCAGCGCCATGATCTTCGTCGCTTTTTCATAGCCAACCTCGCTCAGCGCGCTTTTCAAAAGTGCGAATGCCGCCTTGCGCTCGGACTCATTCATCTGGCGGACCTTCAGCCCTTCGCGCTCGGGTTTGTCGGCGGACGGCAACGGAATGAAGTGCCAGTCAACGCGCCGCGGGTCGTCAAATTCAAACGTCGCCGCCGCCCGGTGCTGCTCGTCCAGCGTAGCCAGGAACTTTTCAGCCGCCTCGGTCATCGCCTCGCCAGTCGAAGCCAGACGCAGGTAATACGACCAGGCGGTGGAAGAGATGAAGACGAACGTCAGCAGGGCGGCCAGCAGCAGACGGGATTTCATGGCGGGTTCCTTCTGGAATCGGGGTTCTCGACGCCCGGAATATAACTACGACCTGGGCCGGTCGCCACTGTCCGCGCGAAAATGCCCGCGTTCATTGCTTGCGGTCGCCGCACGGCAGCGTTAAAACCCTGGAAACTCGCGCCGCTTCAATTCCTCATCGAGGGCTGTTCCATGCGTCTGTGTCGCTTCCGTCGTGACAACCTCGCTGTCGCAGGGTTTTATTCGGAAAAAACTGTCGTCCCGCTGCTTGCCGCTGCGAAGGCTTTCTCCGATGCCACGCATGAGACGCTGCCGCTTCCGAGGGGAGACGATTTGGTCGAGTTGCTTCCCGGCGGCAAAGCGCACGAGGTCGCCAAGAAGCTTGCTGGTTGGGTGGACCGCCAACGCGATGCACTGCCGACGGCGGCACTAATCGAGACCGACAAGGTCGAGCTGCTGGTGCCGGTGCCGCGGCCCAACAAGCTCTTTCTGCTGGCGGGTAACTATGCCTCGCACATTCAGGAAGGGGGCGGCATGGCCCCCGAGCGCCTGGAGACGTTTCCGTACGTCTTCATGAAGCCGCCGACCACGACGCTGACCGATCCACTCAAGCCAGTCGTGATTCCCTCGGTTTCGCCGAAGAACATCGATTGGGAATTGGAGCTGGCGGTCGTCATCGGCCGCACGGCGCGGCACGTGAGCGAGTCGGAGGCCCTCTCGTACGTCGCCGGCTACACCGTCGTCAACGACATCTCCGATCGAAAATTCCGGCCCAATCCCAACCGCAAGACGCGGGAGAAGGACAGCTTCTTCGACTGGCTGCACGGCAAATGGCACGACAGCTTCTGCCCTTGCGGCCCGTGCATCACCAGTGCCGACGCAATTCCCGACCCGCAGAAGCTGGCGATGAAACTCTCCGTCAGCGGCGATCTCAAGCAAAACGCTTCGACCGGGCAGCAGATTTTCCCGGTTGCCGCGGTCATTGAGTTCATCAGCAACATCGTCACCCTCGAACCGGGGGACATCATTTCCACCGGCACTCCCGCCGGCGTCGGCAGCGCGAGCGGCACGTTCCTGAAGGCCGGCGACAAAGTGGAGGCATGGATTGAAGGAATTGGCACGCTGGTCTCGCCGGTGGTGGCGGAGAAGGCGTAGGGAATTGAGCGCGGAATGCAAAGTGCAGAGTAGCCAGCCATGAGTCATCATTCTTTACTCTGCCTTCTGCGTTCTGAATTCTGCATTGGCGCGCTCGCCCTGGCAGCGATGCTTCCTGCCGCGCGAGGTCAGGAGCCAAAAACGGCCGTCCTCGACCTCGGCACCCGCCGCGAATTGTTCGTCGATTACTTCCTGTTTGAAAAGCTCGACGGCGCAGAATTGCGACTTCAGACACCCCGCGATGAGGGGAACGTCATGGCCTTCGACAAACCATGGGAAGGGGCCTTTTGTGCTTACGCGACGATCCTCAAGGACGGCGACAAGTATCGAGCCTACTACCGCGGCAATCCGGCGGCAGGGGCGGACGGCAGCGCCGGTGAATGTACATGCTACGCCGAGTCGGCTGACGGCAAGACTTGGACGAAGCCCGATCTGGGACTGCACGTCGTGGCCGGCAGCAAGGAAAACAACGTGATCCTGGCGGCAGCCCCACCGTTTTCGCACAACTTCTGCCCCATGATCGACGGCCGAGCGGGAGTCCCGGCGGAGGAGCGGTACAAGGCGCTGGCCGGGTCGCGGAAAAGCGGTCTGGTGGTGTTCGTCTCCTCGGATGGACTGTCATGGCGGAAGCTGCGCGAGGAGCCGGTAATCACGGAGGGAGCATTCGACTCGCAAAACGTCCCGCTGTGGTCGGAGGCAGAGCGAGGTTACGTCTGCTATTTTCGCGTTTTCAAGGACGGTTTTCGGCGGATCTCGCGGACGACGTCGAGCGATTTTATCAACTGGTCGCCGCCGGAACTTATGGAATACGGCGACCGGCCAGTCGAGCATCTTTATACGAATCAGACCAGTCCCTATTTCCGCGCGCCACACATCTACATTTCGATTGCCGCCCGGTTCATGCCGGGGCGCAAGGTCCTGACGGAAGAGCAAGCGAAAGAAATCGGCGTCGATCCACGATACTTCGGCGACTGCTCCGACGGCATCTTCATGACCACCCGCGGCGGCGACCGTTACGACCGCACGTTCATGGAGGGTTTTTTGAAGCCAGGCGTGGGGCTGGAAAACTGGGTGTCGCGCACAAACTACCCGGCACTCAACGTCGTGCCGACCGGCCCGGCCGAGATATCCATTTACGCCAACCAGAATTACGGCCAGCCGACCGCCCACCTGCGAAGGTACTCGCTGCGGACCGACGGCTTTGTGGCGCTGCACGCTGGCTACGACGGCGGCCAGATCGTCACACGGCCCCTCAAATTCGCCGGCAAGGAGTTGGAGATCAATTTCGCCACGTCGGCCGCCGGCAGCGTGAAGGTCGAATTGCAAGACGAGAGAGGTTTGCCCTTGGAGGGCTGTGCGCTCGACGATTGCCAGGAGCAAATCGGTAACGAGATCGACCGCGTCGTCCGCTGGAGAAATGGCAGCGATGTGAGCGCCTATGCCGGCAAACCGGTCCGCATGCGGATCATGCTCAATGATGCCGACGTTTTCTCCTTCCGCTTTCGCCAGTAAGGAGCAAGCGTGCCGCGCGTGGGGATCATCGGTCTGGGGCTCGTTGGCAGCGCGCTGGCCGAGCGATTTCTAGCTGCGGGGCACGAGGTTTGTGGATACGACTTGAGCCCGGCAAGGTGCGAGCTGCTGGCCAGACTCGGCGGAATTGCGGCGGCTGACGGGGCGGAGGTTGCACGCCAGTGCGAGTGCCTCGTACTCAGCTTGCCGACGAGCCAGATTGCGTCCCAAGTGCTGGTGGAGATTTGTAGCGAGCTGCCCGGAAAGCTGGTGATCGACACGACGACCGGCGAACCGGAGGCCATGGCTCGGCTGGGTGCGTGGCTTGCCGAGCGCGGCGTTACGTATCTGGACGCGACGATTGCCGGCTCCTCGGCGCAAGTTCGACGCGGCGAGGTAGTGGTCATGCTCGGCGGCACAGAAGCCGCCGCTTCGCTCGCCTCTGACCTCATTGCAACATTTGCCAGACAGTGTTTCCATCTCGGCCCCGTCGGCAGCGGCGCGCGGATGAAACTGGTCGTCAATCTGGTCCTGGGCCTCAACCGGGCCGTGCTGGCGGAGGGGCTGTCGTTTGCTAAGGCCAGCGGCGTTGATCCGGCGAAGGCCCTGGAGGTGCTTGCAGCCGGGCCGGCATTTTCCCGCGTGATGGAAACGAAGGGAAGAAAAATGCTCGTCGGCGATTTTGAGCCCGAGGCGCGGCTGACGCAGCATCACAAGGACGTCAAGCTGATTCTCGAGGCGGCGCAGAAGTCGGGCGCCAAGCTCCCGCTCACGCAATTGCACGAGCTTCTCCTGTCGGCACTCGTGGCGGCGGGTTGCGGCGAACTGGACAACAGCGTCATCGTCCGCGCGTTTTTACCGCAGGGGCTTACGCCTGGCCAAGGAGCCGCCTGATGCTCTACCGCCCGCTTGGCCAGACCGGCATCAACGTCTCGTGCGTGTCGTTCGGCGCTGGGCCGGTATCGGCACTACTGACCGATCCGCAGAAGCATGAGGAGCAGCTTCGAACCGTCCAGCGGGCGATCGACCTGGGGATCAACTGGTTTGACACGGCGGCGACGTATGGCGATGGACATTCGGAAGAGTGTTTGGGAAGAGTGTTGAGTGAAATCCCTCTTTCTCCCGGAGAGGGTGGCTTGCGAAGCAGGCCGGGTGAGGGTGTCGGTTCCGGCGCGACGCCTTCACCCTCACGCCAGCCGTCTCCCATGGGGAGCGAGGGTGGAATAATCCACGTCGCCACCAAGGTCCGCATTCGTCCCGACTGTACACACGACCTGCGCGGCTACGTCCTGCAATCGTTTGAAGACAGCCTCAGTCGGCTGCGACTGCCGCGGGTCACGCTCTTGCAAGTTCACAACTCGATTACAGCGAAGCGCGGCGATTTGGCGACGTCGCTCGCGCCGGCCGATGTGCTCGACAAGAGAGGTGTGCTTGAAGGAATGCTGGAGTTGCAACAGGCCGGTCTCGTCGAGCACCTCGGCATCACTGGCCTGGGGAGTCCCCGTGCAATGATCGACGTGCTCAAAGCCGGCCACTTCGCCACCGTCCAGGCGCCTTACAATCTGCTCAATCCGAGTGCCGGTCGCCCCGTGCCCGCCGACTTTCGCGAGTCGAACCTCGGCAATCTGTTCGCAGTCTGCCAGGAACTGGGTGTCGGCGTATTTGCGATTCGCGTCTATGCCGGCGGCGCGCTGGCGGGGCAGCCGCCGAGCGCGCATACGCTGACGACTAAGTTTTTCCCGCTCGATCTATATCTGCGCGACGAGGCCCGCGCCGCGGCGCTTAAATCTGCGCTACCGGCCGGAATGTCGCTTCCCGAGGTTGCACTTCGCTTCGCCATCGCGCATCCTGGCGTGGCCTCGGCACTCGCCGGCTTTGGCAGCCCAGACCACGTCGAGCAGGCCGTGGAGTTCGCCGAGCGCGGCCCGCTGGCAGAAGAAGCAATCGAGCACTTGCTGAGTTCGATCCCATCATGAATCAACCCGCCGAACTCTCCGCCGCCGCCCGCTATTTGATCCTGGCGGCCGCTTTTTTCGGCTGGATGTTCTCGGGCGTGCAGATGACGATCACGAATCTGGCGTCGGGGTCCGCCACGGCCGACTTCGCCACGCGCGGCCGCTTGCCGCTGAACCAGATGCTGGATTGGCGGAATCTGCTGGTCGTCTCCGGCGAGCCGACTGCCGCCGCGATTGATCCGACCAACAAGCCAGCGCTGGAAAGCATCCTCAAGCAGCAGCGGCCGAAGTGGTACTCGTTTTACAATGCCGCGTTTCTCTTCGGTGCGGCCCTAGGCGGTCTGGTCTTCGGCTGGCTCGGGGACCGCGTGGGCCGGGTCAAAGCGATGGGGGCCAGCATCCTCTGGTACTCGGTGTATGCCGGGCTGGCCTACGGATCAGCCACCGCCGAGCAGCTGCTGCTACTGCGGTTTCTGTCGGGCATGGGCGTGGGCGGGATGTGGCCCACCGGCGTGTCGCTGGCTGCCGAAGCGTGGTCCGACGTCTCGCGTCCCACGCTTTCGGGTTTGCTCGGGACCGCGGCCAACGTTGGCATCGTTCTGATGAGTGCGATCGCCTACTTCGTGCCGCTCACGCCCGATGGGTGGCGTTGGATCATGCTCGTGGGCGCATCGCCGGCAGTCCTTGGTCTTGTCGTGCTGGCGATCGTGCCGGAGTCCCCCGCGTGGCTGGCCGCTCGCAACCGGCCGGCGAGCGAAAAGCCGGCCGATTCGATCGCGACGCTCTTTTCGCCGCCATTGCTGAAGCTAACGCTCATCGGCATTGCCATTGGCACGATTCCACTCCTCGGCGGCTGGGGGGTGACCAACTGGTTCATCGCCTGGACGGAGAAAGTCAACGGATCGGGTGATTATCAAGCGCGGGCGCTGGCGTCGATCATGCGCGCTTCCGGCGGTGCGATCGGCAGCCTTTTGGGGGGCTGGATCGCCAACCTGGTCGGTCGCCGGGCAACGTATTTCGTAATCGCACTGGCGTCGTTCGCCATAAGCGAGTTCGTGTATTTGCGCATGGACCCAACCATGGGAGGCTTTTTCTGGGCCGTGTTCGCAGTAGGGGGCGTGAGCACGATCTTCTTCGGTTGGCTGCCGCTTTACCTGCCCGAGTTGTTTCCGACGCACGCCCGCGCCACCGGTGCCGGGATTTCCTTCAACTTTGGCCGCATCTTGACTGCCGTCGGGGTGTTGGCGACCGGCGCGCTGACCGCCTACTTCAATGAGAACTACCAGCGGGCCGGCGCGGTGATGAGCCTGATCTACGCGACCGGCATGATCGTGATTCTGTTTGCGCCTGATACGACCGGAAGGAAACTCAGGGAGTCGTAGACAGCCATGGCGTCGGCCGCTCCCTTTCGCGTCGCCTTTCTCGGCATCGACCATCCACATGGCTCGGGCTGGCGCGAATCGATCTTTCAGCTCGGCGGCGAATTGGAAATCGCGGCCATCGTGCCGCGCTTCGGTGGCGCGACGACGAGCCTTGAGGAGCGGATAGCGCTCCTGCCCCGGTTTGAGACGCTTGAGGAGCTTGTCCGCTGGCGCCAGTTCGACGGAGCGATTGTCTGCTTGCCCAACAACGAATCGCCGCAGGCGATCGCCGCGCTGGCGGCCGCCGGCAAGCACATCGTTGCCGAAAAGCCGGCCGCAGCATCAGCGGCCGATTTTGCGCCGGCCCTGGCGGCAGTTGAGAAAGCAGGCGTTGCGTTTCAGAGCGGCTATCTCTGGCGCTACGATCCGTGCGCCGAGCGCCTGCGGGAGATGGTCGCTGATGGGCGATTCGGCAAACTGATCAGCGTAGAAATGACCTTCGTCACCAGCGACATTCGCCGCCGTGGACCCGAGCATTATCTCTTCAATCCGGCGCTCAGCGGCCGCGGCTACTTCAATTGGCTGGGCTGTCACTGGCTCGACTTACTCTCGTTCATTACGACTCAGAAGGTGAGCGGGGTCACGGCCCGCGTCGGTACGTTTGGCAACGTCGAAACCGGCCTGGAAGATGGCGGCGCAGCCATTTTCGATCTGGCGGGCGGCGGCATGGCAACATTCGTCGGCCGCTACTGGCTGCCGCGGTGGACCGGCGAGAGCCACTGGACGCTCCGCGGCAGTGAGCGCTGGGTTCACTGGCATCCTGGCCGCGCCGACACCGGTGGCGTCCTGGAAATCCACGGCCCTCAGGCGCAATTCATGGCCATGGAGGAAGTCTTCACGCAACCGCCCGACCCTACTCCCGGCTACGGCGGCCAGCGGATGCTGCGCCTCTTGCGCGACTGGATTGCCGATGCTCGCAGCGGCAGCCGCCATTGCCGTAACACTGCGCGGCAGGCGATGTTAACGCTTGAGCTTCTCGACGCCATCTATCGGGCCTCGGCCGAAGGCCGCCACTTGGACTGCGCTATCGGCTAACGTGAGCCCCCCCCGCGCCCCTTTTCCGCGGATCACAATTCTCTTGCATGCCTCCGCAAAGACAAAGATAATCGTTCATTGATGGAAGGTCCGATCATTGCCGCTGGAGCGGTCCCGCCGTTTGAACCTGCCTTTGCGTGCGACGTTCTTTCATGCCCCGCTGCGTCGCGATGGCCGTGTTTTTGTCGCTGGTTCTGGCCTGTTCAGCCCGAACCGAAGGAGGGGACGTTGACTTTGTTCGGGACGTCGTGCCGGCCCTGACCAAGGCGGGTTGTAGCGCTGGGGCATGCCACGGCTCGTTTCAGGGACGCGGCAGTTTCAAGCTTTCACTGCTGGGCTTTGATCCGCAGGCCGATTACCAGGCGATCGTTCACGACGCGCGCGGCCGTCGCGTCATTCCCTCAGCGCCCGACGAAAGCCTGATCCTCCGCAAGCCCACGCAGCGTATGCCACACGGCGGCGGCTTGCGATTGACAAGCACCGATCCGACCTATGCCGCCGTCCGGCATTGGATCGCCGACGGAATGCCTCCGCCGCGGGCCGATCTGCATGTGACGCGGCTGGAAGTTTCGCCAACTGAGTTGGTCATGCAGCCAGGTCAGCAGCATTCGCTGACCGTGCGATCGACCTGGTCGGACGGCCAGGAGCGGGACGTGACAAGCTGGGCGCAGTATGAGGTGAAGGAGGAATCAATCGCTACGGCATCGCCCGCCGGCGCCGTCACTGCCGTGAGCTCGGGTCGCATGGCGGTGATGGTGCGCTACATGGGAGTAGTTGCAGCGGTGCCTGTGACCGTGCCGTTTGCAAGTTCAGGGGAAGCGTCGAGTTTCGTCGCCCAGGGTTTCGTCGATGAACTTGTTGCGGCGGAGTGGAAGAAGCTGGCGCTCAGTCCTGTGGCGCTATCGACGGATGAAGAATTCGTTCGCCGCGTCTATCTCGACCTGATCGGCACACTGCCGACGCCGGACGAAGTGCGTGGCTTTCTCGCTGACGCGAGCGGCAACAAGCGGGCAATGCTCATGGATGCACTACTCGAGCGGCCGGAATATGTCGATTACTGGGCGCTCAAGTGGAGCGACCTGCTACGGGCGCATCGCCGCTCGCTGGGCGAGAAGGGAATGGCCAGCTTCTCCTCCTGGCTGAAGCAGCGGCTCCGGGAGAACGCGCCGATTGACCAGATCGCCCGCGAGCTGATCTCGGCAGAGGGAAATCTTTACACCAGCGGCCCGGTGGCATTCTATTTCGTCGATAAGACTCCAGAAGAACTGGCCGAAACGACGGCACAAATCTTTTGCGGCATTCGGCTAACGTGCGCCCGCTGCCACCATCATCCGTTCGAGGTGTGGGGTCAGGAGGATTATTACAGTCTGGCATCGTTCTTCACGGGCGTCTCCCGCAAGGACAACAAGGAGCAGGGGATGTTCGGCGGGGCGCAGGGGATCAAGGTTGCCGCCGCCGCGCCGCTGAAGCATCCTCGGAGCGGCGCGGAATTGCCGCCCCGCGCCTTTGGCTGGCAGCCGGCGGCCGCCAATTCCGCCGACGTCCGCCGCTCGCTGGCCGATTGGCTGACAAGTGCTGACAATCCGCGTTTTGCCCGGACGGTTGTGAATCGCTACTGGGGCTATCTGCTGGGCCGCGGGCTCGTTCATCCGATCGACGATCTGAGCACGTCCAACCCGCCGGTGTTTCCTTCCGTCCTCGATTCACTGACGGCGGACTTTGTCGCCCACAAGTACGACCTCAAGCATTTGCTGCGGACGATTGCCAGGTCTCGCGTCTACCAGCTTGCCGGCGATATCGAGCCGGCCATCGACGCGGAAGGGAAGTATTTCACGCGGCGAATCCCGTTCCGCTTGCCGGCGGAAGTGTTGCTGGACGCCGTGAACCAGGCGGCCGGTACGATAGAGTCTTTTGCCAATTTGCCGGAAGGGATGCGGGCGATCACGCTTCCTGATTCGAGTGTCGATTCGTATTTTCTGACGACGTTTGGTCGGCCGCGGCGGACGAGCACTTGTGAATGCGACCGGATGAGCCGGCTCGACTTGAGTCAGGTGCTGCACCTGGCCAACGGCGAGGCGATCCACGGAAAGGTGACAGCCGCCGGCGGACGCGTGGCAAGGCTGCTGGAAGCGAAATCCGATGACGCTACGGTCATCGAGCAGTTTTACCTGGCGACGCTGTCACGAATGCCGACGATGGGCGAGCGCGACATTGCCGGCAGGTTCATCGCCTCGGCCCCTTCGCGAAAAGAGGCGGTGGAAGATCTGCTGTGGACGTTATTGAATTGCTCCGAGTTTGTCATGAACCATTAGACCGGCAAGCGGGAACGCGTCAGCCTACTGGAGACACTCAAGATGCTCAGCCTCGGAACCACAGTGGCCAATACTTGCGATGGACTCTCCCGCCGCTCGCTGCTGAAAATCGGCGGTCTGTCGCTGTTTGGCATATCGCTGCCGCAGGTCCTGGCCGCCCAATCGCAGCCGCCCCGGGAAGGGAAGGCGAAGAACGTCATCCTGCTGTGGATGGGTGGCGGTCCCAGCAACATCGACACCTTTGACATGAAGCCCGATGCGCCGGCCGAAATCCGCGGCGAGTTTCAGTCTATTGCGACCAAACTTTCGGGCTATCGCATTTGCGAGCACCTGCCCAAGATGGCCCAGCAGATGGACAAAGTCTGCGTGCTGCGCAGCGTCGCCCACCCAGAGAGCGGGGATCACGTGGCGGCTTGTCATTACTTGCTCACGGGCTACCCGCAGCGCCCCGATCCGACCGGCCAGCCGGTCGGCAGTGTAATTTATCCCTGCTACGGTTCAGTCGTCAGTCGCGAACTGGGGTGGCGAAACAGTCTTCCGCCGTACGTCGTGCTGACCGGTGAGGCGGCGCCCTATACGGGCGGCGGCTACTGGGGCTCGACGTTCAACCCGCTGACTGTGAAAGCCGATCCCAATCTGGCAAATTTCGCCATCGAAGACGTGGCGATCCCGTCGTCCGTGGGCCCTGATCGAACGGGCCGGCGCCGCACGCTACTGGCACAGCTCGATGCCTGGCAGCGGCAAACTGACAAAATGGCCGGCGCTGTGAGCGAGCGGAGCCACTTCTACCAGCAGGCCTACGACCTCATCACCTCGCCCGCCGCGAAGAAGGCATTCAACCTCAGCGAAGAGCCCGACAAGGTTCGCGATTCATACGGCCGTCATCGCTACGGCCAGTCGGCATTGCTCGCCCGGCGGTTGATCGAGGCGGGCGTGCGATTTGTCTCCGTGGAAACCAATTGGTGGGATACGCACCAAAACAACTTCCGGGATCTGAAGGAGACGCGGCTGCCGAATGTGGACCAGTTTTGGTCCGCGCTGCTTTCGGACCTGGCCGAGCGCGGTCTGCTGGAGACGACGCTCGTCATTTGGATGGGAGAATTCGGCCGTACGCCGACGGTCAATGGCAGTGCCGGCCGCGACCACTGGGCCTGGACGAACGCGATTTGCTTGAGCGGCGCTGGGATCAAAATGGGCACGCTCGTCGGCGAGACTGACCGCAAGTGCGAGCGAGTCGCCGGCACGCCGCACAGCACCCACGATTTCGCCGCCACGATCTACCGGCTGCTCGGCATCGACGGCAGCAAGGAATACCGCGGTCCCGACGGCCGTCCGCATTTGATCAACTACCACGGCCAGCCGATCGGAGCGGTCCTTGCGTAATTCCCAAGTCCGCAAACTCAAATCCCAAGTCGTCGCGTGAATCGAGCTGCCCCGCTGGCGACCGCCTTATTCCTAATTGTGTTATCCGTCCGCGCGCTCTTAGCGCAGGCCCTTCAGCACCCCAACCCGTATCTTGACTACATCTATCCCGCCGGCGGCAACAGGGGCCAGACGATCGAGCTGGAGCTTGGCGGTCTTAATGGCTTCGAGGGCACCAGCAACCTGTTGATTGATGGCGCGCCCGGCATCACCGTCGAAGAAGTCCAAAAACCGACGCACGACACGGTCAAAGCTCGTATCAAAATTGCTGCGGATGCAGCGCCGGGAAGGCGGCTGATCCGCATCTGCGGCGGCAGCGCAGGGCTGACCAACGAGCGGCCCTTTTTCGTCGGCAAATTGCCGGAGCTTGCCGAGGTGGAAGCCAACAACTCGGTCGCTCAAGCGCAGCAGGTATCGATCCCCGTGGTAATAAATGCGCGACTACAGGCCAAGCTCGATATCGACTGCTTTCGCTTCGAGGGCAAGGCAGGGCAGTCGATCGTCGCCGCGGTGCTGGCCCACGCGATGGACTCGACCGTTCGGGAGTCGTTCAACAAGGGGTTTCTGGATACCAGCCTGGAGATCCTCGACTCTCAGGGGCAGATTCTGGCCGCCGCCGAAGACACCGTCGGGCTCGACCCGGTTGTCCATGTCAAACTCCCCGTCGATGGCGCGTATCTCGTCCGCGTGCAAGCCGTCGCTTATGCCGGCGCTCGTTCGGCCGTTTATCGGCTGACGCTAGGGGAAGTGCCCTACGTCACCAGCGTCTTTCCACCAGGCGGCCAACGGGGGCAAACGATTGCGGTCGAGCTGGATGGCCCCAACGTCCCGCATGGGACCATCCAGCAGATCACAATTGCGTCCGACGATCCATTTCCGCTGCAAGATTTGCTGGTGGAGCTTCCCGCCAGCGGTTCGCAGGTGCTGACGCTCATTCGGGGCAACATGCCCGAGTCGCAAGAAGCGGAACCGAACAACAATCGGGCCTCTGCCGCCGCGCTGGCTACGAACGCAACGGTCAATGGCCGTTTCCAAGAGTCCGGCGACGAGGAATGGTTTCGCTTCACGGCCGAGGCTGGCAAGGGCCTGATCGTCGAGACGCTCGCCCAGCGGCACCTCCGCGCGCCGGTCGATACGGCCATTGAAATCTACGACGCGGCCGGCAAGAAGCTCGCGGAGAACGACGATGGTCAGCTCTTCATGGGGCAGGTGTGGCACGACTTCGAATCGGCGGACAGCCGGCTCATTTTCCAGCCGCCAACGACCGGGGAGTATTTCGTCCGCCTTACGAGCGGCTCGGGCATTTTTGGCAAGCAGTCGACCTACCGGCTCTCGCTAGTGCCGCTTGCGCCCGATTTTGCAGTCTTCCAGTGGCCCGATGCCGTGCCGATCTGGGGGCCGAACAACACAGCGTCGTTCATCACGCAGGTTTTCACCTGGGGCGGGCTCGACAGCGACGTCGAAATCCGGGTGGAAGGATTGCCCAGCGGCTGGCAGTCGAGCGTCAGCCATTTGCCAGCGAGCTACCTGAAGATCTACACCAACACGTACATCGGCAATCAGGCGCTCGTCACGCTCACTTCGCCCAAGGATGCGGCCGTCGAGACGATCGCCCCCTTTCGCGTCGTGGCCCGGGCTTCGCACGAAGGAAAGGTCATCGAGCACGCGGCCCAAACGACGACGCTGTACGGCAACAGTCACAACGACCGTATGTTTCTTCGCTATAGCCGCGAGGCGCGAGCCGTCGTCGCGCCGCCGCTTGGATGCCGCTTGGAGACGAGCGTCACCGAGCTGACGGTACCACACGGGGGCACCGTGGAAGTGCCGGTGCGAGTCGAATATCTTGGCGAAGCCAAGGGAAGCTTTGGCCTGGGAATCGACGGCAGCACGGTCGCCGCCGGGACAGGTTGGAAAGCACCGACGACCCTAGCTGCAGGTCAAACCGAGATCAAACTTCCGCTGACGGTCTCTCCCGAATGGCGGCCGGGACCTTACACGATCGTCGTCAGCCGCTGGTGGGCCGCGGACATTCGCGCCGGCCGCCCCGGTCCATGCACGCCGGCCATTAAGCTCACGATCCTGCCCCCCGACGCGGGCAAGTGACAATTCTGGAGGCTTTTCCGATGGCAACTGACAATTCTCCGATCCCCTTCGGCTCATCCGATCTGCGGTTGCCGGACGATTTGCGCAGCGGACTGCGAACGCACCTCGCCGAGCTGCGCCGACGTTATTTGGCCCGCGGCTGGGGAGGCCGAGTCGGATTTGGCAGCCGGCCGGCACTGCTGGTGATCGACTTGGCGAAGTATTGGACGCAGCCGCAGACGCAGATCGGCGCCGACCTGGAGTCGATCATCGCCAGCACGTGTCGGTTATTGGCGGCGGCTCGCGCGGCCGGCGTCCCTGTGTTCTTCACAACCTACGCCTACGACCCGGCCGATCCGCCGAGTCCCCAAAACAAGAAGTTGCGATTGAAGCTCAGCCCGCAGGATGAACCGCTATTCGAACTCGATCCGCGGCTAGGCCATAGGCCAGGCGAAAAAATCATCCGCAAGCGATATGCTTCCGCGTTCAAAGGTACGAACTTCCATGAACTGCTGACCTCTCTGGGGATCGACACGCTGATTGTGACCGGCGTCAGCACCAGCCACTGCGTCTATGCCACGTGCCGTGACGCGACGGACAGCTTCCGCGTGATTGTGCCGCGAGAAGCAGTGGGTGAGCGGTGCGAGCTTTTTCACGAGGTCAGCCTGCTGGATATCGACATGGAC
>DASRJP010000396.1:0-37006 GCA_035649415.1 Pirellulaceae bacterium | reverse complement strand
AGGGGGAGACGTCGTCTACTCGCACACTTATCGGCTCGGCTCGCTCCGCCTGCGGGAGACGCTCGAAGCGCTCCGCGCGCCGACCCTCAAGGTCCGCAACATCATGGAGACGCACATCCACCGCACCGTCGAGGAGATGGTGGAGCATATCCTCCAGGACGGGCCGCTGGACATGATCGCCATGGGAGGAGACGTCCGCTTCGCCGTGCGGCAGTTGCAGCCGGAGTGGGATGGAAAGCAGCTCGCCCGCATTCCCGTCAAGGCGCTCGAGGACCTGACGAACAAGATCCTGGGGCAGTCCGAGGATCATCTGGTGCGGAAATACCGCCTGACGTTTCCCGAGGCGGAAACGCTCGGGCCGGCGCTGTTGGCCTACGTGCTTCTGGCCAAGGAGCTCAAGCGGCCGGAAATCCTGGTGACCAACGTCAACCTCCGCGACGGCCTGCTGACGGAAATGGCGGAAGGGGGCGCCTGGAGCCGCGAGTTCAGCCAGCAGATAATCCGCTCCGCGCTCGACCTGGGGCGGCGGTTCTCCTTTGACGAGCAGCACGCCCAGCACGTGGCTCAGCTTTCGCAATCAATCTTCCAGCAGCTTCGCGAAGAACATCAGCTCTCCCCCCGCAACGAAGTGATTTTGTACGTGGCGGCACTGCTGCACGAGATCGGTTTGTACGTCAGCAATCGCAGCTACCACAAGCACACGATGTACCTGATCCGCAACAGCGAGTTGTTCGGCGTCGGCCGGCGGGACCAGCTCCTGGCGGCCATGGTGGCCCGCTATCACCGCCGGGCCTCGCCGCAGCCGACGCACGAGGGCTACGCCACGCTCGACCGCGAGGGGCGCGTGGCCGTCGCGAAATTGGCCGCGATCCTCCGCGTGGCGATCGCTCTCGACGAATCGCGCAGTCAACGCATTTCGGAAGTGATTATTTCCCGCGAAGGCGGCCGGCTGGTGATACTCGTCCCGCGCGTCGAAGACCTGTCCCTCGAACAACTAGCCCTCAAGCAAAGCGGCTCGCTTTTCGAAGAAACCTACGGAATGCCGGTGCTGCTGCGCGCCGCCAGATAGCCCACATGCCTGACCAGCCCATCACGCCGGCCAAAGTCCTCAACCGCGAGCTTTCTTGGCTGGAGTTCAACCAGCGCGTTCTGGACGAGGCAGGCGATGAGTCGCTGCCGGCACTGGAGCGGCTCAAGTTCCTGGCGATCACCAGCACTAACCTCGACGAATTCTTCATGGTCCGCGTCGGCGGTCTGCACGTCCTCATCGAGCAGGGTCTGACCAGCCCCGACCCGTCCGGAATGACTCCCGCCGAGCAACTGGCGGCAATCGGCAAGCGCGTTCGCCAGTTGTTGAAGGACCAGTACGCCTGCTTCATTGAACTCATCGAGCCGAAACTGGCCGAGGCCGGAATCAAGCGCCTGCGGCCGGCGGAACTGAACGACCGTCAGGCCCGCTCGGTCGAGCAGATCTTCGACAATGAGATTTTTTCAGTGCTCACGCCGATGGCCGTCCGTTCCCGCGACGATTTTCCGCTCGTCGCAAACCTGACGCTCAACGTCTGCGTGCAGCTCAAGCCTGCGGCCAATGCGCCACAAACGCCGCGCTTCGCCATCATGCCGCTGGGTCGGGCCTTGCCGCGAATGTTCACCCTCGGTTCCGACCGCGGATACGCCTTCATCCTCCTGGAAGATGTGGTCACGCAGCACTTGAATCGTTTCTTCGCTGGCGAAGAGATTGTCGCCTCGGCCGTATTTCGCATCACGCGGAATGCCGACTTTGCGCTCCGCGACGACCTGGCGCCCGACCTCATGTCGGGCATGGAAGGGATTCTCACGGCTCGCAAGCACGGACAGTGCGTGCGACTGGAGATTGCCGCCGGCGCCAGCAGCCAGATTGCCACCTTTTTGGCGGAAACGCTCGAGATCGATGAGAGCGACGTGTTCGTTTCCCCCGGTCCCGTGGATCTGGGAGCGTTCATGTCGCTGGCAGATCGGCCAGGTTTTGAGACGCTTAAGTACGAGCCTTGGCCGCCGCAGGCGCCGCCCGAAATTGGGCCGGGCGAAAGGCTATTCGACGTCCTCTCGCGACGCGACGTGCTGCTCTACCATCCCTACCAGAGCTTCGAGCCGGTGCAGAAGCTCGTGGAAGAAGCCGCCGCCGATCCCGACGTCCTGGCAATCAAGCAAATTCTTTATCGCACCAGCCGCGCCAGCCCGATTGTCGCCGCACTGGCGCGGGCAGCCCAGCGCGGCAAGCACGTTACTGCCATCGTCGAGCTCAAGGCCCGCTTCGACGAAGCCCGCAACATCGAATGGGCCCGCAGCCTGGAAGAAGCCGGCGTTCAAGTCATCTACGGCATCAAGGGGCTCAAAACCCACGCCAAGGTCTGCATCATCGTCCGCCGCGAGCCCCACGGCATTGTGCGATACGTGCACTTCGGCACCGGAAATTACAACGAGATCACCGCCCGGATTTACAGCGACGCCAGCCTGCTCACGAGCAACGAGGAACTGGCGGCCGACGCAGTCAGCTTCTTTAGCGCCATTGCCGGTTATTCGCAGCCGCAGCGCTTCCGCAAGATCGAGGCCGCGCCGCTTGGTCTGCGGCAGCGGCTGCTGGAGCTGATCGAAGGAGAGACCCAGCGCAAGGCGCAGGGGCAGCAGGCGGCAATTGACGCCAAGATGAATTCCCTCGTCGATCAGGAGCTGATCAATGCCCTGTATGCCGCGTCCCAGGCCGGAGTCCGTGTCCGGCTGAATGTCCGTGGCGTCTGTTGCCTGCGGCCGGGGGTAAAGGACCTCAGCGAAAACATTTCGGTGATCAGCATCGTCGATCGGTTCCTGGAGCATGCCCGCATCTTGCGCTTCCATCACGGCGGCGACGACCTGGTGTTCTTTTCCAGCGCCGATTGGATGCCGCGGAACATTGACCGCCGTATCGAACTATTGGTGCCGATCGAGGACCCGGCCTCGAGGAGCCGGCTGATCGCGATATTGGAGACATACTTTGACGACACTGCAAAGGCCAGGGAGCTATCCGCCGACGGCAGTTACCACCGGGTTAAGAGCCGTCGCAAGCGGCGCCGCAGCCAGGAGCTGCTCTACGAAGACGCTTGCCGACTGACGAAACAGGCGGAGCAGTCCCAGCTGACCACATTCGAGCCGCATCGAGCGCCGGAGGACGGGTGATCGTGCAGAGTGCAGAATAGAATTCAGCCGTGACTCTACCCCGTGCTTTCTGCACTCTGCACACCTTGTGAGTTTTCCCATGAAGACATTGCTCTTGATGCGTCATGCGAAATCGAGCTGGAAGGACGACAGTCTCGACGATTTCGACCGCGGACTGAGCGGGCGGGGAAAGAAGGACTCGCCCCGGATGGGAGAACTGCTCAAGGAGGAAGGTCTGCTCCCCGACTATCTGGTCACCTCCTCGGCCCGCCGCGCTCGCAAAACGGCCGATCACGTGGCACTGGCCAGCGGCTTTCGCGGCGAATGCCGCCTGACGGAGGAGCTTTACCTGGCAGGTCCTGACAAGATTCTGGAGGTGATATGCCAGACGCCGGACACCTGCCAGCGGCTGCTCGTCATCGGCCACAACCCGGGCCTGGAAGAATTCCTCGAGCGGCACCTGGGCACTTACACTCCGCTGGCCACCGCGGCTTTGGCCCACCTGGAAATTGCCATCGACGCCTGGCAAGCTCTCTTGCCGGAAACCCGATTTGTTCTGGCGCGGCTCTGGCAACCGCGAGAGCTGGCCTGAAAGGTTCTTTGCATTCGAAAGCAAACAGAGTCATTAGCCGTTCGGCATTGACCACGGGCAGATCGTAAGTGCTTCTTGCGCGAACGAAGCGCTTAGTCCGCCCCAAAAACTTTTGCACTTTTTTTGATTTGAATCCGAGTTCTATTGCTGCGCTGAATGCGTTGACCCCATGGGACTTGGAACAAAAACTAAGGATGTCCAGCGAGTGACCGAAACCCACAGCCGATGCCAGGGTTAGTTCTTCGTTCCGGAACAATATATTGCCGCACGCGCGCCAAGGACCATTCGCGTTACTTGCTGTCGATTGAGGCAAGTGCCGCAGCGCAGAGGCGGCCCAAGAGGAGAAGAGTTCATGCGAGCAGGCATGGATCGGAGGTGGCTGCTGCCGATGCTGGCGGCAATCGGAATCGGTTTGACGGTGGCGACCGTGATCGTCGTTTCACCTCCGCGCAGCGATCAACAGCCTCAGTTGTCGCAGGTGCGCCGCCGTTACAAACTTCCCGCGATGAGCATCGACGTCCCGCCGATCGAGCGTCCGGTCCTGGTGCCGGCGGCCGACGCACGGATCGACGACGAGTCGATCGTCATCGGAATCGTAGTGGATGGAGAGCCGCGAGCGTATCTCCGGGACGCCTTCGCCCTCGGGCCGCTCAATCACATCGTGCGCGACACAATTCAATCGACTTCGGTGGCGGTCACCCACTGCGACCGAATCCTCTGCACCCGAGTGTTCATGAGCAGGGATCCTTCCAAGCCGTGGAGCATCCGCGTCGGCGGCTGGCGCGATGACCAGACGATGGACTTGATCGTCAACGGCAGCCGGTTTTCCCAAAAGTCGCCGCTGATTCCGCTGGCGGACATCCCCTTTTCAGAAGCCACGTGGGGCCAGTGGCGGCAAAAACATCCTGACACGCTGATCTATCTCGGTGCGTATCGGAATACATGAACCGCGGCAGTGGAGCCGGGAGACTGAATCCAATGCTGGGTCTGCCTATATCGTCGCGACCAGTTGCAGCGCTGATGGTCGCTTCCTGTCTCGCCGCACTGATCGTCACCAGTGGCTGCCGCCAGCGGCCAGCGCCAAATGCCGTGGCAGCGTCGCCAGCGAGCGCGAAGATATCATCCACGGCGGCCGCAAATCATCGCTTTCCGACGATCATGATGGACGTCCGCGCCATCAATCCGAAACTGATCCCCGCCGCCGAAACGAATCTCGATGACAAGCAGATCGTTATCGGAGTCGAGATCGATGGCGAGGCGCGGGCCTACCTGCGCGACGCTTTTGATGATCCTCAGAAGCACCTGGTCTGCGACAAGGTAGCGGACGTTCCAATTGCCGTGACCCACTGCGACCGCTCGCGCTGTACGCGAGTTTTCACTCAGGAGGATCCGTCCCTGCCGTTTGACATTCGCATCGGCGGGTGGAGGTCTGACGATACCATGGAACTTGTCGTCAATGAAACGCGCTATTCCCAGAAGGCGGATAACGTACCGCTCAAGTCGCTTCCTTTCGTGGAGATGACGTGGGAACAGTGGCGACGATTGTATCCCGATTCGCTGATCTACGTCGGCCAGCAATTGATGAATTGACTCCCCGCTGGCGGTGGTGAATCGGACGCCGTGGCAGGGCCCGCGACCTCGGTCAGGTCACCAGACCCTTGGTGACCATCATGAATACGTCCTCCAGCGTCGGATCGCGCTCTGCGAAGCTGCGAAGCTGCACTTTGTTGGCGATGAGCTGATTGAGCAGGTCGGCAATCTCCTGGTCGCTCGCGTCGAGCTCCACCACGCAGCTATTGACGTCGGCGGCCACGTTGCGGGTGTGGGGGCTGGAGCGGATGACCGACAGTCCGACGTCCATGCCGTTGACGAAGCGAACCTCGACCGTGCGGTTAGCGCGGATCCGGCGGTAGACCTCTTCGATAGGTCCGCTCATCAGGAGCTGGCCGCGCTCGATAATGCCGATGGAGGTGCAGCAATCGGCAAGTTCCGACAGGATGTGGCTGGAGATGAGGATCGTCTTGCCCATCCGCCGTAGCTCCTTGAGAAGCGCCTTGACCTCGATGCGGGCCCGCGGGTCGAGGCCGGCCGAAGGCTCGTCGAGGATCAGCACAGGCGGATCGTGCAACAAGGTCTTCGCCAGGCAGAGCCGCTGTTTCATTCCCTTGGACAGGCCGTTGACGAAGTCGTCCCGCTTGTGGCCCAGGTCCAACAGCTCGAGCACGTCGTTGATGACCTGCTTCCGTTTCCCCTTGCCGATCTTGTATGCCACGGCGAAGAAGTCGAGGAATTCCCAGACCTTCATGCCGTCGTAGACGCCGAAGTTGTCCGGCATGTAGCCGATCGAGTAGCGGACGCTCATCGGGTCGCGGGTCACGCTGTGGCCGTTGACAATCCCCTCGCCGCGGCTGGCCTTCAGCAGCGTGGCCAGGAAGCGAATGGTTGTGCTCTTGCCCGCGCCGTTGGGACCGATGAAGCCGAACATCTCACCGGCTTCGATCTTGAGGTTCAAGCGCTCGACGGCGCGGAATTCGCCGTAGTCTTTGCCAAAGTCGATGAGTTCGATCATAAAGTTCAGGGTTCAGGAGTCAGGAGACGGGGATCAGGGATTCTGAACCCTTGACACTTCAACCGTTGCCCGATCCGGGAAGGCCTGTCTGCGTCGCGTCAATAGTTTTTTCCGTTCCCGGCTCCGGCTCGGGCTCCTCGGGCGGATCGGGATTTTTGTAGTCGTCGCTGATGTTGACGTCCCTGGAGGGAGCCGGAAATGGCCCGCGCGCCAAGTGAGCCAGCACGAGCGTTTGCGTCGTGTTCTGGGCCGGCCGAGGCGCTATGTGCAGGCCCGGCAGCTCATCACTGGTCCAGGCGACCAGCCGCACTTCCCCCGGCTGAAGCCGCAGTCTCTTGACCGTCAGATCCACCAGGCGATTGAGCCGGACGAGGCCTTTCTCTTCCTCAGTCGCCGGTTGTCTGGAGGACATGATGACCGACTGACTCCACTGAGGCACCCAAGGAGTCCAGTAACGCGCTTTGTTCTGCTCATTACGTGGCGGGCCTGGACTGTTGGCCGGCTGCGTTGGGGGTTGCTGGGCCTCGTCAGCGGCTGGTTCGGAGGGGACGGCTGCGACAAACGACAGCGACACCATCGTCTGCGGCCGCAGCTCGGAGACATAGGCCACCTCAAAGGCGACGTCGGCCGAGTTCTTTCGGCGGATCACGCCCAGGTCGTGCAATGTGAGTCCGGTGGCGTTCTTCAGCCGCCAGCCGGTCGTTTCATCCCCCAAAAGCGAGATCGCGCCCTTGAGCGGAAGCATATGCTCGCTGTGGACTTTTTCGGTCGAATTGGAATTGACCTGGATGCCGGAAAGGACCGTTTCCCGGTCGCGATGAAACTCGACCTGCTGCGCCCACTGATTGGGGTTGCGTACAAAGTCCTCTTTGACAACGAATGGCAGCGAGACGGCGGAGGGGTCGTCAAACGACACCTGGTATCCGGTAGACAGCGACGTGTAGAGGGTCGTATACCGCGTGACATGCGCCCGCTGGTAATCCCCCTGGACTTCCAGGACGGCGATCTCGGTGCGGCTCCGCACAAAGCCGATGTTGAGCTGCGCCAGACGGATGACGCAGACAGCTCCGACGACGGCAATCACGGGCGCGGCCGCCCATGACCACTCGACGCGCCCCAGCATCCAGAACATGAGCCAGTTCAGTGGCACCAAAACGAGCAGATAAACTACCAGCACCTTAAGTACGAAGGCGGCCTTGGGAATCTCGATTTTCGCCGATTCGTCCAGCAGGTCGCGAGCGGCATCGGATGCGCCGCTGAAGTCATTCCAGCCTCCCACACCAGAGGTTGGCTGCGCGTGGTAGCCGGTCAGATGCCAGTCGTCCACGTCGGGGTGAATCAGCGACGTGTAGGGGATCACCTTTTGCCGCTCCTCGTACATCGGCCCGAAGGGCCCGTAGTTGACAGAGGGCGCTTCGGGCTGTGTCACGGGAGGCGGACCTTCGGCCGCGTCCGGCAATTGTTGGCCGACCAGGTAGCCCACGTCGCGGCTGAAGATGCGCAGGGTAGTCGACAGCCGCGGATCACGCACGAAGTCCTTGATCTTCGGGTCGTCCCACTCCATCTGTAGCGTCGCAAAGTCGTTGGAATCGAACTTTCGCGCCGGCCGGCGCAAAAGCACCGCGTTGAAAAAACCATCGAAGTTCTTCCAGTAGCGAATTCGCAGATCCGTCAGCGAGAAGGAGGTCACCGCGATCCGTCCAGCTCCGATGCGCCGTTCGGCCACGAGGTTGCCGGTGTACGGCGCGAACTGGGCCTGGGGATGCATTTTCAACTCCACCCCCAGCATCGGTTTGTCGGGCAGAATGGTGATAGTCCGTCCTTGCAGCGGATTCTTCGTCGAGCCGAGCGACCAGTAATCGCTCAGTTCCTGCAGATCCGCTTGTTGCAATTTGAGGGCGGCCCCCGATTGGGCTGGCAGGTAGGGAGCTAGAAAGCTCCCTTTGAGCTTGTCGAGCGTATTGGGCCCGCTGACGATGAGTTGCCCCCCCCAGTGGAGCCAATCGATCATCGCAGTTCGCTGCTCCTGGGTCAGCAGCGCCGGATCGATGTCGTCCCAAAGAAGGACCGCAATCATCGTCCAGGCTTGCAGGCTCCCCGGCAGAGGAACCCGACGATCGATTTTCGGCAGGACGACCCGATAGTAGCGCAGGTCGCCGCCGTCAGCCAGTTTATCTTCGGTGACGACGACTGAGCGCAGATTGTTGAGGTAGATGTAACTCGAATTATTGCTGGCCAATACGACAAAGAAATACTCGTGCGGCTCGAGCGACGAGGCCAAGCGGGCGCCGACGTGCTGGACTCCCCCGCCGCGGGCGGAGAGCAATTCGCTCTTGAGGTTATAGGCCCCTTGTACGTTTTTCTCGCGTCTGGGGAGGAAGAACAGCGTGTCGATTTGCTTTGCCTGCCCCTTGGGGAGGATGGCAGGACGAAATGCCGACAGCCGATAGTTCGTGCGCTCGATGTCCAGCGGGCGGTCGCGCGCATCCACGGGGCTATTTCGCAGTCGCCCCGGGAAATCGAAATTATTGGCTTTCAGACCGATGAGTGCCTGTACCCAATGTCCCGGTTTGACGTACGTAAAGGCCGATTGCCGCCGCTCCTTGTCCTCTGTGGACTCCTCCTTCTCTTGGTCCTTCTCTTTGTCTTTGTCGAGCGGCACAGCGGCGTAATTCGGCAAGACGTGGACGTCCATGGGCTCAAAATTGGGCTTCGGCTCTTCGGCTTTCTTTTTCCGCTTACGTTCCGCTTCCTTCTTCTTTTCTTCCGCCTCCCGCTTCTTTTTGGCGATTGGATCTTCTTTCCGGCAGCCGCCGCATCCGGGCAGGGTAAAGCCGCCGATCACTACCAGGCTCAAAAACAACGTCGCAGAAAGCGACAGATGCCAGGGAACAATCGATGCGCGCGGCTGCATGGAAGCGATCCCGTGATAAGTTCCAACCCATTGCAAAGCGGAGCGCTTCGCGCAAGACTCCTCACGCTGACCTGCGGCAGGACCCTACTGGGCATTCGGCAGACCAACGTCGTGCTTGGATGCCTACAGGAAAGAATCCGGAGCAAAAGGCCAGGGATTTTCTGGCCAATGCCCCTTCCGCGGGACATTGGATCAGTTTACGTGGAAACACGGGTGAGGAACAGTCGCTGAGGGTGAGAAGCCGACCGGTGGTCATCCTCCCGGTGGCGTTTGCCCCAGCGATCGCTCGTATTCTTCTAGCGTATCGACGTCGTCGAATGCGGTTGTGCCAACCGCCAAGTGATCGCACGGCACCGACCGGCCGGGATTCTTCCAGTGGAGTGCGTCAATGCCGCGGCCAATGGCAAGGGACGCAACTTGCGCCGCCAGCGCCCAGGGAAATAGGACGGGATGCCCCCGGCGCTGGCCAATCGTGGGAGTGAGGATAGCCGGATCGCTGGCCCGATGGGCAGCCAGCAATTCGGCCACGATCGCCGGCGACAGTCGCGGCATATCGGCCGGCGCCAGCAGCCAGACGTCTGCCGCACCGGGATGCCGAGTCCGGTCCAAATGATCGAGCGCAAGTTGGACGGAATCGCGCATGTGAGGCGGTGGACTCGGTGGCGCAACGACGTCGACTCCCGATTGACGGCAAAGATCAGCCAGCTCCCTGTCCCCAGGTCGCACGACGACGATAATGGCCGTCAGATCGCACTCCTTCCAGTTCGCGAGGGTTTGTTCGATGAGCGTCCCTTTGCCCCACGGCAGCAGCAGCTTCGGCCGTCCCATTCGCCGGCTTTCCCCGGCAGCGGGAACAATGGCGAAAGCGCGAAAGGGAGCGAGGGGCATCGAACGTCGCGTCTAGAACTCAATGCTTCGCGGACGGCCGGGCACGCGACCGGCCAGGTTGCGATGGGCGACTAGCTCGGCACAAATGCTGACGGCAATCTCCGCTACTGTTTGCGAGCCAATATCGATTCCAAGCGGCGCATGCACCGCCTTGAGGGCTGCACGCGAGATTCCTTCCGCCAGCAGGTCATCAAAGATCATCTTGATCTTCCGCCGGCTCCCAATCAGGCCGACGTAGCGTGCGCCGCGATTCGCCAGGTGGAACAGCGCTTCTTCGTCGTGGTTATGGCCGCGGGTGACGATCAGGCAGTAGGTGTCAGGCGTGATCTCGAGCTCCGGCAGCACCCGATCGATCTGTCCGGTGACCCGCCGCTCGGCACGCGGAAATCGCTCGGCCGACGTGAACTCTTCGCGATCATCGACAATCCACACGTCAAACGCCAGATCCACGGCCAGATCGGCGACCGCCTTTCCAACGTGTCCGCCGCCGACGATGACCAGCCGGCAGCGCGGCAAGATTGGCAGATAGGCGACGCCATGGGCCGCATAGGGCCGCGGACGCGCTTCGAGCGGGCGGAGCTGATCAGTTACGAGCCCCGGCGGCGCCGTGCCGCGGTCGTGCAATCCGGCCACAAATCGACCGCGAGCGTCGAACAAATAACTCGCCGGCGCGGTCAGCTTGCTCGCCACAGCGTCGAAGACAACCCCTTCGGTAATGCCCTCGCCGCGAGCGACAAGCTCGACCAAGTGGCGGAAGTAAACGCGGGACTCGCCGTCGGCCGTGATGGGCTCGACCAGAATCTGCATTCGCCCGCCGCAGATCAGTCCATCGTCCCAACCGTAGTCGCTGTCGAGTTGAAAAGAGCAGACTTCGGACCTGCCTTCGCCGAGCAACGCGATCGCCCGCCGTTTGACCTCCGCCTCCACGCAGCCGCCGCCAAGCGTCCCAGCCTGTGATCCGTCGGCATAGACCAGCATCATCGCCCCGGCCTTTTGCGGTGTGCTGCCGCGGGTTTCCACCAGGCGGCAATAGGCCACCGGGCGGCCCGCGTCGAGGGCGGCAATCAGTTCTCGGATGACTTCACGCATCTTACGTAGGACGGGCTTCCCAGCCCGTCTTGCCTGGTTGACGGACTGGGAAGCCCGTCCCACGAGGGATGATTCACGCCACGGCTTCCAGAATCCGCAGCGACACCTGCTTTACATATTCCTTCACCTTCGGCCGATATTCCACCATGTGCGGCGCCGCCAGATGAGCCTCCAAGGCCGATGTGTTTTCCCACCGTTCAACGACGAGGACCGCATCGCTGCCGATTGGGACCTGCGACTTGATCGCAGTACCGATGTCGATCGTGGGAAAATATTCGAGACACCCTTTCTCGGCCCGTACCAACGGGATGATCTTGCGGAACTCGCCGAGGAATGCCTCGCGTGCGCCGGGGTGAAGCTCGATGTGGGCCAGGACGACAATCATGGGCGGAAACCTTGGAGTTCTATGAGCGTTTCCTCATTGTGCGGCTGGCGGCATATCGGAACAATGGGGCCAATCGAGGGAGACGAGAAATGGAGCTACCGGTCGTTAGAAGCCAACTGAATGTCGAGCACGCGGTGCGCCAGCGGTACTCGGCCGCCTCGCAGCAAGTTCAGCCGGCTCTCTGCTGCCCCGTGCAATATGACAGCCGCTACCTCACGGTACTGCCGGCGGAGATTCTCGAGCGGGATTACGGTTGCGGCGATCCGTCTCGCTTTGTGCAACCGGGGGAGACAGTGCTCGATCTGGGCTCCGGCGGCGGAAAGATCTGTTACATCGCTTCGCAGATCGTCGGCCCCAGCGGCCGCGTCATCGGCGTGGACGCCAACGAAAATATGTTGGCTCTGGCCCGCAAGTACCAGCGGCAGATTGGCGATGCTATCGGCTGGCAAAATGTCGAGTTCCACCGCGGGCAGATTCAGGACCTGGCCACCGATTTGGAGCATCCTGGCGCCACCCCGATGATCGCCGATGAGTCGATCGACGTCGTCCTCTCCAATTGCGTGCTGAACCTGGTGGCCGAAGAGGACCGGCGGCATTTGTTTGCCGAACTCTTCCGGGTGCTGCGGCCCGGCGGCCGGGCGGCGATTAGCGACATTGTCAGCGATCGGCCCGTTCCGGAGGGGCTCAAGCACGATCCGGAGCTTTGGAGCGGCTGCATCAGCGGGGCATTCGCGGAGGCTGCATTCTTGGCGGCGTTCCGCGACGCAGGCCTTGTGACCGTCGAGCTGGTCGCCCGGCAAGAGCAGCCCTGGACCGTAGTGGAAGGAATCGAATTCCGCAGCGTTACCGTGCGGGCATACAAGCCGCTGTTGGATGGCGTCGCGCCGTCCAGCGGATGCTGCGAGCGGGGTGCTGCCAATAAGTAGCAGGCACACTCCGTGTGCCGTCCGCGACCAATTGCACACGGAGATTGCCTACTGATTCGTGCGCCGCTGCGTCACCTCGATCGCCTTGAGGAGTCCCTGCGCCTTGTTGAGCGTTTCCTGAAATTCACTCGCGGGGACGCTATCCGCCACGATACCCGCGCCGGCCTGGATGTACGCCTTTTTTCCCTGCACGACGAGCGTCCGCAGCGCGATGCACGTGTCCATATTGCCGCTGTAGTCGATGTAGCCGACCGCCCCGGCGTACGGCCCGCGACGATGAGGCTCCAGCTCGTCGATGATCTGCATCGCCCGCACTTTCGGCGCGCCAGAGACCGTGCCTGCCGGCAGGCACGCCTTGAGGGCATCAAACGCGTCGCAGCCGTCGCGCAGTTGGCCCGTGACGTTCGAAGTGATGTGCATCACGTGGCTGTACCGCTCGATCACCATCACGTCAGAAAGCTGCACGCTTCCGAATCGGGCCACACGGCCGACGTCATTGCGCCCCAGATCGACCAGCATTACGTGCTCGGCCCGCTCCTTGGGATCAGCCAGCAGTTCCTCGGCCAGCTTGCGGTCTTCATCCTCTGTCGCTCCGCGGCGGCGAGTTCCCGCCAGAGGACGCACCGTCACTTTGCCGTCCACGACTCGGCACATGATCTCGGGCGAAGAACCAACGAGCGTCACCTCTGGCGTACGGACGAAGAACATGAACGGGCTGGGGTTCACCACTCGCAGCGTGCGGTAGACCTCGAAGGGGTCGCTCGTCAGGTCCACCTCCAGCCGCTGGCTGATCACCACCTGAAAAATGTCGCCGGCCCGAATGTACTCGACGCACGTGCGGACGGCCTCTTCAAAACCCTCCCTGCGGAAATTCGATCGGTAAGCGAGAGTCGGCTCTCCTGCCGACGCGATATCCGCCGGCGCCAGCGGCGCCGGAGCGCTCAGCAGCGCTACCAATTCATCCACGCGCCGCTGTGCGTCGGCATAGGCTCGATCGATCTTGCCGGCCGTCCGATCGAGCCGCGCCATGGCGATGACGTACATGGCCTTGCTGACGTTGTCGAAAACCACCATCCGGTCGTAAAGGCCGAACGACATGTCAGGCAGTCCGCGGTCGTCCTGCGGCGCATTGGGCAGATCCTCGACGTAGCGCACCACGTCGTACCCCACGTAGCCGATCGCCCCCCCAATGAACGGCGGCATTCCCGGCAAATGCACCGCGCGAAAAGGGGCGAGCCGCTTCCGCAGCTCGCCCAGTGGATCAGCTACTTCGAACTCTTCGCGCTGGCCCTCTGCCGATGCCACCACCACATGATTGCCACGGGCCGTGATGGTCAAAAACGGATCGACCGCCAGGAAACTGTACCGACCAACTTTTTCGCCGCCGATGACGCTTTCAAACAAGCACGCACTACTGCCGCGGTCCAAGGCGTGAAATGCTGAGACCGGCGTCAGAGCATCGCTCAGCAAACGGCGGTAGACCGGCACCAGCGGGTACTCGCCGGCCAGGCGGTGAAAAGTCTCCGAATCGGGAAGATACGCCATGACAGGTCATCCGTCGCAGCACATTCGGCGTGCTACCAAAACGGATGGCACGTGGAAGGTGCTGCTACCGTAGGCCGACGGCACACGGAGTGTGCCCCGGACATCTCGCGCCCCGGCCAAATCTTACTGGCGGCGCTGCGCACCAACAACAGCGTCCATGCTGGCGAGCCTCGGACAGCCCGTTAACCTTGACACCCCTGTGCTCGTCCCTAGAATCACGATGGGTGGTCGTGCTGCAAGGTCGTCCAGCGCAAGTCGCAGTCACATTTTTTGACCGGACGTCCTGGCAGCGGACACTCCTTGCGGCCAGGCGGTTCAGCTTCGGCCACGCCAGACATGAAATGCCAGAATTGCGAAAAACCGGCCACGTTTCACATCACGGAACTCACTGGGCCGCAGCCGGTCGAACATCATCTGTGCGAGGGGTGCGCTAAGAACTATCTTTCTGAGACCGATCCGACGGCGACTCCCGAACCGATGCTGGCCAACGTGCTGGCCAAGCAGATCAAACTTGGCCAGGCCGCCGAGGAACTCGCACGTCTCGATCAACGCTCGTGCCCCGTTTGCGGAATTACGTTCCACGAGTTCCGCACCAAGGGGCGCCTGGGGTGTCCTCACGACTATACTTTCTTTGAGCGCGAGCTGACGCCGCTGATCCTCAACATCCACGGTGAGCCCAAGCACGCGGGGAAGCGACCTCGATGCGGGGTCGTCGCTCCCGATCAGCAAACCGAGCGGATTCGCATCCGCCGCGAGATGAAGGAAGCGATCGAGAAGGAAGATTACGAGCGGGCTTCTAAACTGCGGGATGAGCTCCGCCGGCTCGAGTAGCCGCCAAGGGCGCGCAGCGCCTAGAACCCGGTACCTCACTTCGCAGCCAAGCCATGACGATCAATCTGGAAGAACTGGCGTCACGCTGCGGCGAATGGCTGCGAGGCTCCGGTCCGCAATCGGACATCGTCATTTCCAGTCGCATCCGTCTGGCGCGGAACCTGGCCGATTTTCCTTTCATCCGCCGCTGCAACGAAATGGACAAGGCGGCAATCGAGAAGGCGTGCCGTCACGCCATCGAGCAGGTCGATGCCTGGCGAAGCCTGATCTATGTGGATGTCGGCGCTCTGACTGCCGTCGATCGGCAATTCCTGGTCGAGCGGCAGCTCATCAGCCGCGAGCTGGCCGACACCAGCGGCCCGCGGAGCGTGGCCATCGAGCGGCAGGAAACGTTCAGCATCATGGTCAACGAGGAGGACCACCTCCGCATCCAGGTGATGCACAGCGGCCTCGACCTGACTAGCGCCTGGGAGCAGATCAACCAGATCGACGACCTGCTTGACGAGCGGCTCAACTACGCTTTCCATGAGCGGCTGGGCTATCTCACCGCCTGCCCCACCAACGTCGGCACCGGCATGCGGGTCAGCGTCATGCTCCACTTGCCGGCGCTGGTCATCACGCAGCAGATCGAAAAAGCGTTCCGCAGCCTGCAAAAGATGGGGCTGGCGGTTCGCGGCTTGTATGGTGAAGGATCGCAGGCGATGGGGGACTTCTATCAGATCAGCAATCAGGTCACGCTCGGCAAGAGCGAGACCGATTTGATCCAGCAGGTCGTCGATATCATTCCGGCGATGATCGAGTACGAGCGGCAGGCTCGCGCTTTCCTCGTCAAGGAGAGCCGCAAGGATCTGCACGACCGCGTCAGCCGCGCGTATGGCATTCTCTGCACGGCGCAGACCATCTCCAGCGAAGAGACGCTGCACTTGCTCTCCAGCGTGCGGATGGGGGTCAACCTGGAGTTGATCAAGGACCTCGACATCCCGACCATCAACAAGCTGGTGATCCACACCCAGCCGGCACATCTCCAGAAGCTTCGCGGTCTGGAATTGGAGACGGCCGACCGCAACGTCGAGCGGGCCAATCTGCTCAAGAGCCAGCTCCGGCGGGGGCTCGGGGCGTCGGATAATTAACCCCGCTTTATCCCAAATTGGTGCCAATACTCCGGCAGCGGCGCCACGGCCGCGATCATTTCCTTCGACACGGGATGCCGGAATCGCAAACTTCGAGCGTGCAGCGCAACCAGTCGCATCCGCTCGTCGTCGCAGGGGGGACCAAACGGACGCTGACTGCCGTAAAGCTCGTCGCCGAGGAGGATGTGCCCGCGGGAGGCGCACTGGATGCGGATCTGGTGCGTCCGCCCGGTCTCGAGTGTGATTTCCAGTAGCGACTCTGGCAGCCCGGCCAGCGATATATGCTCGAGCACTTTGTAGTGCAGGATGGCAATTTGACCCAGCGGGTCGGTCGCTTCGACCACCTGCGACCGCGGCTTTCCGTAGACCTTCTTCAGATGATCGGTCCATGTCCCCTGGTCGGGTTGCACGTTGCCCTCGACCAGCGCCCAGTACGTTTTCTCCACCAGCCGCCGCTCGAACTGCTCGCTGATCCGCCGCGCTGCCCTTCGGTTCTTGGCGAGCACGAGCACGCCAGAAACCGGTCGATCGATCCGGTGCGGCACTCCCAGGTAGACATCCCCGCTCTTGCCATCCCGCTCCGCCAAGAGCCGCTTCACCTGCACCTCCAGGCTATCGATCCCCAGCGGCGCCTGGGTGAGCAGACCGGCTGACTTGTTGACGACCAGGCAAGAGGAGTCTTCGTGGAGAACGGTGAATGGCGGCATCGATACGGTAACCGAATCGAGTTCAAAGTTCCCTGTTCAAAGTTCAACGTTACAAATCGATTGCCCTAACTTTGAACATTGAACCTTGAATATTGAACTCCGCCGCTTCACGCCGTTCCCGCCCCCGGCACTTCAAAGCCCTTGCGGTAATTTCGGGTCAGCATGGCGTTGGCCGCCTCGTTGTCCGTAAACCGCTCGGTCTTGGGATTGAGCGGCAGTACAGGGCCAACTGCCAATTCGACGCTCGCCAGATCTAGCTTGTTGTCCTTGAGGTGGGCCATCGTCCGCTCGAACGTGTCCTTGGCGTTGTCGCTAGTCTTGGCCGGCTCGATCGCCTTCCAGGCGGCATCGACCCCCATCTTTGCTCCCAATCGGTACGAGATGTTGCCGAGGTGGCACAGGGCACTGGATAGATGTCCCTCGAGAATGTCGGCATTCAAATCGGTGTGCTTGCGGCTGCGGACGGCGGCCAGGAAGTTGGCAAAATGGTCGGCGCTTCCTTCGAACTTGGCGACTTCCTTGCCGTCCTTGTCGAAGGCGACTCCCGTATCGTAGCTAGGAATGACAAGGTAGCCGTCAGTCCCTTCAAAGATCACGCCGACGCCGGCCCCCTTGTAGTGCTTCGTCTCCAGGCCGCGGACCTCAAACACCAGCGACTTCTTGCCATAGTCGCAGACAACGACCTGCGTGTTGGCCGTCTCGCCGGCATCTTCGTAGCCGAGCCGGCCGCCGTAGCTGAAAACCGACTTGCACAGTTCGTCGATGCCGAGCCCCCAGCGGGCGATATCCATCTGGTGGATGCCCTGGTTCCCCAGGTCGCCGTTGCCGAAGTCCCACTGCCAGTGCCAGTCGTAATGGAACTTCGGCCGCGTGAGTGGGCCCATCGGCGCTGGCCCGCACCATAGATCGTAGTTGATCCCCTTGGGAACTTCGTACACGCCCCGCGGACCGATCGACGGCCGACGCTTGTAGCACAGTCCGCGGGCGACTTTCAACTCGCCGATCTTCCCCGACTTCACGTACTCGATCGCCTGGATCAGCCCAGGATTGCTGCGGCACTGGGTGCCGGTCTGGCAGATTTTCTTGTGCACGCGCGCCCCTTCTACCACGCGGCGTCCTTCGCTGACGTTGTGGCTGACCGGCTTTTCGACGTACACGTCCTTGCCAGCGAGAATCGCCCAGGCGGCAGCAAGGGAATGCCAGTGGTTGGGCGTGGCAATGCTGACGATGTCCACCGACTTGTCTTCCAGCACCTTGCGGATATCTTCTTCGAATTTGGGTGTAATCCCGCCTTGGCGTTTGCCAACTTCCTCGGCCTTTTTACCGCCGACCGCTTGATCAACGTCGCAGATGTGGGTTATCACCGTGTCCCTGCGGCCCGGACCATTTGCAAACGCGCCGAGGTGACTGCTTCCGCGCCCGTTGACCCCGACGACGACAACGTTCAGCCGCTCGTTGGGGCTTTTGCTCTGCGGCTGGTCCTGGCCAAACACCTTGCCGGTGGAATTGGCGGCGACAGCCGCCGCGGTGGCCAGCATCGACTCTTCCAGGAATTGACGACGATTGCGCTTGGACATGAGAAGCTCCGGTCAGATGGCGGGGGACGTCAGGTGGGATGGAATGGATTTATCTTAACGTAGCGAAGCAGGAGTTCAAAGTTCCAGGTTCAAAGTTCAAGGTTGCGAAAACTGAACTTCGAACTTTGAACCTTGAACCTTGAACTGAGTCGGCGGCCCTATGCCGAAAACGGCCCAAACGCTATAGTTGGCAATACCAGGGGGCGTAGCTCAACTGGGAGAGCGCAGCGTTCGCAATGCTGAGGTTGGCGGTTCGATCCCGCTCGCCTCCACTGGCCCGCCGCCGGCATCTGCCGGCGGTTTTTGTTGGGTGTCGTCGATTCCGGCCACCTGATCGTGTGGTATTTGAACGCCATCTTGCGTCTCCGCGTGCAAATTTGGCTGGGATGTTGGCGATTACGTGGGCTTTGAGGCTTGCCAAAAGTTGCGATCTCGACGAGCGCCCTCGCCATGAAGCGTCAAAACGCGTTTTGTTCGTTCTGTCGTAAGAGCTACGTCGATATCGGCCCGCTAGTCGAGGGACCGAACGATGAATTGATATGTGGTGATTGCGTCGAGTTGTGTCGCACCATACTCAAACAAGAAGCCCGTCGCCGACGCCAATGTGATCCGTCGCGGCCTTCCGCAATCGAGCGACTCCAACAGCACGTCGGCGCCTGCCTCGATGTAGAAACGAAACCAACAATCGATTTGTTAGCTGCTGTTGCTTCCCACGCCGAGTCGCTATCCAGCGGCAGCGTGCCCGCGCAATCTTTGATTGTTCTTGTTGGTCCAAGCGCTGCGGCCGGAGTGCTCGTTACGAAGCTCATTGCCTCGGCAATGGAAGCACCCTTCTGGCTCATCGATCGGGAGCGCCTGTCACGTGGCGACACTTTCTTCAGTGGCGACTCCGAACTCTTTGAAATCCTCAAGATTGGCGAGTTCGATCTGGACTTTTTCCACAAGACGGTCGCTTATGTCCCTCAGTTCGATGATCCTGCGGTTCAGGAAGCGCTGAGCCGGCTGATCCAAGGCGGTTCTGACGACAAGTCCCTGACCGACATCGGACTCGACTCCCGAAAAATCCTGTTTATGTGCGGCGGAGCATTTGTTGGCTTGGACGAAATTGCCGCGCGGCGCGGCCAGCAGTCGAATGAGGCAATCAACCTCAGGGATCTTCTTTCCTGGGGAATGTTGCCCGATCTTGTGGGGCGTACGCACGCTGCTCTTGCGTGGAATGCCCTGGATGAGCAGACGCTATTTCGAATCGCCTCTATCGCAGAAGTCGAATTGCCGACTTCAGACGGCGAGTAGTCGGCCTACTCTTTTGCACCCACGTGGGCAAAATGTCGAATGCCCGCGGCGGTGAGCTTTTGGTACAGCGCCGCGATGTGCTCTTGATCGCGGGTTTCGACCGTGCAGAGGACGTTGACCGCCGCCACGTTGGGACCGGAGAACGTCCGATCGTGCGTGATCTCCTTCACGCTCGCGCCAGCCTCGGCAATGACGCTCGTCAGCCGCGCCAGGCCGCCGGGGCGGTCGCTGATCACGGCGGTGAAGCGGACGAGCCGGCCGTCGGCCACGAGTGCCGTTTCGATCAGCCGGCTGAGGATCGTCAGATCGATATTGCCGCCGGCCAGGACGAGGACAACGCGCTTGCCTGCTAAATCGTAGGACAGGTTTTCAACCTGTCCCGAAGATCCTCCGCGGCCGCCCCTGGCTGGCGGCTCCCCGGAGCCGGATGCGCCTTGCGGATCGACGGCACACGGAGTGTGCCTACTACTTAAGAGCGCCGCCAGCGGCGCCGCGCCAGCACCTTCCACGACGGTTTTCTCGAGCTCCATCAACCGCACGACCGCCAGCGCCAGGTCGTACTCGCTCACCGTCACGACGTGATCGACCAGGTCCCGCGCGATGGCGAAAGCATTTTCGCCGACGATGCCGACAGCCAGACCGTCGGCCAGTGTCGGCTGGGATTGGACTCGCACGGGCTTTCCGGCCGCGAGTGCTGACGTGTAGCAGGTGGAGTTGGCCGGCTCGACGCCGACAACCTGCACATTGGGCTTGAGGTTTTTGACCGCGGTGGCCACGCCGGCAATCAGGCCGCCGCCGCCGATCGGCACGATGATCGCATCCAGGTTCGGCACCTGCTCGGCCACTTCCAGCCCGATTGTCCCCTGGCCGGCAATGATGGCGAGATCGTCGTAGCCGTGAATGTAGGTGAGCTGCTGTGCGGCGGCCAGCTCGTCCGCCTTGGCCTTCGCTTCGCCGAAGCTCGCGCCGTGCAGCAATACCGTCGCGCCGAGCCGCCGGCAATTGGCCTGCTTCACGAGCGGAGCATACGTCGGCATCACGACGGTCACGGGAATGCCGAGCTGGCTGCCATGCGCCGCCAGCGCCAGGGCGTGGTTGCCGGCACTGGCGGCAATCACCCCCTGTTTTCGTCGCGATTCATCAAGCTGAAGCAAGGCGTTGCGGGCCCCGCGCTCCTTGAAACTTCCCGTGCGATGGAGAAATTCCAGCTTGCAATAGATTTCGCAGCCGTAGCGCTCCGAAAGTGCCGGCGAGAAAGGGCAGGGGGTGACCAGCACACCGCTGGCAATACGGTCCTTGGCGGCGAGGATGTTGGCGAAGGAGAAAGGACTCATGGCAGTAAGTGTACCGCCATGAACTGGCACGACGACAGCGCTGACTGCGGGGAAGCGCTGGCAACCGTCTCGGCCCTCGCTTAGACTACTTCCCAACGATAAGCGGGCAGTTGCCGTCCGTGATTGTGCTTGTGACCTTCCACTTCGATCCCTCCTCGCACATCTCTGCCATGACAACCTTGCCACGAAACTGCTCGATCTTCGTTCTAATTGCCGCTGTCTGGAGTTCATTTGCCGCTGGTGGACGCGCCGAACCTCTCCGGGCGCTGGAGCCTGGGAAGTTGCCTGCCGACGTGCGGCTGGAGAAGCCCAAGGACCTGGACGGCTATTTTCCATTTGCCGTTCCCAAGTCGAAGGAGGAATGGACGAAGCGGGCCGAGCGCGTGCGGCGGCAGATGCTCGTGTCACAGGGACTGTGGCCAATGCCAACAAAGTCGCCGCTGAATGCCGTCGTGCACGGCAAGATCGACATGGGGGACTACACGGTCGAGAAGGTCTACTTTGAGAGCTTCCCCGGCTTCTATGTGACAGGCAGCTTATTTAAGCCCAAGAAGATCGATGGCAAGGCGCCCGGGTTGCTCCACCCGCACGGGCACTGGGCAAACGGCCGATTCCACGACAAGGGATTGGCGGCGGTCCAAGCCGAGATCAAGGCGGGCGCCGAGAAGTATGAAGACAGCGGGCGCAACCATCTCCAGGCACGGGCGGTCGGCGCGGCCCGGCTCGGCTGCATCGTCTTCCAGTACGACATGATCGGCTATGCCGACAGCCAGCAGCTTCCGCAGTCGCTGGTTCACGGCTTCCGCACGCAGCGTCCGGACATGAACGATCCCAAGAATTTCGGCTTTTTCAGCACGCCGGCGGAGTCGCATCTGGAAAGCGCGATGGGATTGCAAACCTGGAACTCGATCCGCTCGCTCGATTTTCTGCTCTCGCTGCCGGAGGTCGATCCGCAGCGGATTGGAATTTCGGGCGCCAGCGGCGGCGGCACGCAGACCTTCATGCTGGCGGCAGTGGACGATCGTGTCTCGCTGGCCTTTCCGGCGGTGATGGTCTCCACCGCCATGCAGGGGGGCTGCACCTGCGAAAACGCTTGCGTACTCCGTGTCGATACGGGGAACATCGAGTTCGCGGCACTTTTCGCCCCCAAGCCGCTGGGGCTGACCGCGGCGGACGACTGGACGAAAGAGATGCGATCCAAGGGATTCCCCGAACTCAAGGCCCACTACACGTTGATGGGTGCGCCGGACAACGTTTTTCTCCTTGACCGCACGGAGTTCGGCCACAACTACAACTATGTCAGCCGCTCGGCCTACTACACCTGGCTCAACAAACATTTCAAGCTTGGTCACGAGGAGCCGATCGTCGAGCAGGATTTTTCGCGACTCGATGTGGACAAGTTGACTGTGTGGGATGCCGAGCATCCCAAGCCGGCCGGTGGCGACGACTTTGAGCGGAAACTCGTGAAACACTGGCACGACGACGCACAGCAGCAACTGGTGGCAATCGCACCCAAGGACAAGTCATCGCTCGAGAAATGGCGCAAGGTCGCCGGTGGCGCGATCGACGCGATCCTTGGCCGCTCACTGCCGGGCAAGGGGGAGGTCGAGTGGGACAACTTCAAGGAGACGCCGCAGGGTGACGCGGTTCGCTTTGTGGGCGTGCTGCGGAACAAGACCCGCGGCGAGGAATTGCCGGTGCTGTTTTTCCTTCCCAAGAATTGGGATCGGCAAGTGGTGATTTGGCTTTCCGAGAAAGGGAAAAATGGGCTGGTCAAGGACGACGGCTCGCCGACTGCGGAGGTACAGAGGCTGATTGACGCGGGCGTAAGCGTCTGCGGCGTTGATTTGCTCTTCCAGGGGGAATCCCTCGCGGACGGTACGGCCGTCTCCAAGACCCGCAAAGTGGCTAACAATCGCGAATTTGCGGGCTACACGTTTGGATACAACCACACGCTCTTTGCCCAGCGGGTGCACGACGTGCTGACCGTGGTCGGATACGTGAAGCACGATGACGCCCACAGCGCCGAGAAGATCAACCTGATCGCACTAGACGGCACGGGCCCGATTGCCGCGGTCGCGCTCGCTCAGTGTGAGGGCGCCATTCGCAAGGCGGCTATCGACACGCATGGTTTTCGGTTTGCGGGAGTGACCGATTATCTTGACGTGAGCTTTCTCCCTGGCGGCGCGAAGTACGGCGATTTGCCGGGGATTCTGGCGCTAGCGGCGCCGACGAACCTCTCTGTCAGCGGCGAGACGGCCGAAAGCGCTGCGCTGGCCGCAGGCGCTTACGTCGCCGCCGGCGCGAAGAACAGTCTGGTCCTGGGCGACAAGCAAGATGCGGCGGCGGCAGTAAAATTCGTGCTGGGGAAATAGCCGGATTTGCGGCTCACCCTCGCTTCCACGCGATCACATCCCGGATGATCGAATCCAAATCGTTCCGCGGGGCAAAGCCAATCGCTTGCCGCAGGCGAGTCAGGTCAGGGACACGGTGGCGAATGTCCTCGAAGTCCTGATCATAAGCTTGAGCGTAACTTTGGTATTCGATCTCCGAGGAAGAGCCGGCAAGCGCGATGACGCGCTGGGCCAGCTCGAGAATAGAGACCGGCTGGTCGCTGCCAATGTTGAACACGTGGCCCTGGGCGGCTGGTGTTTGGACGAGCTTCACTAGCGAAGAAACGACGTCCTGCACGTGCGCAAAGCAGCGGACTTGCCGGCCGTCGTCATGGACGACCAGCGGCTCTCCCTCTAGCGCCGCCTCCACGAACCGCGGCAAGACCATGCCAAACGCGCCGGTCTGCCGCGGCCCGACGACATTGAAGAAGCGGCCGATGACCACTGGCAGACCGAATTGGCGCGCGCACGCCAGGGCGAGGAATTCATCCACGGCTTTGGAGACCCCGTAGCTCCACCGCGGCCTGGTGGTCGGACCAAACACGAGATCATCGTCCTCAGTCCACGTGGGCTTGGGATTCTTGCCGTAGACCTCGCTGGTGCTGGCCAGAAAAAAGCGAACCTTCTGACCGCCGCCGTTTCTGCGGCATAATTCGTCGAGCAGCAGCTGCGTCGGATATATGTTCCTCTCAATCGTCTGAAGCGGCTGTCGGGCGATGAGGGCCACGCCGACGGCCGCCGCCAGGTGATAAACCTCCTCCACCCCTGCGAGTGACTGCCGCACGAGATCGACGTCGGCGACGCTGCCGCGGCGAAACGTGAGCCGCTGGTGAGCCTGGACCGAAGACAGGTTTTCCGCGCGGCCCGTGGATTCGTCGTCAATCACCGTGACAGCATCGCCGCGGACCAGCAGCGCCTCGGTCAGATGGGAACCAATAAATCCCGCGCCGCCGGTGATGAGGACTCGTTTCACGCGCGTAGGACAGGTTTTCGACCTGTCCAAAAGAGATTGGATGGACGAGGTACGCAGCCCGGCAACTCATTGTTTTCGGCGCCCGCTGGCCAGCACCTTCATTCTGATTGCCGGCCTGATCCGGGACCATGGGCGTAACGCCTGACCCAACGCGTGCCAATACTCCGTGCGTAAGCGAATATGCCGCAACTTTACCCTGCCGGGGGGCACGGTTAGACTGGACCTGGGCGATGCTGCTGCGTCCGCGAGGGTCGGCAGACGTCCGCGAAGCGTAAGACCTTGTGCCGGCAGTATTTGAGTCTGCTGGCGAGACCGCCCTCGAAGGTGCAAAGGTGAGGCCGATGGGATCTGCTGTCCGAAGGTTTGTGCCAAGTGTCCTTCTGGCGAGTCTGATGGCGGTGGCCGCTATCGCCACCGCGCAGGACAAGACCGAATCCTCCCAGGAAGCCAAGCAAAGCTACGCCGATGCGGCCAACCTGCAAAACAACGGCGCCTTCGACGTCGCAGCGCTGGAGTGGCAGAAGTTTCTGAAAGACCATGCCAAGGACCCGCTGGCCCCTAAAGCGCAGCACTACCTGGGGATTTGTCAGCTTCAGCTCAAGCAGCACGAGCAGGCGGCTGCCTCCTTTGCCGCCGTGATTGCCAACTATCCCAAGTTCGAGCTGCTAGAAGACAGTTATCTCAACCTCGGAGCCAGCCAGTACGCGCTGGCGGTCGGCGGCAACAAGGAGATGTACGCCCAGGCGGCTGGGACCTTCGGCACGCTGGTCAAGCAGTTTGCCAAGAGCAAGCATGCCGGTGAGGCGCTCTTCTTTCAGGGAGAATCGCTCTACGCGCTGGGCAAGAAAGAGGAGGCGGCCGCTGCCTATGACGCGCTGCTTAAGGCCGATGAAAAATCTCCCCGGCGTCACGAAGTGCTCTATGCCCTCGGAGTGACGCGGGAAGAGCTGAAGCAATTTGCCGAGGCCGGGAAAATCTACGATCAGTATTTGCAGGAGGTCAAGGACGGCCCGCTCGTCCCTGAGGTGCGGATGCGAAAGGGGGAAACGTTGCTGCAATCGGGGGACATTGCCGGTGCGGAAAAGCTCTTTGCCGAAGCGGCATCGATCGAAGGCTTCCGCCTGGCTGACCATGCCCTGTTCCAGCAGGCGCTGTGCCAGGCGCGGCAAGACAAGTTTGAGCAGTCGGCGGCGCTGTACGCGAAACTCGCCACAACGTTTCCGCAATCCCCTTACGTCTCCGATGCGACGATGCTGGCGGGAACTTCATTCTACCGCTCTGGCAAGTTCGACGAAGCGGCGACCTGGCTCTCCAAATCGGCTTCTGCCGGAACGAAGTCGTCGCCCGAAGCGGCGCATTGGTTATGCAAGATCTATCTCAAGCAGAAAAAATTCGCCGAAGCGCTCGATTTGGCAACCAAGGCACTGCCCGGCGCAGCAGACAGCCCATTTTTGGTCCATTTGAATCTCGATCAGGCTGACGCGCTGTACGAATTGCCGGACCGCCGCGGCGAAGCGCTTGGTTTGTATGCCAAAATCGCCGACAATCATCCGCAGCACGAGCTGGCGGCGCAAGCGCGATACAACGCCGCATTTGCGGCACTCGAGCTGAAGAACTACGACGAAGGCCTGAAACAGGCCGGCGCTTTTGTGGCAGCGTTTCCGCAGGACAAGCTGCTGCCGGATGCCAAATATGTCGCGGCCGAGTGCAGCTTGCAGCTCAAAAAATATGCCGAGGCGGAGAAGCTCTTTGCGGATCTGGCGGCCAAGCATTCAGGGCACGCCGATGCCGACACGTGGCGCGTGCGAGTGGGACTGGTCGCGTTCGTCCAGAAGAAGTATCCCGAGACGATTGCGGCACTGGAGCCGATCATTGCCGGTTTGAAGGCGGCCGATGCCCTGGCCGAGGCACAGTATTTGATCGGCGCCAGCCAGTTTTTCACTGACAAGGTCGAGGCAGCCGAGAAGGCACTCGACGCGTCGCTCAAGGCGAATCCCAAGTGGCGACAGTCGGACGAAGTGCTGCTGCTGGCGGCTCGCGCCCGACACAAGCTCGGCAAAGCGGCGGAGGCCAAGGCAGCGATCGACACGCTGCTCGCCAATTTTCCGGCCAGCGGTCATCTAGATCAGGCCCATTATCGCCTCGGTGAGTTCGCCTTTGCTGCTGGTGATTACAAGGCGGCACTGGCCGAATACGAGACCGTTGCCAGCAAGTTTCCACAGTCTCCGTTCGTGTCCTATGCGATCTACGGCAAAGCCTGGTCGCAGCTTCAGGCCAAGGAATTCCCGGTTGCCGTAGAGTCGTTCACCAAACTGCTGACTGACAACCCGCAGCATCCGCTGGCAAGCGATGCTTATCGCGGTCGCGGGCTGGCCCGCCGCCAGGCTGGACAATTTGCGGAGGCAATTGCCGACTTTGACGCGTTCTTCAAATCCAATCCCGACGTGATGCGCAAGTGCGACATCCTCTACGAAAAGGGACAGTGCCAAGTCGCACTGCAGAAGTTTGCGGAAGCGACCGCAACTTTTGGCGAGGTGATCAAGGTCGATCCCAAGTACGCCGGCATGGACAAAGTGCTCTACGAGATTGGCTGGGCGCTCAAATCGCAGGACAAGCATGCTGATGCGGTCCCGTACTTTGTCTCACTGGCCGCAAACCACGCGGACAGCCCGCTGGCCGCGGAAGCGTCGTTCCACGTGGGCGAGGATCGCTACGAGAAGAAGGAATATGTCGAGGCGGTCAAGGCGTATGCCGCCTGCCGCGCCAAGAATCCCACCGGCGACCTCGGCGAAAAATCAGCCTACAAGCTCGGCTGGGCCCACTTCCAGCAGAAGCAGTTCGACGAGGCCCTCAAACAGTTCAGCGACCAGGTGACGAAGTTTGGCAGCGGGCCACTGGCGGCCGACGGCATTTTCATGAAGGCTGAATGCCTGTTCCGCCTGGACAAGTTCCAGGAAGCGCTACCGGCCTATCAGGCGGCGGCCAAGACCAAGGCTTCATCGCCGACGATCGAAGTGCTAACGCTTTTGCACGGCGGCCAGAGCGCTTCGCAGCTCAAACAATGGAACGACGCCATTGGCCTCTTCGAGCAGATTCCGGAGAAGTTTCCGCAGACGCCGCTGTTGGCCGAAGCGCACTACGAACTGGGCTGGGCCCGGCAGAATGCCGGCCAGACCGAGGACGCGCTTAAGGACTATGAAACGGCGGCTACGAAGTCGCGCGATCATGTCGGCGCGCGGGCCCGGTTCATGATGGGGGAAATCCTGTTCACTCAGAAGCAGCAGAACGAAGCCATCCGCGAGTTCCAGCGGGCCATGTTCGGCTACGGCGGGGACCAGGCCTCCGCAGAAACCAAGAATTGGCAGGCTAAAAGCGGATACGAGGCCGGCCGCTGTGCCGAGGTGCAGATTTCCGCCGCCAATGGCGACGCGAAATCGAAACTGATTGCCGACGCCAAGCGGTTTTATTCATTTGTCGTGGAAAAGCACCCGCAGCACGAATTGGCCGCGGAAGCGAAAAAGCGGCTGGACGTGCTCGGGAAATTGTAGTACGCGGAGCGAGAAGAGAACATTTCATGCATTCAATCGCACTGTCACGCTACTCGTCGCTGGTCCGGCTGGGCCTCTATGTGGCCGCGGCACTGATGGCCTTGCTACTGCTCTGGTCGCTGCCAGCGAGGAATCAGGCTCGCGCTCAAGGCAGCGGCAATCCGGCGGCAGACGGCGGTCCCAGCAGTGCGGCTGCGCCGGCGCCGGGCGGCGCTTCGTCCGAGCCGGCAACAAGCAGTCGCGCTGACGACAAAGCAATCAATATCTTTGACCTGGCCGTCGCGGGCGGAATCTTCATGATTCCGATCGCCGGGATGTCGCTTCTGGCGGTGGCGATGACCATCGAGCGAATCCTGGGGCTACGGCCCCAGCGAGTGCTCCCCAGCGAACTGGTGAGTGGCCTGGGACAACTGGCCGGGCCACAAGGAACGTTCGACCCCCGGAAAGCGTACCGTTTGTGCCAGCAGTTTCCATCGGCTGCGGCCAACGTCATTCGCGTGATGCTGTTGAAAGTGGGCCGCCCGCTGACGGAAATCGAGGCCGCCGTCAAGGATGCCAGTCAGCGGGAAGCGGACCGGCTGTATGCCAACGTCCGCTGGCTCAACCTGGCTGCGTCGCTCTCCACGATGCTGGGACTGATCGGCACCATTCAAGGAATGATCATGGCCTTTCATCAGATGACGGTCATGGGGGCCGACGCCAACCGAGTCACCGTCCTGGCCGCGGGCATCTATACGGCGCTGGTGACAACGTTTGCCGGCCTGTTTGTCGCCATCCCGGCGTTATTCGTTTCGCACTGCCTGGAGGGGTGGATTCAGTCGTACTTCCGCCAAATCGACGAGTTGATTTTCAGCCTGCTGCCGCAACTGGAGCGCTACGAAGGCCGCGTGCGGTTCAGCAGGCAATCGGCCGACGGCGATCCGATGGGCGATGAGAAAGAACCGGCCGCGGCCGCGGGGAGATAAGGCCCATGGCGATCCAACTCAACAAGGGCCGGACGCAGGGCCTGCTCGACATGACGCCCATGATCGACATGGTTTTCAACCTGCTTATCTTTTTTATGGTCGTCACGCGGTTTGCCGAGGAAGAGCGCGACATGAAAGTGCTGCTTCCTTCGGGGACGGAGGCCATGCCGCTCACGGCCCGGCCGCACGAGATTTTTCTGAATATCGATAGCCAGGGGGGCTACTTCTTCCGCGGGCGCCAGCTCACGCAAAAGGAGCTGGGGCAAGTGCTGCGGGATGCAGCAGTCAACAACCCCGCCAATCAAAGCGTGGTCATCCGCGCCGATAAGCGGGTGCCATGGGATTTCGTCGCCACCGCGATGCGGCTGTGCAACGAAGCGGGTATTCGCGACTATTCCGCGTCGCTCACGGAGGAGTAGGCATGGCCAAGATCCGCCGCATCATCCGCAGAGTTGCCGAATTTCACGGCGACTACTTTGACGAAAAAGTGTGGCCGTTGTACATCGCCTTGGTCGTGCTTGGCGCGTTCTTGATGGGGGTCAGTGCGGCATATCTCAAGTACACGGGTGTGCCGTGGTACGCCAACGCGATCACGTCGCTCGTGGTAATACCTCTGGCAGTCGCCGCCTTCATGATCGGCTTCCGCTATGTGGACAATCGGCTGGTGCGGCGGTCAATGCAACTGGCCGTCGTCGTCAGCGCGATTTTGCACCTGGTTATGGTCGTCCACATGATCGAGACGCGGATCTTCGCCGGGTTGGATGACGAGATCGTTGCCGAGCGGGAAGTCATCGAACCGCGCAAACCGAAGCTGATACCCCAATACCACCCGCAGCAAATGCTGCCGGAGGAGGACCGTCCCAAGCAGGACTTCGAGAAGTCGCTGGAAGTGAGATCTCCCGAGCCGCAGCCGGAGCCGGAAAATATCGTTCGGCAGGAAACGCGGCCGGAGAGGACGCAATCGCCCGAGCAGCCGGTGCCGGTTCCAAATCCAGTCGCCGCGACGCAGCCGAATGTCGTCAGGCGGACAGAGCCCAACGAAGTCGCGCCTCGCTTCGCCGAGCAAATGTCAAAACTCAGTCGGCAGAGCAAGCCCAGCGAGCTGACCACCAGCCAACTCGTCCAGGCGCTGGCCATCGAACAACCGCGGCCGGCGGGAATCGAGGCTCAGGCGGCAGCCATGCGGATCGAGAGGCAGACGGCAGAATCAGCCACTGCGTCCGAGGCGGCGGTCGCGCCGGCAACGCCGACTGTGGCGGCAACGCCGCAAATTTCGCGGAGGACCGACGCTCCTTCGCCGCAGGCCGATGCGGCTGCCGCGCCGACGCTCAAGCGCCAGATGGCGCAGCCAACTCGCGCGCCGACCAGCCCCATTGCCGCCGCCGACGTGCCGCCATTGCCAAAATTGACGTCGCCCAGCGCGCTTGCACCAGCCAGCACGTTCACGCAGAAGCTGGCAACGGCCAGCCCGCAGGTGGCCCGCAGCGACGCGCCGCTGCCTGAAATCCCCTCGACCGCAAGCGCGCCGCTGGAGCGCCGGCAGGCGCCGGCGGAAACCGCACCGCAGATCGCCCAGTCGCCCTCGCCCGTGCCCACCAGGCAGCCACGAATAACCACGCGGCCCGATGTAACTGCTTCGGCGGCCGTTACAGCGCCGGCGCAAAATCGGACGGAGACTTCGGCAGCCGCGCAGTTGATGCCGCAGGCCAGCCGCATCGAGCGCGCCACGGGCCGCCTGGCGGCAAATGCGCCGCAGCGTGCGGAGCCTGCTTCTGAACCGACGACAAATCCTTCGCCGATCGCCGCCGCGCGGCCGACCCAAATGGAGGGCCGTCAGGCGCCGTCGGCGGTACCCAGTGCATCGCCCGTGACCACGCTTACCCGCAGGACGAGCGCTCCGAGCATCACGGACGCCACGGAAGTCCAGCCCGCGCCGACGGGAACCGTAACGTCGTCAGCCGCGTCCGAACTGGCGGCTGCCAACACCGCCACGCGCCGCCAGTCCACTACCGCTCCGCAAGCCTCGCCAAATGCAGGGGAGCCAGCGTCAACGCAAATTGCCGCACTGGCCACGCAGTCGGCCAGCGCGGATGCGCAGCGCCGGGCAGCGGGCAATCCGTCGCAGCTTCCGACTGTGGGGCCGCCAGGTCCGACAACTCCCTCACCGTCGCGCAGCACCAATGTCGCAGTGGCCAATATCCCCACCCGCGCGGCGGAAGTCGCCACCAACGCCGGCCCGCAGACTGCGAACTCGTCGCAGCCCGGTCCCGCTACGACGGCCCTCTCGCGCCAGGCCGCGACGACAACTCCCAATACGGGCAGCCCCGCGCCGGCTTCGTCGTCTGACGTCGCCGGCGCCGTTGCGATGGCTAGCGGCGGCATGGCGCGAGCTCAGGTCTCCACAATGCCGACGATCCGGCCGCAGGTGGCTGCGGGCGCTTCGCCAGCCCGTGCCGCCCAGGCCAGTCCGACCACGGCGTCCCCAGCCTCCGTGGAGAGCCCCGCGGCCAGCGTCGCCGCCACCGGCGGTCAAACTTCGCCTCAGCCTTCTCGCTTGGTAATCAGCCGGGCGGAGGGTGGCATTACGGGCGTTGGACAGTCCCCGAACTTGGATCGAGCTTCCCCCGGCAGTGAAAGTCCGGCGCTTGTTGCCTCTGGCTCCGCTCGCCGCGCGGAAGCGACCTCGCAGACGCCGGGCGACGCGTTCACGCCGAGCAGCCCGGCGCAGATCGCCCGCTCTGTCGCCGGCCAGATGCAGCCGGCGGCATCGACGCGCGCCGAGCTATCGAATCTTGGAAACGCACCGGGCGCTGTGGAAGTTTCGCCTCAGGCTGCCAGCGCTAGCGCCACGCTGAATCGCGCCGACGCCCAGGCGGCTCGCGCCCAAGTCACCGGCGCCAAGGGAACGACCGACGTTGATATTGGGCCCACGCAGTTTGTTGCCGAGCGCGGCGGCACACGTGCTGCCGGCGGTGGGCAGCCACAACCCGCGCGCGAGCTAAGCGCGGCCCAGATCGCGCGGAGTGCTCCGGGCGGCGGAATGCCACAGGCTGCTTTGGCCACGCCGCAAGTGGCGGAAGTCGCGGCGGCTCCGGCAGGCGAAAGCGGCGGCTTGCCAGCGCCAATCGAGGCACAGGTAGCGGGCGTGGCCAGGTCGGCAACAACTTCGCCGGCAGCGGCCACTGGTGGTCCACAATCGGCTGATGCGATAGGCCCGACCAGCGACGCCACGGCCGCGCAGCTGCTGGCGCGGACCGAAATGAGCCGGGCCGAGGCCAGCCAGGGGGCGGCGGGGGGCGGCGCCGCTGGACAAGCAGACCTGGACGACGAAGAGGAAAAGGCACGCCGGCTAGCTCGCGCGGCACAGGGTGGCGCTCCCCAACTGGCGATTGCCGGGCCGGTTGTCGCCGACGCAGCGACTTCCCCCGCAGGTGACGGCGGCGATTCGGGTGTGCCGCGAATTCCCGAGGCCGCCGCCAGCACTACGACTGCCAGCCGGTTGACGGCAGCGGGCGGCGCGCCGGCTGGCGGCGCGGCCGTGCCCATCGGTGAAGCGGCGCCCGCGGCTGACAGCGGATCGGCCGCCGCGGTGGCCAGCGTCGCCGCTATGAGGGCAGAGACGGCAGACGGAACGCCCGGCGTGGCCCTGGCCGGCGGCGGTAGCGAGTCCCCCGCCAAAGCATCCTCGGCGCCAACCTTTGCCGCCAATACGATTGCCGACACAATCCAGCTTGCCGGTGCTCCACAATCGAGCGGCGACTCGCTCGGCGTCCCCCTGGCCGCCCGCGGCATCCAGACAGAACGGATGACCGGCGGCGTCAGCGGCCCGGTCACAAGCGACCCGCAAGGGGCCATCGCGGGAGACGACGCAACGCTGGGCACGGGCGTCGCGACCGCCAGCGGCCAGCGGAAATCGGCCAGCGCGGCCGGCGAAGGCCCACAGGTCGCCAGTAGCGCCGCAGCCGCAGCACCAGCCAAGGCGATTGCTGCCGCCGGGCCGTCATCGTCGTTGACGGTTGCGGACATACCCGAAGTTGGTGTCGGCTCAGCGGTCGCTCAGGCGGAAATCGACCACATGATGGGGGGCACATCGAATACGCCCATGTCGCGGCAATCGGGCAACGCGCTGGCTGTGCACGTGGAGGCGGCTGAAGGTCCCGGCGGCTTAGGGACCGAGTATTCGCCTGAAGTGGGGCTCAATTCGCGCCGCGCCCGCGAGGAGAGCCTGAACGTGCAGACCGCCGCGACGCGTTTCGTCCGCTCAGCCGTGGGCGGGCTGCCGGCGATCAGCACGACGGCGATCGTTTCACGCGAGCCGTTCGTCAAGCGTTCGTCCCGATTATCCGGTGATCAGCCAGGCAGAGGTCGCGGCGCCACATCACCGCAGACGGAAGCCGCGATTGAGCTGGGTTTGGCGTTTCTGGCCCGTCATCAGCATCCCGATGGCCACTGGAGCCTGCAGGGGTTTGACGACGCGACCAATGCCATCAGCGACGACGAGCGACGGTTCATGCTGATTTCCGATACGGGGGCTACGGCCCTGGCGATTCTGGCGCTGCAAGGGGGCGGATATACCCACCGCGAGCACAAGTACAAGGACGTGCTGCACCGCGGTATCAACCATCTGCTGGCCTACCAGAAGACCAACGGCGACTTGTTCGTGCCCCTAGATGACCGTTCCAACAAGAGCGTTTGGCTGTACAGCCACGCTTTGGCCACGCTGGCGCTGTGCGAAGCGTACGGCATGACGGGCGATCCGGCGCTCAAGGAGCCGGCGCAGAAGGCGATCGATTTTATCGTCGCTTCGCAGAATAAGGATCTGGGCGGCTGGCGCTATTCGCCGGAATTCGACGAAAACGGCGCGATCATCGGCGGCATCGGCACCGACACGTCGGTCACCGGTTGGATGGTGGCGGCACTGCACAGCGCGAAGCTGGCGGACCTCGAGGTGCCCACGGAGACTTTTGTGCGGATCGAGAAATGGATGAACTCGGCCCAAGGTGCCGGCGGCGAAGCGCATCTCTATCGCTACAATCCCTTCGCGCCCGACACGCCACAGCAGCGGCACGGCCGCGTGCCGAGCAAAACGATGACTGCCGTGGGCCTGCTCAGCCGCGAGTTCTTGGGCTGGCAGCACAATCACCCGGCACTCGGCCGCGGAGCGGAGTTCCTCAGCGCCAATCCGCCGGCGATCGGGACGGCGCGCGAGCCCCTGCGGGACACGTACTACTGGTACTACGCCACCCTGGCGCTGGTGTACCTGAAAGAGCGAAACGCGGCATACGTTCCGGTATGGACGAAGTGGGAAGCGACGCTGCACCCGCTACTGCGAAACTCGCAAGAGCAGCAAGGGGTGTGGGCCGGTAGCTGGGACCCGCGCGGGTCGGTGCCCGATCGCTGGGGTTTGCACGCCGGCCGAGTCTATGTGACGACGATGAACCTTCTCTCGCTGGAAGCCAACTACCGTTATTCGCCGCTGCACGCGTCGGTGCTGGGAGAGGAGAAGAAGTAGGGGCGGGTGGTCATACACAGGTGGCACGCACCAATAAAGTATGGGTGCCACGCCCCTACACCTCCGACCTTAGTGACACGATCCGTCCCCGCTTGGACTCGCTGATGTCGATCTTGTCCTCGCGGGCCAGCCAGCCAATGGCCTGCATGAACAGGTCGCGGTTGACGTTGGTTGCTTCCGCCAATTTGGCCACCGACAGTGGGCCGTTCTTGCTGAGTGCTTTCCAAACGGCGCCTGCTGCTTCACCGATCTGGTGGACGGCGGAAGAATTCGTAGCTACGCTCATCTTGGCGTCTCCTCTGGGCGTGGGCCTATGCCGAAAGGACTAATTCAACACAGTTTACGGTTTTGCCCCCCGAGGCATCAAGTATTCCTGCTGGCGGCCAAAACCGCCGAACTGGCCGCTGTGGACAAGCAGCGTCTTCAGAAATATAAAGCAGAGCAGATAGTCGTCTCACCCCGACCAGCGAGGAACGATCGATGTGCGCTCGGCGATCGCTGCCGCTGGTAATTCTTCTGTTCATGGCATCCGCCGGAAAGGCGGAAGAAGACGCCGAGACGCTGTTCGAAACGCGGGTCCGGCCGCTGCTCGCACAGACGTGCTTCCGCTGCCATGGCGGCGAAAAGACGTCGCATGACTTGCGGGTCGATTCGCGGGCGGCGCTGATCAAGGGGGGCAAGAACGGGCCGGCAGTCTCTCCCAGCGAGCCTGACAAGAGCCTTCTGCTGCAAGCAATCGAGTATCGCGAGGACGCCGAGTTCCAGATGCCGCCGGAGGGAAAGCTTCCCGAGGAGACAATTGCCGCTGTGGCGAAGTGGATCAAATTCGGCGCGCCATGGCCGGAGGCGAAGCCAGGCGCTGCCGCCTTCTCTCGCGAGGCTCACTGGGCGTATCAGCCGGTGAAAAAGGTCGAGCCGCCGGCCGATCCCAGCGGCTGGTCGGAGCATCCTATCGATCGGTTCGTGTCGGCGAAGTGGCGCGAGCTGAAGCTGTCGCCGGCCGGCCTGGCCGACAAGCGGACGCTCATCCGCCGGCTGTACTTCGATTTAATCGGCCTGCCGCCGCCGCCGGAGGAGGTGGACGCGTTCCTCGGCGACCAGTCGCCCGATGCCTGGACGAAGCTGATCGACCGGCTGCTCCAGTCGCCGCGCTATGGCGAACGCTGGGGGCGGCATTGGATGGACGTGGTCCGCTATGCCGACACGGCCGGTGATAATGCCGACTATCCGGTTCCCGAGGCGCGGCTCTATCGCGACTACATCATCGACGCGTTCAATGCCGACAAGCCGTACGACCAGTTCGTGCGGGAGCAGGTGGCGGGGGACATCCTGGCGGCCCAGACAGTGTTGAGCGGCGGCACGAAAGACCAATTCGCGGAGCAGACGATCGCCACGGGCTTTTTGGCCCTGTCGCGGCGGTATGCAACGGGTCCATACGAGCTGTGGCACCTCACACTCGAGGACACGATCGACACGGTCGGGCGGGCGTTTCTCGGCCAGACGTTCAAATGCGCCCGCTGCCACGACCACAAATTCGATCCGATCACCCGCGAGGATTACTACGCCCTGTACGGCATCTTCGCCAGCACGCAGTTTCCCTGGCCTGGCGGCGAGGAATACGCCTCCAAACAGTTCGGCCGGCAGCATTTCGTCTCGCTCGTGCCGCCGCTGGAGGCGCTGCCGCAGTTCGAGGCGCACGCGGCGCGCATGAAGCAGCTCGAAGAAGAGATCAAAACGCTTGAAGCGGGGAAGAAGGAAGAGGACGTAAAGGCGCGGAAGGGCGAGCTGCGCGATTTGTTGCGGACGAGTGTGCCGCCGGGATTGCCGTGTGCTTATGGCGTCCGGGAAGGGACGGCGGCGGATGCGCCGATTCAGGAGAAGGGGGATCCAGCCCAGCCGGGGGCAATGGTGCCGCGTCGGATGCCGGCGCTGGTGAAGCTGCCGACTGAAATTAATGTGCCCAGCGGCACGAGCGGCCGCATGCAACTGGCGCAATGGCTGACGCATCCGGGCCATCCGCTGACGGCCCGCGTGATGGTCAACCGCATCTGGCAGCACCATTTCGGCCGCGGCATTGTCTCGACCCCGTCGAACTTCGGCACCCGCGGCGAGCTGCCGACGCACCCGGAGCTGCTCGATTACCTCGCGCGGTACTTCGTCGAGCAGGGCTGGTCGGTGAAGCAGATGCATAGATTGATTCTGACGAGCAACACTTGGCGGCTGGCCAGCAACGTCCAAAGTCCAAAGTCCAAAGTCCAAGGTCAGGAATCGGCCGACACCGACTTTGGACCTGGGACTTTGGACTTTGGACTTGCCGCACGCGACCGCGAGCGGCTCGACGCCGAAGCCATCCGCGACGGGATGCTGTCGGTGGCCGGCACGCTCGATTTGAAGCGGCCTGGCGCCCATCCATTTCCGGACATCAAAACCTGGCCCTGGACGCAGCACGCGCCCTTCAAGGACGTCTACCCCTCGCAGCATCGCAGCGTCTACCTGATGACGCAGCGGATCCAGCGGCATCCGTTCCTGGCCCTGTTCGACGGCCCCGACACGAACACGACCACCGACCAGCGCACCGCCTCCACGGTACCGCTGCAAGCCCTGTTCTGGATGAACAGCCCGCTGGTCCAGGAGCAATCGGCCGCATTTGCCCGCCGGCTGGTC